>JBHHWB010000098.1:0-10299 GCA_046756305.1 Gemmatimonadota bacterium
CGCGTCAGGCGCGCCCGGCGGGTCCGTTGCGGCCGGAGCGTCAGTCATCGTCGGGCACCACGAAGACCCCTCCGGCCAGATCCACGGGGATCATGCGGAGGACCTCCCCAGCCCCGGCCACACGGACGGCTACGGCGCCGCCGGGCTGCGGGCCTTCCTGCGTTTCCGCCTCCGCCCCGACCTCCCGCCGCTCCACGACCCGCAGGAGGGTGCCGGGCGTCAGGCCGTGGGCTTCCATGACGCGCAGGCGCTCGCCGTCTTCATCCCGCACGGCCCGTACCCGCACCGTATGGCCCGGCAATACGTCCAGCAGTGTGGTAAAATCCGTGTCCTCGATCTGTCCGGCGCTGGTGGGGATGGGCGCCCCGTGAGGGTCGTGGCTCGGGAACTCGAGCGCCGCCGCCATTCGCTCGATGAGCTGCTCCGAAACCGCATGCTCCAGGCGCTCGGCCTCGCCGTGCACGTCGTCCCAGGTGTATCCCAGCCTCCGGCACAGGTAGGTCTCGATGATGCGGTGGCGGCGGAGGACCCTCAGGGCCTCGCGTGAACCCTCCCGGGTCAGGCGCACGCCTCGGTAGGGGACGTGTTCCAGCAGGTCGGCCTCGGCCAGGCGCTTGATCATCCCGGTCACGGAAGCAGGCTGGACTTCCAGCGCTTCGGCAATGGCACTGGTGGAGGCGGGATCCCCTCGCTGGGAGATCCCGTAGATGGCCTTGAGATAATCCTCCACCGACCGGGAAAGGCCGGAACTCGTGTCGCCCATGCGTGGAACCTACGCACGTCAGAGGGGTCCGTCCATGTGGGATCCAACGGATGGTGCGGTCCGGAGGGTCCTGACGTATTATTAGATATGGACGCGACCCCCTCCTCCCTCCCGCGACGGGTATGACGTCAGACGATCAAATTCGCCCGTACCACGCCAAGGGTGCGGGGGAAGAAACCGCCGATGTCGTCGCGGCGGTGTTGCAGCACGCCGCCGAGCGGGAGAAGTCGGCCCACGCCAAGCCTCCGCCCAAGAAACAGCCCAAGTGGATGCTGCCCCTGGGGATCAATCTTTCGGTCCTGGCCCTGTACCTCCTCATCGCACCGCCCTCTTTCGTGACCATGAACCCCATCGAGGGGCCCGACCAGGCGAGCCAGGAAGAGAGCATGCGCGTGGCCATGTGGCTCCAGGCGCAGCAGATCGAGAAGTACCGCATCGATCACGGGCGCCTGCCTGAGACGGTGGCGGAGCTTGGAAGGACGCTTCCCCAGGGCATGGAGTACCACCGCACCGGAGACTCCTTTCAGTTGATTGGAGTGGTAGGGGACACCCCCGTGGTCTACGACTCGTCCCAGCCCCAGGGTGATTTCGAGGGCGTTGTGGCCGGTCGGCTGTCAGGAGGTTGAGCGTGATGAGCCGTTGGAAGCGGCCGACCATGGGAGGCCGCACGGGAGCCAGGCACGGGGGTAACAGGAGTCCCGACCCCCGACGCGGTGGCTTCACCCTCGTGGAGCTCATGGTGGTGGCGGCCATCGTGGGGATCCTGGCGGGCCTGGCCATCCCCAACCTGCGCACCATGATCACCCGGGCGCGCGCCGCCGAAATCGCCGGTGACCTGGAGGTGGTGCGCGTCGCGGCCCTCAACTACAGCGGAGAGCACCACTCCTGGCCCTCCGAAGCTCCCCTGGGCACCGTGCCGCCGGAGCTGGTCCCCTACCTGCCGGAGAACTTCTCCTTTTCTGGCAACGGCTACACACTGGACTACGAGGACTGGAGTCTGCCGAGCGGCCTGCCCGGAGATCCCTCCACCCGGCGGCTGATCGGTGTATCCGTGGCCACTGACGACGCGGAGCTGGGCAATGCTCTGGTGGAGCTTCTGGGCAACGCCATCGTCTTCTCCGTGGGCAACACCCACACCATCGTCATCGACCGTAGTTGAGCGACGGGAACGAGATGACCCACTACGAGAAAGCCACCGACGGGATCCGTGTGCGCGTCAAGCCGGGGTTTTCCCTGGCCGATTCGGATCTCACCGACGGCACTTTCGTCTTCTCCTACGAGGTGGAGGTGGCCAACGAGAGTGAGACGCCGGCACGTCTCCTCTTCCGTCACTGGTACATTCACGATGCGGGCGGGGACGACACGGAAGTCGACGGGGAGGGCGTGGTGGGTGAGCAGCCCCTTCTGGAGCCCGGGGCGTCTCACGGGTACCGGAGCTACTGCGTGCTCCAGTCCCCGTCAGGCTACATGGAGGGCTACTACACCTTCGTTCGCGCCGACGGCACCTTCTTCAAAGTCGAGGTGCCGCGCTTCCTCCTGAACGCGCCCATCGTCATGGGGACGGGCGAGGACGAACCTCGCCGGCCGGAGATCCACTAAGAGCCTGTCCGAGAGAGGAGCAACCGGCCCGCCCCTACGGCCAACAGCGCCATCCACCCCAGGTAGAGCCCGGCGATCCAATTCAACTCCGCTGCGAGGGCCGCCGCCCGCTGAGTGGGCACCGGCCGAGTGAGGACTACGGCGCCGTCGCCGTTCACCCTGCGGGCTACGAAGAGGAGGGAGTCAGGCGGACTCCTCAACGTCCCCATGGAGGTGAAGGAACCGGGAGGAAGGGGAATCGTGCGGAGACCCTCGGGGGGACGTGGGTGCGTGGTGAAGAAGACGCCCCCTCCGGCCAGGAGGGTGACGTGATCTCCGGCCCTGTCGTGGAAGCTCGTGGCCTGGGTCGAGTCCGCGTTTCCCAGGGCCATCAAGCCCCGGTTCATTTCGGCCACGGCCTCCCGGTGCGCCCGGTCGGAGAACTCGCTGCGCAGGTGAAAGGCGAGGGCCAGGATGAGGGCCACAGGAACCAGGGAGGGAAGCACGGCGGCGGCCACCGCCGACCGTGCATCGCCGCGGACCGCGGGACGCGCGAGCTGGATCCACCCGACCAGGACCATGAAGAGGAGGAGAAGTCCCACCAGAATGACCGCCGCCCGCGAAGGGAAGGGGGGCAGGGCCGGCGGAGCCTGCGTTGTCAGGCGTTGGGCGTAGGCGGCCCCCTGGGCCTGGAGGCCGAGGAAGGCCGACCGGGCTGCGCCCAGGGCCGCCCCGGCAGCCATGGTCGCCGGGATCACGACCAGAAAGAGGAAGGTGAGGAAGGGCCTGCGGGCCACGGGATCTCGCTGTGGGATGGAACAGACGTTTACATCCGATCCTCTATATTATTATGCTTAGCGGCTTTTTCGCACCTTTTCCCTGACCGCGGTTCAAGGGGGGGCATGTGACAGACTCGGTAGCCGTAGACGCCAAGCGCATCCTTCTGCGCTACGGGGCACCCATCGTTGTACTGGACAAGGTAACCGAGGAACATCGGATCGAATTCGCCCGGGAGATCGCCCGCACGGCGCTGCCCGACCGGGAAGCGAAGCTCCGCGAGCTTCTGGAGGAGCACGGCTACGTGGAGAAGCCGGCAGAGGAATAGGGGGAAGGGGCAGCTCGGAAGCGGCGCGCCCGGGCCGGTTATTCGGCCAGCAGGAAATCCACGCGGCGACCCCGGTCCAGCGACAACTGGACGGGAAACTCTTCTCCTCCCGCGACGGGAATGCGGTCCAGAGACCCAGGCGCCCCATCCAGCCACACTTCCCGCACCGCGCCGGCGGGCAGGCGCGGAGAGAAGACGAGTCGGAGAGGCGTGCGGCCCCCAGTGGGCTCGAGCCTGTAGGAGATACGGCCGCCGCGGTACCGGCGGGTCAGCGAAAGGCGGGCATCGCCCACCTCCAGGCCCTCGACGGTGATGTCCTCCACCCGGCCGGGGAAGGCAGGGGAAAGGACCGCTCGTTCGGCCTCCCGGTCGGGCGCCCACCCCAGAAGGCCGTCCACCATCGCGGCAAGAAGGGCCTCCGCTCGGGAAGCGCGGCCCGGGATCGGATCCCAGGTGGCGGGCCCCGCCGGTCCGGCCCGCATCCCCTCGTCGAGAAGGCGGGCCAGGAGGTCGAGCCCCTCCCGGTTCCGTCCTTCCCGGAAGAGGGAGTGTACGGTGGCGGCCCCTTCCCTTCCTGAAGCCCCGGCCGGGGCCGAGCTTGGCGCCGCGCCGGAGGCCCCATCCCCCTCCTTGCGCTCCTCCGGAGCCACGCCGGCGCTCGCCCAGCACCGCTCGGCCGCCTGGCGCACCCGTACCTGGAGCCAGGGAAGGGCGGAGGAAAGGACCTTCCAAGGGCTCAGGGAATCCGAACCGCCGCCCCCCGCCACCTCCATGTGCAGCCCCTCGTCGGGGGGCTGCGCGGCCTGGCGAAGGTGGGCCGGAAGGAAGTCAGCCGCCTCCAGGGCGCGCATGCTCTCCGTTTCCGCGCCTCCGGCGAGGAGCAGGGTGGCGGCCGGCCCGGCCCGCACGCTCAGGCCGCCCTCCGGGCTGGCGGGCTCCACCTCCCACGAGGTGGGAGGCGGACCGAAACGCAGGCGGAGGGTGAATCCGTCGTCCCCCTCGGAACCCTCCAGGCGCGCCGTAAGAGTATCACCGGCGGCGTCCCACGCGATGGGCCCCGACGCTCCGGGAAAGAGGGTGACTTCCACCGGTTCCGCAGCCGCACCGTGGCCCGCTCCCCCCCCGCCCGACTTGCAGACGAGAAGGGGCAGCCGCGCCGCTGCCAGGATGAGGTCGGGCAGTGCGCCGCTTCCCTCCTCCCGGGTGCCAGCGTCGTGCCGCGACGGGGCAGCCCCTACGAGCGCGCCCGCCGCCAGATAGGCCGGGCGCACGGCCCAGCCGGTGAGGTCCCGGGCCACGCATCGCCCGTCCATCCAGACCTCGGCGACCCGGGCTGAGCCGGGGCCGTGCGCCTCCGCATCCCGTGCATCCGGCGCGGCCGCCACCGGGGAAGAGGCTTCCAGGCAGGCGGCTGCCCGCTCCCCTTCCACCCACGCCATGCTCCACCCGCCGTCGGCCGGGAGCCACAGCCCGGGGAGAGGCGCGCCTTCGGCTGCGCCCGCCGGCCTGTCCATGGCCGCGCCGGCGCCGCCCACAGGCGCCGCCGCGCTGGCCCTCGAGCCGGGCTCAGGGAACGCCGATCTTCTTTCCCGCTCCGGCAAAATCGCCCGCCTTGATGATGGTGATCTTCTCCAGGTCCAGGAAGCGCTGCACGGCGGCATTGACTTCATCCACGGAGAGGGCGCCGACCTTTTCCTCCAGATCCTTGGCGAAGGCGAAGGTGCGGTCGAAATACAGGTTGCTGGAAAGCTGGGAGGCCAGGCTGGGATCCTGCGCCCGGGAGAGCTGGCGCGATTCGAGCCAACCCTGCTTGGCCGTCTGCAGCTCCTCTTCCGTGAAGCCCTCGTCGAGCACCTTCTCCATTTCTTCCCGGAACGCCGCTTCCAGCCGTGCGGCGTTCTCCGGCGCGTAGATGGCGAAGGCGGCGAACTGCCCCACCGGGTCGATGGGATGCGCGCTGATGCCGCCTCCCACTCCGTAGGAGAGGCCGTCCTTCACCCGGATTCTGCGGGCCAGCCGCGAATTCATCACACCGCCTCCGATCA
The DNA here is from genome assembly GCA_046756305.1 of Gemmatimonadota bacterium. Taxonomy (GTDB): domain Bacteria; phylum Gemmatimonadota; class Gemmatimonadetes; order Longimicrobiales; family Gaopeijiaceae; genus JBHHWB01. The sequence goes on from JBHHWB010000098.1 coordinate 5,492, forward strand.
TGTATCCGGCCAGGGTCAGCGCCGGATAGTCGGGGTCCGTGTCCCTGAGTTCCAGGTTCTGCTGGGCCAGGAAGATGGCGTTCGCCTTGTCCGGTGTCTCGATGGAGACGTTCTCCGCGGGCACGTCCTTGAAGGTGGAGGCGATGCGCTGGTACGGGTGAGGGCTTTCCCAGTCGCCGAAGGTTTCGGTGATGACGGAGCGGATCTCTTCGGGATCGAAATCCCCCACCACCACGATATTGCCGCTCTGGGGTCCGTAAAAGTCACTGTAGAAGGAGCGCACCTGGTCCAGGGTCACGGCCTGAGCGTCGGCGATCTGCTCGTCGATGGTCCCCGTGTAGCGCGGATGCCCCTTGGGCCACGGATCCATGTGCCGCGACAGCTCGATCCGGGCCAGGGCGAAGGGGTCGGATCGATTCTCCTCCAGCGACGCCACCTGCTGCTCACGCAGGATCTCGAACTCGCTCTCGGGGAATGCCGGCTCGCGCACGATCTCACCCATGAGGCGGATCACGTCGGCTACGCTCTGGCGCACGGTAGTGAACTGGCCCGATCCCAGAGTGCTGCCGCCCCCGATCCCTCCGGACGCCTTGAGGCGGTCCAACTCGTCCTGGATTTGCTGGCGCGTACGCTTTGTGGTCCCGCGCATGAGCATGTTGGCCGCGTAGTCCCCCGCCGGTCCCCGATTCATGAGGGATTCCTCATCGCCGAACTGAAGGCGCAGGCGCACCACGACGGCGTCCCCTCTCGTCTCCTTGGGCAGGAGGGCCACCTCCATCCCGTTGGGCAGCGTAAACGTCACGGTGCGGGCGTCCACATTATCGGGGCTGGGGTCAAAGGCTTCGCCCTGGGCCACCGCCTCACGGCCCTGGTAGTCCTTCACCAGGTCTTCGATGTCGGGGACGGGCGGAATCTCGGCGCGGTCGGGGCTGTCGGTGGGGAAGAAGTAGCCGACGGTGCGGTTCGACGGCTTCAGGTAGGCATGGGCCACCCGGTTCACGTCGTCTGCCGTCACCTTCTCGATGCGATCCCGGTGGATGAAAAAGAGGCGCCAGTCGCCCATGGCGCCCCACTCGGAGAGCTGCAGGGCGATGGACGCCGAGTTGTTGAAGGAAAGCTCGATCTGCTTCAGGAGCGCCGTCTTGGCCCGCTCCACTTCTTCGCCCGTCACCGGCTCGGTGAGCACCCCCTGGATGGTCTCATCCATGGCCTGCCACACGCTCTGCATGTCGCCTTCTTCCCGGAGCTGGGCGTAGGCCAGGAGAGGAGCCGCTTCACGAAGCTGCCACGCAAATGCCCCCGTGCGGGCCGCCATCTGGGTTTCCACCAGCTTCTTGTAGAGGCGCCCCGCCGGCGTATCGCCCAGGACGTAGGCCAGCACGTCGATGGGGGCGAAATCCGGGTGTGACCCCGGGGGCACGTGGTAGAGCGTCATGAGGTACTGGGCGTCTCCCACGCGGCGCAGCGTCACTGAACGCTCTCCGTCCTGCGTCGGTTCGGTGGTGTAGGTGGGGTAGAGGATGTTGTAGCCCGTTCGCTCCGGGCGGGGGATGGAGCCAAACTTCTCCTGGATGAGCTCCAGGGCGCGGTTCGGGTCGAAATTGCCCGCCACCACCAGCATGGCGTTGTCGGGTTGGTAGTACTTGTGGTAGAACGCCTGCAGGCGCTCGATGGGCACGTTTTCCACGTCGGAGCGGGCGCCGATGGTGCTCTTCCCGTAGTTATGCCAGATGTAGGCGGTGGAGAATACTCTCTCTCGCAGGATGTTGAAGGGGCTGTTTTCCCCCGCCTCCATCTCGTTGCGCACCACCGTCATCTCCGAATCCAGATCCTTCTTGGCGATGAAGGAATTCACCATACGATCCGATTCGAGATCCAGGGCCCACTCCAGGTTCTCGTCGGAGGCGGGAAAGATCTCGAAGTAGTTGGTGCGGTCGAAGGAGGTGGTGCCGTTGGGTCGGGCTCCGCGCTCGGTGAGCTCCTGCATGATGTCGGGGTGATCCGGCGTTCCCTTGAAGACCAGGTGCTCAAGCAGGTGGGCCATGCCCGTCTCGCCGTAGCCCTCGTGCCGTGACCCGACGAAGTAGGTGATGTTCACCGTCACCTGCGGCTTGCTCTCATCGGGAAAGAGGAGGACGCGCAGCCCGTTGTCCAGGCGGTACTCGGTAATGCCCTCCACCGAAGCGACCGGCGCCGGAGCGGTGGTGGTCTCCTGACTCCGGGCGGGCGCCGGCGGCGTCGTGGCAAGGAAGAAGAAGGCCAGGAAGAAAGAGAGGCGGATGCTGCGGCGGGCGTTCATGACGGACCTCCGAAACGGGGCGGGAAATCTCAGCGGGTGCTGCCGACGGATGCGTGGGTCGGCTGATGGGATGCGGTGACCGGATGCGATGGTGCTATGGCGTGGTGCGCAAGGATCGCACGCGATTCAGGGCCGCGGCGAACTCGAAGCGCCTGAACGCGGCCAGATCTCCGACGCAGCGGTCGTCCAGCACGTCCAGGCCGTGGCGCTCCACGGCGGACATTGTCTGCTCAAGAATCTTCTCCATCGAGTACGGTTCGTCCAGCATTTTCTTTCCCGCCCAGGCAAGGGCACGTCCCACGGCCCGCACCTGGGCGGTGGAGGCGAACTGCTCCACAGCCGCCAGGTCAATGGTTTCGCGCCCGAAGATAAGGGTGCGCCGATCCGGCACCTGGACGTGGATGTCCCGCCGCCCCTTACGCGGATCCAGCGATCCTGGAGTGAGCACACGGCTGCGGGGGCGGGAGGGCGGGATGGAGCTTTCGGGGTGACGGCCGGTGGGAAAGCGGCGGGCCACCTCCCGGGCCCGCTCGGTCACGTCCATGGGGACGTACTCGGCCATGGAGATGACAGTGTCGGCTACGTCCAGGTAGTCGCCGCTTCCGCCCAGAACCAGCACGGAACTCACGCCCAGTCCTTCATAGAGGTTGCGAATCTGGTCCACGAACGGCGTAATGGGCTCCCCCGCCTTGGGCACGAGCTCCTGCATGCGGCGGTCGCGGATCATGAAGTTGGTGGCGCTGGTGTCTTCGTCCACCAGGAGAACCCGCGCGCCCGCTTCCAGAGCTTCGACGATAGCGGCGGCCTGGCTGGTGGAGCCCGATGCGTTGGGCGTGCTGAAGGCGTGGGTGTCGGCACCCAGGGGGAGCCCGTCGATGAAGGGCGAGATGTTCACGCCGGCTACGGCGCGCCCGTCTTCGGCGCGGATCTTCACCGCCGCCGGGTCGGTGACCACCTGTTCCCGCCCGTCTCCGGGACGGTGGTTGTAGACGCCGTGTTTGAGGGCGTCCAGGAGGGTGCTCTTGCCGTGGAAGCCCCCGCCCACAATGAGGGTCACGCCCCGAGGGACCCCCATGCCCGAGATGGTGCCCGCGTTGGGAAGCGCTACCTCCACGCGCAGGGAGTCGGGGGAGCGGAAAGGCACCACCGTACCCTCCAGGGGGCGGTCGTCCACACCGCTCCGCCGGGGAAGACGGGCGCCGTCGGCCACGAAGGCCACCAGTCCCACGGCGTCGAGGTGCTCCCGCAGGGCGTCGGCGTCCTCGTTGGTGGCGGCGTGGCGCTCGATCTCCTCGGCCGGGTGGGATGCGGCCAGGAGGGTTGCCTCCACCACCCGGGGCACGTCTTCCAGGAGGAGCCGCGCCGCCGCCCGCCCCAGGATGGTGCGGCCCCGGGCGGGGAGCCCCACCGTGAACCGCGCCTCCACCGAACCGTCGGAATGGAGCTGAACGGCGGCCTGGGCCACCACTTCCTGGCCGGGGGGTTCCATGCGGATCTCTCCGCTCCTGCCCGTTCCCATCCCCCGGTTGCGGGCGGTGGCGCGGCGAGCCTCGGCGGCAAAGGCCCGGGCCAGAAAGGCGGCAACCCCCAGGGCGCGGGAGGCGTTGGCGAACGCTGCAGGTGGGAAGCCCGCCACCTCGGGGTCCAGAACCACCCGCACCCGGCTGGGCACGGCGAAAGGATCTCCCTGGACATGATCCACGTGGAGAGGCCACCGCCCCATGCGCCAGCTTCCGCGGATCCCCTTGTACGCCTTGTACCCGCGGCCGTCCAGGGTGTGGAGGAGCGTGCGGAGAGCCCGGGCGTCCTTCATGAGGTGTTTCGCATGGGGTTGACGGTGTCGGTGATGGTGGGTCGGCGGAGCTGACCGTGCGCGCCCTGGGCCGAGGTCCGGAGTACATATTGGCGCAAATCTCTCTCACGCGGTACTCCGGCGTAGCCTCGCCCAGCGCTCCCCTTCTGATTTCGCGGGAGGGGCCCCTCCTCACCCTGACGCTCAACCGCCCGGATCGGCTCAACGCGGTGAGCCTTCCCCTGTACGAGCGTCTGCTGGAAGAGCTCTCGGCGGCGGAGGACGACGCATCGCTCCGCTGCGTCATCCTCACCGGAGCAGGGCGGGCGTTCTGCGCCGGCGCCGATCTTAAAGCCCACGGCGACGGGCCGCCCGACGGCGCACGGGGGTACGGTCCGGGTGCCTTTCCCTGGTGGTCCAATCGGACAATATGGCGCTGGTGCTCATGAACGAGGTCACGGGGCGCACGGAAGATGGTGTGGCCGTGGGCGCCGTCCTCGTCGCGGGCCCCCTTGGCGGATACGCCTCCCGCTCCGAGCCCCTCCGCATCCTGGGACGGACGGGGGTGCCGGTGATGGAGTCGTTGAACGTGGCGGCGCGCTGCGGGCCTACACCGAGCCCCAGGCGGCGGCCGACGCGCGGGTCTTCGTCGGCGGAAGGGGCTAGGAGCCTGTCCGAGTAATGCAGCGGGCCGCGTTGGGGGACGCCACGGCCCCA
>JBHHWB010000099.1:0-10195 GCA_046756305.1 Gemmatimonadota bacterium
CGACGCGTCGTCGTTCCTACCATGAGCACACGCAAGACCCGGGTACCCGTGACGGGAGTCACGGGTGGCGCGGCCCACTGCATTACTCGGACAGGCTCCTACTCTGATGCAGCCGACGCCCGTCCTCCGGAAAAGGAATTGCCCCGTTGAGTCCTGATCGCCGCACCTTTCTCCGCACCGTAGGAGCCGCCGCCGCGGGGATTCCCCTCCATGGCTGGGGAGCACTCTCCGCCGCCGGCCCTCAGAGCCTCGAATCCCGCCGACCTCCTCCGCCGGATCGGCGCTTCTCCAGCCCGGCGGTGGAAGAGACCATTCGGGAGGTGCGTCGCCGGGTGGCGGATCCGGAGATGGCCTGGATCTTTGGAAACTGTTTTCCCAACACGCTGGACACCACGGTGGACTTCACCGTGGAGAGGGGCGTCCCCGACACCTTCGTCATCACCGGCGACATCGATGCCATGTGGCTGCGCGATTCGTCGGCCCAGGTGTGGCCGTATCTGCCCCTGGCGTCCCGGGATCCGGCGTTGCGGGAGCTCCTGGAAGGAGTGATCCGCCGCCAGGCCCGCTGCATCCTCATCGATCCCTACGCGAACGCCTTCAACAAGGAACCGGGGGAGAGCCCGTGGAAGGATGATCTCACGGAGATGAAGCCGGAACTCCACGAGCGGAAGTGGGAGGTGGATTCCCTCTGCTACCCCATCCGTCTGGCTCACGGATACTGGCGCGCCACGGGCGATCTCCGCCCCTTCGACGACACCTGGGCGGAGGCCATGCGCCTGGTTCTGCAGACCTTCCGGGAACAGCAGCGCAAGAACGGCCGCGGCCCCTACCGCTTCCAGCGGGTCACCGCATGGCAGACCGACACGGTGGCGGGAAGCGGCTACGGCAACCCCATCCGTCCGGTAGGGCTCATCGTCTCCATTTTCCGGCCCTCCGACGACGCCACCATCTTTCCCTTCCTCGTCCCCTCCAATCACTTCGCCGTGGTGAGCCTGCGCCAACTCGCCGAGCTGTGGCGGGCGCTTGCGCTCCCCGAGGATTTCGCCGTCGGGTGCGAGGCGCTGGCCGGAGAGGTGGCCGCGGCCCTGGAGGCGCACGCCGCCGTGGAGCATCCCGCCCACGGAGATGTTTGGGCCTACGAGGTGGACGGCTTCGGAAACCGCCTCCACATGGACGACGCCAACATTCCCAGCCTCCTCTCCCTCCCCTATCTGGGAGCGTGCGCCCCCACCGATCCCCGTTACCTCCGCACCCGCAGCTTCGTCCTCAGCGGGGACAACCCCTACCACTTCGTAGGACGCGCCGCGTCGGGGGTGGGTGGACCCCACGCCGGGATGGACCGCATCTGGCACCTGGCGCTCACCATGCAGGCGCTGACCAGCACCCGCGACGACGAAATCGCCGTCCTCCTGCAGACGCTCAAGCGCACCCACGCCGGGACGGGGTTCATGCACGAGTCCTTCCACAAAGATGACGCCGCGGACTTCACCCGGCCGTGGTTCGCCTGGGCCAACACCCTTTACGGCGAACTGATCCTGGAGGTGCTGCGCACCCGCCCCCATCTCCTGGAGGGATGAGGATGTCGCGGCAGAAGGGGCGTTGGCCTGCCGGGAGGGGTGGGAGCCCGCGTGCCGGAGCCGGCGCGCCCGCGGCACGGACAACGCCGTCCGCAGCCGCCTTCTTCCACGGCCTCAGCCTTGCCCGCGGCCGCGCCCTCGCCCTCCCCCTCCGCCTCTTCCTCTTCCTCTTCCTCTTCCTCTCTGGAGGATGCGCCCCACCCGATCACCCTCCAAACCTGGGCGTTCCCGATCCGGCGACGCTGGTCGACCCCTTCATCGGCACCGGAGGACACGGACACGTCTATCCCGGCGCCACCGTTCCCTTCGGGATGGTGCAGGTAAGCCCCGATAACGGCAGGAGCGGTTGGGACTGGGTGTCGGGGTACCACGGGTCCGATTCGGTGATCGTGGGGTTCAGCCACACCCACCTCTCGGGCACGGGAATCGGAGATCTACTGGACATCCTGGTGCAGCCGGTGAAGGCGCCCGTCCCCGTCAGCGGGCGGTATGCCTCGCGTGAGGAGCGGCCCTACGCGGCGCGTTTCACCCACGAGATGGAGGCGGCCCAGCCCGGCTACTATCGCGTACGCCTCGGGGGCCCGCTCGGACCCCATCCCGACGTGACTTCGGGAATCACGGTGGAGGTGACCGCCACAGAGCACGCCGGACTGCACCGCATCACCTACCCGCCCGCCGCCCGGCGGGCCGGGCTGGTGGTGGACCTGGGCTACGCCGCCAACTGGGACCGGCCCGTGGATACGGGCATCCGCCTCCACGGAGACACGTTGGTGACGGGATGGCGCTACTCCACCGGGTGGGCCAGGGACCAGCGCGTCTTCTTCGCCCTACGCGCCGACCGGCCCATTCGGGGCATCCGCATGGCCGACGCCGCCATGTCCATCGAGGGACACGGTGTGCCGCCGTCGGATCTCCCCCTGGGCCGGGGCGGATCCTCCCTGGCGGGAAAGGAGGTGCGGGCCTGGCTCGACCTGGGGCCGGTCGGGGCGGGCGGTGAACCCGTGCTCGTGGCGGTGGGTCTCTCGTACGTGGATGGGGCCGGCGCGGTGGCGAACCTGGACGCGGAGCTCAACCTGGACGCGGAGCTCAGCCTGGACGCGGAGGTGACCCCCGGGGCGGAGGCGTCGAATTTCGACGCCGTTCGCCGCGCCGCAGAGAGCCGCTGGCGGAGGCGGCTTAGCCGCGTGCGGGTGCGCGGCGGCACCGACGAGGCACGGATAATCTTCTACACAGCGCTCTACCGCACCGGTCTCGCCCCCATCCTCTTCCAGGACGTGGACGGCCGCTACCGCGGCGCCGACGGCCGCATCCACCGCAGAGCCTCCTACACCCGCTACTCCATCTTCTCCCTATGGGACACCTTCCGGGCGGCGCACCCCCTCTTCACCCTCCTGGACCCGAAACGGGTGCCCGACTTCGTCGCCACCATGCTCGGGTTCGCCCAGGAGTCGGGGCACCTTCCCGTGTGGTCTCTGGTGGGGAATGAGACGGGCACCATGACGGGCCAGCACGCCGTCCCCGTTCTGGCCGACGCCGTCCTCAAGGGTCTGGCGGGCGGACGGAGTGAAGAAGCCCTGGGCGCTGTCCTCGCGGACCTGCGCAGCGACTACCGCTCCCTGGCGGCCTACCGGCGTTACGGGTGGGTTCCCGCCGACGTGGAGGACGAGTCGGTGACCAAGACGCTGGAGCTGGCCTTCGACGACTGGGCCGCCGCCCAGCTCGCCGAAACCCTGGGAGATTTCTCATCCGCCCTGGGCCTGGAGCGGCGCAGCCGTGCGTGGCGCATCGTCTACGATCCCTCCACGGGGTTCATGCGGGGCCGCCTCAGCGACGGTTCATGGCGCGAGCCCTTCGATCCCCGGCGCTCCGAGCACCGCCGCGGCACCGACTATACCGAGGGCACCGCATGGCAGCATACCTGGTTCGTGCCCCACGACGTCGCTGGCCTCATCGCGGCCATGGGCGGAGACTCGGCCTTCGTACGGCGCCTGGACGAGCTTTTCCGAGAGAGTTCGGAGATCGTCGGCGAGAACGTATCTCCCGACATCTCGGGTCTCATCGGGCAGTACGCGCACGGCAACGAGCCCAGCCACCACATCGCCTACCTCTACAGTTTCGCCGGGCGCCCGGACCGCACCGCCGACCGGGTGCGGGAGATCCTGGAGACCCAGTACGCCGCATCGCCCGACGGTCTTGCGGGGAATGAGGACTGCGGACAGATGTCGGCGTGGTACGTCTGGTCGGCACTGGGCCTCTATCCGGCGAACCCGGTGGGAGGTGTGTACGTCCTGGGCTCCCCCCTTTTCGAGGAGGCGGAAATCGCCGTGGGCAAAGGCCGCACCTTCCGCATCGTGGCGCCGGGCGCCTCCGCCCGGCGGCGCTACATCCGCTCGGCCCGCCTCAACGGAAGGCCCTGGCCGTACAGCTACCTCCGCCATGAAGACATGACAGCCGGCGGGGTCCTTTACCTGGAGATGGGCGAGGCCCCCGACCCCGAATGGGGGCGGGCTCCCGAATTCCGGCCGCCTTCGGAGAGCTCATCCGTGTCGGAGAGCTCATCCGTGGAAGAGACGCCGGGCGCAGCGGGGACTCGGCCCACGGAGACTCAGACGGCGCGCGCGACCCGGGCGGCAGGTGGGACCCCAGGTGTCCGGGCTCTCCCCACCCTGGCCGCACGCATCGGGTCTTTGCCCGTGGATACGGTATTCCGGGATGAGGTGCGGGAAGCCATCCGCCATGCCTGGGACGGCTATCTGCGCTACGCCGCCGGCCACGACGCTCTGCGCCCCCTGAGCCGTACGGCCCATGACTGGTACGGCGTCTCTCTGTTCATGACGCCGGTGGACGCCTTCGACACCTTTGTATTGGCGGGGATGCCGCGCGCGGCAGCCCGGGCCCGCAGCCTGGTCCTGGACGGCCTGGACTTCGATCACGACATCTCTGTTCAGGTATTCGAGGTGACCATCCGCCTCCTGGGCGGACTCCTCTCGGCCTACCAGCTCGACGGAGACCCCCGCTTCCTGGAGCTGGCGCGGGATCTTGCCGACCGCCTCGTCCCCGCCTTCGAGACGGCCACGGGGATGCCGTACGTGCGGGTCAACCTACACACCGGTCGCAAGGAGTGGCCCGTCAGCAATCCGGCTGAGATCGGAACGCTGTTTCTCGAGTTTGGCACCCTTTCCCGTCTCACCGGAGATCCCACATACCACCGCGCGGCCCGCCGGGCCCTGCAGGGCATCTTCGAGCGCCGCTCCCCCCTGGGCCTGGTGGGCACCACCATCGATACGGATACGGGCGCCTGGCAGGACACGGACAGCCACATCAGCGGCCGCATCGATTCCTACTACGAGTACCTCCTGAAGGGGTGGAAGCTCTTCGGAGATCCTGCGCTGCGGGAGATGTGGGAAGCGAGTGTGGGCCCGGTGCGCCGCTATCTGGCCGACGAAGTGGGCGGACGCCTCTGGTATGGTCATGCCGACATGAACACCGGGGCCCGCACGGCAACCCACTTCGGAGCACTGGACGCCTTCTTTCCCGGAGTCCTGGCCCTGGCAGGCGAAACGGAGGAGGCCGCCCGCCTCCAGGAATCGGTTTACGCCATGTGGACCACCTTCGACGTGGAGCCGGAAGTCCTGGACTACACCGCCATGGAGGTGGTCTGGCCCGGCTACCCCCTGCGGCCCGAAGCCCTGGAGTCGGCCTACGTGCTCTTCGTCCTCACCGGAGACGAGCGCTGGCGGGACATGGGCCGCGACATCTTCCACAGGATTGTGCGCTGGACGCGCACCGATGCGGGGTTCGCCCATCTGCGCGACGTTCGTACCAAGGCGAAGGATGACGCCATGGAGTCCTTCTTCCTGGCCGAGACGCTCAAGTACGCCTATCTCCTGGCCGATCCGGGCGCCCTGCCCTTCCGGAAGATTGTGTTCAACACCGAAGCCCACCCCCTCTGGCCCACGTGGAGGAAGAAGCCATGACGCGGGAGTTCGCCAGAAGCAGAACCAGCGCCACGCGCGCACATCCCACACGCCCCCCCGTTCGCCTCGTGGTCTGCACCGCCCTGTTCGCCGCCACGGCGTTCGCCGCCCTCTCCTGCGCCCCGTCATCGGAGGGCGAGTTCTCCTATATCCCGGCAAGTCGCGCGCCCGGGAGCCCCGCCGACCTGGGGCTCTCGGGATACGCGAAGGTGATGTGTTCGGCCATCTACGTCTCGGGGCGCGATCCCGAGGAAGCGGTGGTGAACAGCGGCTACTTCCTGGTGCCCGAGGACATCCTGCCCGCCGTGCGCGGCCCGTTCATCGACCCTGAAACGGGCATCGTCCGCATGGTCTATGCCGACACCCTCTCGGGTGCGGCGCGCTACATGGGGGATCAGGGCTGCGTCCTCCTGCCTCCGGGACGGGACCGCCCCTACTTCGGACCGGTTCCGGTGCGCACCACCCTGCCTCCGGCCGATTCCATGGATTGGCCCATGGGAGACCGCACAACACCCTATACGCCACCTCCCGGCGTAGACACGGCGGGTATCCGGGAGGCGGTGGACCTGGCCTTCGCCGACTCGGCGGGGCTCACCCAGGCCTTCATCGTCGTTCACAGGGGGCGCATCGTAGGCGAGCGCTACGCCCCGGGCGTCGACAAGGATACGCAGCTCGAGAGCTGGTCCATGGGTAAGAGCCTCACCGCCACCCTGGTGGGCCTCCTCATCCGGGACGGAGAGTTCTCCCTGGACGATCCCGCTCCCGTGCCTCTCTGGCATGAAGATCCCGACGACCCTCGCGGTGCCATCCGCATCTCCCATCTCCTGCAGATGAGCAGCGGCCTGCACTTCATCGCGCCGCGGGACCCGGACTATGGACCGGGAAGCCCGTATCCCGACCACATGGCCGTATACACCAAGCCGTTGGACGTCTTCCGGTTCTCCATCGACCGCCCGCTCCAGTTCCCGCCTGGAACCGAGGGGCGGTACCGCAACTCCGATCCCCTGACCCTGGGCTACATCATCCGGGAGAAGGTGCGCGCCCGGGGAGAGGAGTATCTGACGTATCCCCAGCGAGCCCTCTTCGACCGCATCGGCATCCGTAAACAGGTCCTGGAGACGGATCCCTACGGTAACTTCGTCCTCACCGGATTCGACTACGGAACCGCGCGCAACTGGGCGCGACTGGGGATGCTCTACCTCCAGGACGGCGTGTGGGAGGGCGACCGTCTTCTGCCGGAGGGGTTTGTGGACTTCGTGCGCACGCCCGCCCCGGCATGGAAGGAGCCGGTGTACGGCGGCCTCTTCTGGGTCAACGGGGACAGCGCCTGGGCCCTTCCCCGGGATGCCTACTTCATGGCGGGCGGCGGCGGCCAACGCGCCTTCATCGTGCCCAGCCATGACCTGGTGGTGGTGCGCTTGGGACACTTCCGGGGCAACACCCCGGGGATGGCGGCACTCAACCGGGCGCTGGCCAGGCTGATGGAGGCGGTGGGGGGGTAGAGGACCCGCGAATCCCTCCCTCCGGATGGGGGTATTACGGAGAGAACAGGAAGGACGACATGAGCACGACCGATTCCTTCACCGGCAGCGTCGAGGAGTTCGCCCGCCTCCGCGAGGCCATGGTAGAGCAGCAGCTCGTGGCGCGCGGCATCTCCGACCCGAGGGTGCTCCAGGCCATGGGTAAGGTCCGGCGGGAGGGGTACGTCCCCTCCTACCTGGGAGAGTTCGCCTACCAGGACTCGCCGCTCCCCATCGAGGAAGAGCAGACCATCTCCCAGCCCTACATCGTCGCCTACATGATCGAGGCGCTGGAGCTGAAGGGGGGAGAGAAAGTCCTGGAGATCGGCACGGGATCGGGGTATGCGGCCGCCGTTCTGGCCGAGATCGCCGGTGAGGTCTACACCATCGAGCGCCACGAGGGCCTGGCGAAGCAGGCAGCCGAACGGCTGCGGCGCGACGGCTACACGCACGTCCACGTTCGTCATGGCGACGGTACCCTGGGCTGGCCCGAAGCGGCTCCCTTCGACGCCATTGTCGTGGCCGCGGGCGGGCCCGAGGTTCCCCGCTCCCTGCAGGAGCAGCTCGCTGTCGGGGGCCGCATGGTCATCCCCGTGGGCGATGCCGCGGGCGTGCAGCGCCTGGTCCGCATCCGCCGCACGGGCCCCGACGCGTACGAAGAGGAAGATCTGGGGGGTGTGCGCTTCGTTCCCCTCATCGGCGAGGAAGGATGGCGGGAGCCTGAGGAGCCGCGGCCGGAACCGGCCCTTCCGCCCACGATTTCGGCGCGCATTGCCGAAGAGGCCGTTCCCCTGAACGCGGCACCGGCCAGCGCGGGGATCGCCGGCGCCGGAGCGAGCGAGGCGTCGGCCGACGTGGCCGCCCTCGACGGGCTCCTGAACCGCATCGGAGACGCCCGCATCGTGCTGTTGGGCGAAGCGTCCCACGGCACGGCCGAGTTCTACGCCTGGCGGGCCCGCATCACCCGGGAGCTTATCGAGAAAAAGGGCTTCACCTGTGTCGCCGTGGAAGCGGACTGGCCCGACGCCGCCCGCATCGATCACTACGTACGGGACATGGATGTGCCCCCAGCGGAGTGGACGGCCTTCAGCCGCTTCCCCACCTGGATGTGGCGCAATACCGAGGTGCGCCGCTTCGTGGACTGGCTCCGCGAGCATAATATGCGCCAACCTCCCGCCAAGCGGGTGCGTTTTGCGGGCCTCGACCTCTACAGTCTGTACACTTCCCTGGACGCCGTCCTTAGATATCTGGACGAGGTGGATCCCGAGGCGGCGGGCATCGCCCGTCAGCGCTACGCCTGCCTCACGCCCTGGCAGCGAGATCCGGCCGCCTACGGTCGGGCCGTGGTCACCGGCGCCTACCGGAGCTGTGAGAGCGACGTGGTGGAGCTGCTCGCGGATCTCCTGCGGCACCGCATGGAGTACGCGCGCCGTTCCGACGAACGCTTCTTCGACGCCGTCCAGAACGCGCGCCTGGTGGCCGACGCCGAGCGTTACTATCGCATCATGTACTACGGCGGCGCCGAGTCGTGGAATCTGCGCGATCGGCACATGTTCGCCACACTCAATGCGCTTATGGAGTTCCAGGGCTCCGGAGCGCGGGTGGTGGTGTGGGAGCACAACTCCCACGTAGGCGATGCTTCGGTCACGGAAATGGCGGCCAGGGGTGAACTCAACGTGGGTCAGCTCTCCCGGGAAGCCTTCGGCACCGACGCCTACATCGTGGGCTTCGGCACCGATTCGGGTACGGTGGCGGCAGCTTCATACTGGGACGGTCCCATGGAGGTGAAGAAGGTGCGTCCCGCCCACGAAGGGAGCTACGAGTTCCTCTGCCACGAGACGTGGATGGACGCCTTCCTCCTGCCCCTGCGGAGCGGCGTGTCCGCCGGTCTGCGCCGGGATCTCATGGAGCCACGCCTGGAGCGCGCCATCGGCGTCATCTACCGTCCCGAGACGGAGTTGGCCAGCCACTACTTCCACGCCGTCCTGCCTCTGCAGTTCGACGAATACCTGTGGGTGGACCGCACCACGGCGGTAAAGCCCATCCCTACTCACGAGCTGCACGACGTGCCGGATCTCTACCCCTTCGGGCTGTAGGATGGCAGCCGGAAGCGTGGAACCATCCCGAGCGCCCGAAGTGCTCCAGCGCCTGGAGTGGATGCGCTCCCAGGGCATCTGGCCCAATGGAATGCGCTATCTGTGGACCGACGCCTTCGGGGTGGTCCTCCTCGTCTCCCTCTACGAGGAACTGCGCGATCCCCGGTGGCTGGAGGAAGCCGAGTGGGTGGTAAGCGAAGTGAACCGCGTCCTGGGGCGGCCGCGGGGGATCCGCATCGGCGAAGCTCCGGACCGGGACGGCCAGTACTTCCACTACCTGGCCATGTGGATCTACGCCCTTACCGTGCTGGGCGAAGAGATCCCCCGCTGCCGGGATACGGCCGTGGAATTGGTGCGCCAGATTCACGAGGCCTTTGTGATCCCCGGGGTGGGTGTCCACTGGAAGATGCTGGAGGACCTGAGCGGACCCTATCCGGGGTACGGCCTGGGCGGCTTGGACGCCTTTCACGGATACGTGGTCTACCGGCTCCTGGATGAAGAGGCGCTCTCCCGTGAGATCGCCGAGATGCGCGGGATCATGGATACGACCTACGAGTCCATGGTCATCCATCAGGACCTGGCGCTGGGGATGATGCTGTGGATGACCCACTTCTTTCCCGAGGAGCCGTGGGCCCGGGTGCAGCAGCCCCGCTCCCTGGCAGCGCTGGACCGCCTGTGGGTGGATCCGCCCGGGTACTTCTGCAGGGAGCCGGGCTACACCGACGTGAAGTTCGCCTTCACCAACTACGGCATCTCCATCGGGCTTCAGGCCGTGGGTGCCATGCCCGAGCGCGTGAAAAAGCTGGAGCGCTTCTTCTCCATCTACCGGTCGGGGGACGAATACGACCGGGAGGCCATCACCCACGTCATGGCGTGCAACGCCATCTTCCCGGGACGGCTGATCCGGAGCTAGGAGCCTGTCCGAGTCATGCAGTGGGCCGCGCCACCCGTGACTCCGTCACGGGTACCCGGGTCTTGCGTGCGCTCATGGTAGGAACGACGACGCGTCGTAGCCGTAGCTACGG
>JBHHWB010000100.1:0-10110 GCA_046756305.1 Gemmatimonadota bacterium
CCACGCGCTGGAGGGAAAAGAGGTCGTCCACCCGCAGGGGACGGGGTGATGTATCAGCCGGGACGGGAGACGGAGCATGCAGTGCTATCCCCAGGAGGAGGGCGACGGTTGCGGACACGATCATGGGGCATCCTCCGGCTGGGGCGCGGAAGCGGTGGATTCCATCCCGTTCCGGGCCCGGATCCACTCGGCGGCCTGGGCGTGGGTGGCGAACCACACGCCGCCCCGGGCCTGCATGTGATCGATGAGGCCCTGGAGCGCCACGATGCGCGACCGGTGTCCGATGCGGTGGGGATGCGTGGTGAGGAGGAACAGGGTTCCCTCCTCCCAGGCGCCGTCGAAGTCGTCGATCCAGACCTGCATGACGTCGCGCGGCGAGGAGTAGGCGTTCCCCTTCGGGCTCAGGAGGGGCGCGTCGTCCATGACCCAGTCCACGGGAAGCTCTATGAGGCCCGTGGGCTCGCCGTCCTGCAGGAGTTCATAAGGCCGGTCGTCGGCCATGAGGGAGCTTTCGTAAAGGAAGCCCATTTCCCGCACGATACTCAAAGTGTTGGGGCTGAAATTCCACGACGGGGCCCGGTACCCCTGCGGGCGCGACCCCGTGATCTCCGTCACTGCTTCCACGGCCTGGCGCAGCAGCCGGCGCTCCGTGTCCCGATCCAGGGCGGTGTTGCGCTCGTGAATCCAGCCGTGAACGGCGATCTCGTGATCCTGGGGAGCCGCCTGGATCAGGGCCGCCTGCTCCGGGGCGATCTTCAGGCTCCACGCCGGAAAGAAGAACGTGGCGGGGATGTTCTCCCGTTCCAGGAGGTCGAGGACTCGGGGAAGTGCCCGCCGATGGCCGTACTCTCCCTCGGACAGGGGCCCGACGCTCACCTCGCCGTCGCGAAGTCCGAAGACCGTTTCATTGTCCACGTCGAAGGAGAAGAGAACCGCCACCCGCGCGCCGCCGGGCCAGGTGTCGGGGGTGAGGTCTCTTCCCGCCCGCACCCGGTTCACGGCGGTAAGAACCTCCTCTTCGCTCCAGGTCCAGGGTGGCCCCGGAGGGACGCCCGCGGCTTCCCCTGGGGTGGATCCCCCACCTCTGGAGGGTCCGCCGCCTGCTCCCGGCTCGGCGCCGCCGCAGGCGGTCAGGAGAAAGGCCGAGAAAGCGGGGAGGAGGAGGGCGGCGGCGAGGGCGAAGGGCCGCGCCCACCCCTGGGCGGCGCTTGGGCTCGATTGAAGTCGCATGGTGCGTGCACCCTGGCTTGATGTTCGTGACCCGGGACACCCCGGGGAGGGCGCCGCCGGCAGATCCACGAACGATGATCTCCGGCACGGATCGAAATCAGCCTACGGTACGGCGGGGAGTTGTGCCAGGGCCGGACGGGTGGATCAGCGCCGTCCGGCGCGGGTCCAGATGAGGAGGGCCCCTGCTGAACCCAGGGTGCCGAAGAAAGTGGTGGCTTCCGCGGGCCTCAGGACCGCCATGGCCTCGATGGCGTCGGGGTCAATGGCGAGGGCGTTGGGGCCGGTGATGGGGAGACCGTTGAGGACGTTGAGGGCGCAGCGGTCGGCGCCTCCGCCGGTGCGACCGCGCATGATACTTACGCAGAGCCCGATGTCGTCGCTTCCCGGAGATGTGTTCTCCGGACGCATGACCCGCATGCCGGCGATGTTCATCCACTGGAGCACCTGACCTGCGTCCTGGCGGATGGCCACGGCCTCGATGTCCCGGCGGTCGATCCACCGATTTCCCAGAACCTTCGGCGAGAGGCCGAAGGAGCGCAGGAACTCCTGGGCTTCCCGCTCCACGGTGACTTCGAAACCCTTCAGCCCGATGGGCGCGGGGGTCATCATCAGGTCCACCGTGGCGGTCCCCTCCATGGACAGAGAGAGGAGGGGGGAGCGCGTGGGTTCATACCCGAAGCGGGCCGCCTCCAGGTAATACTCCCCCGCCTGGGGAGGCGCCAGGACGAAGCGCCCCAGAGAATCGGAAAGGGCCTGGCCCCGGGACTTCCCTGAAGGATCGAGGAGCGTCAGGACGGCGCCCGAAACAGGGATGCGAACCGATTCGGAATGGCGGTCCTCCAGCACCGTGCCCACGAGAACCTGAGAGGCGGCGGGGAGGGGAGCGAGAAGAAGGAGCCCGGCGGCCGCGAGCAGCTCAGGGCGCGGGAAGAACCTCGGCCAGAACTCTGAGGGCGTTCTCTCCCATGATCTTGCGGATCTCATCCGACGTAAAGCCCTCGTCCATGAGTGCCTGGGTAAGGTAGACCGTCCCGGCAGCATCCACCACGTTGGAAACGGCGCCGTCCCAATCGGACCCGAGGCTGACGTGCTCTACGCCCATGATGTCCACGGCATGGTGCACGGCGCGTGCCCAGGAAGCCGGACTCCTGCCGCAGATCGCGGTTTTCCAGAGTCCGATGCCTACGACTCCGCCCCCGGCGGCGATCCGCGCGAGGCGGCCGTCATCAATGTTACGCCGGTTGTCGCACGTTCCTTTCACGCCGCCGTGGGAGACCACGACGGGAACGTGGACCCGGTCCAGAACGTCATCCATGAGCGCAGGCGAGGCGTGGGCCAGATCGATGAGGATGCCCAACTCCTGGGCACGGTCTACGACCTGCGCGCCGAACGGGGTAAGGCCGCCCTTTTCCAGCCCGTGCGCCGACCCGCCCACCTCGTTGTCGAAGAAATGGGTGAGGCCGAACATGCGAAATCCCGCCTCATACAGCCGCTCGACGTTGGTGGGGTCCCCTTCCAGGGCGTGGGCGCCTTCGATCCCCAGGAATCCGGCGGTGATGTCGGGCTCGGATATGCGGCGGCGAAGGTAGTCGGAGAGGTCGTCGCGAGTGCGAAGCACGGTGAGGCGGCCGCCGGAGTTGTCGGCGAAGGCTCGCAGTTTGGACGCTTGATAGAGCGCCCGCTCGGCCAGGCTGCCCCATGTGCGCATGGGCCACCGCTCCAGGACGGCGATGAGGGTGATGAGGTCCGACTCGGCCGAGTTGGCCTCGATGTTGATCCCTTGCGGAACCTTGGTCACGGTGGTGAAGGATTGAACGGCCACGTGGCCCTCCACCAATCGCGGGACATCCACATGGCCCCAGCTTCCCCGCCGTAAGAGATTGCGGTTCCAGAGGAGGGCGTCGGAGTGAAGGTCCACCACGCGCAGCGAGTCATGGAGGGCGCGCGCGGCGGGCGAAGGTTTCACGAGATCCTCACCGGTGAGCCCGTTCATGGAGCGGCCCAGCATCCCAGGCGCCACCGCGAAGCCGAGAAGCGCCCCCAGGAGGAGGAGGCCCAGGATCACCCAGACCACGTTCTTGGTCTTACGCTTCATCTTACCGACCGGGAAGGGGCGGCGGCTGATCCGCCGGAATAGGGGACTCGTACGGCTTTCCTCCCGTCTTCTCCAGGAAGGCGTCGTGGGCGCGCTCCAGGAGGTCGGGGTTCGTGAAGAGATCGGCGCCGGTCATGGCCAGCACTTTGGCGGCGACCCATGCGCCTCTTACGCCGGCCGGGGTGCCGTGCTCGGCTGCGGTGGCCCAGGAATGCCACGGAATGTGTTGGGCGGCCGTGGTGACGCGCAGCCCCGCCGTGGGTGTGATCCAGCTCACTTCGGCCACGTCGGTCGAGCCGCCCGACGGCGGGAGGGGGTGGTCGGCCAGCGGCTTGATCGTCGTGGAAAGTCCCGTCGTGTCCACGTCGAGGAACGCTTGCAGCTTGCGGGCGAAGTTCTGATCCTCCTGCGTGAAGTCGGGCGGTCCCACGTAGCGCAGGTTGGCGTACATGGCTTCCTGCAGAGGGCGGTTCAGATTATAGGCGTGGACTCCCGTGATAAGGTGGACCTTGTGTTTCGTGCGGGTTCCCATGGCCGCCCCTGCGGCGATGTCCAGGATCCAGTCGTAGTAGAACTCCACCGAGGCGCGCGCCGTATCGCGCACGTAGTACCAGGCCTTGGCATAGGCCGGAACCACGTTGGGCGCCTCGCCCGCGTTGGGGATCACGTAATGGATGCGCGTCGTGGGGCGGATGTGCTCCCGCATGAGGTTCACGCCGTCGTCCATGAGCTCCACACCGTCCAGGGCGGAGCGCCCGTTCCAGGGATCGGCGGCGCCGTGGGCGGACTGACCGAAGAACTCGACCTGGAAGTTGTTCATGGCCAAACCGGGATTGTTGTCCACCTCGGTTTCCTGGCCGGGATGCCACTCCAGAGCCGCGTCCAGGTCGTCGAAGACTCCGTCGCGGGCCATATAGACCTTCCCCACCACCGTCTCCTCCGCCGGCGTCTCGTAGAGGCGGATGGTCCCGGGGATTTTCTCGCGCTCCAGCACCCGCTTCAGGGCAATGGCCGACGCCACCGAAGCCGCGCCGAAGAGGTTGTGGCCGCACCCCTGCCCGTCTGCGTGTCCGTCTTTACGGGCCTCCCGGTACGGGACCGGCTCGTTGCCGATGCCGGGAAGGGCGTCGTATTCGGCCAGCACGCCCACGATGGGGCGCCCCGACCCCCACTCGGCGACGAAGGCCGTGGGCATGCCCGCCACCTCGCGCTCGACCCGGAAGCCCTCCTCTTCCAGGATCGAGGAGAGCAGCGCCGCGGAGCGGGACTCATGAAGGGCGGTTTCAGAAAACTTCCACAGCTCCATGGCCATATCGCGAATCTCCGACTCGAGGGCCGTCGCCTCCTGCAGGGCCAGCGCCTTGGCGCCGCTAAGCTCACCCTCTTCCTGTGCCGAAGCACCCGCTGCCACCGACCCCAGGAGGAGGACGACCGGGACGGCGGCCGAAAGGGTCGAGAAAGCTCCCGAGAGCTTCCGGGGGAGTTTCCGGCGGCCGCCGCGGGGCAGCGGGGCGGTGGGATAA
This sequence comes from Gemmatimonadota bacterium, assembly GCA_046756305.1. GTDB lineage: Bacteria > Gemmatimonadota > Gemmatimonadetes > Longimicrobiales > Gaopeijiaceae > JBHHWB01. Next base: position 4,849 of record JBHHWB010000100.1, read on the forward strand.
TCACGCATGGTTCTGGTCACTCCTCGAATGATGCTGCGTTCTGCAGGTGCATGGTTCCTTCGCTTACGGCTACGGCGGCCCCGCCGACCCGTACGGCGGTGGTCATGCCTTCGGCCCGGTCGGCTTCCACATGGAGAAGGCTGGGCCGCCCGATTTCCAGGCCCTGCTCCACCAGCCAGCTCAGTGATCCCTCCCGGCGGCCGTCGGCCCGGGCCAGATATCCCCCCAGGGCGGCGGCGGCCGATCCGGTTGCGGGATCTTCCGGCACCCCCGACCCCGGCGCGAACATGCGCACATGGAGGTCCACGTCGGCGCCGTGCCCGCCTACGGCGACCAGGTACACGTGGTGCGCCCAGCTTTCGGCCAGCATCTCCGACCAGAGGGCCATGTTCAGGATGGCGCGCCCCACCGCTTCGACGGAGCGCACCGGGATGATGTGATACGGAAGGCCGCAGGAGACCATCTCGGGTCCCAGATTGTGGCACGAACTCCGAATGTCGGGCGGCGGACCGGTGTGCTTTCCCTCATCGCAGAGGTCCGCCGGGTCCAGTCCGACCATGGGCGCCAGCGCATCCACGCTGTAAGGCGAAGGGTGGTGCTCCGGGAGCACGGCCGTGGTGAAGCGTGCGAACACCGGTTGTCCGGACTCGAAGCGCACTTCGACGGGGACCGGGCCCACGTTCTCCTCCAGGACCAGGGTGATGGTCCCTTCGCGGGGGGCGACGTCGAGCTGCGCCGCCAGGAAGATGGCGGTGCCCACCGTAGGATGCCCGGCGAAGGGAACCTCCACGCCCGGCGTGAAGATGCGCACCCGGGCGGCGCCACCCGTCTCCGGCGGACCGAGAAACACCGACTCGGAAAGATTCATCTCCCGGGCGACCTTCTGCATCAGGGACGTGGGGAGATGCGCCGCGCCGGGAAAAATCCCCAGCGGGTTTCCGCCGAAGGCCCGGTCGGTGAAGACATCGAAGGTATGAAACCGCAGGTCCACGATCAGTCCGACCTCCTACGAAACACGGCCACCTGCCAGAGGAGGGTGTTGCGGTACAGTGCCACCTCCATCCCATGCCCGGTGACGCGCTCCATGATGCGGCGGGTACCGTGGAGAAAAACGTTGAAGGGATGGCGGCGGAGCCGTTGAAAGAAGTTGATGGCTCCCGTGCCGGCACGCATGAGGATGCCCTCTCTAGGGAAGACGATGCCGTAGAGGCGTCGTGCCTTGGGCGCCGTGGCATCCACCAGGGCGGGCATGTCGTGATAGCAGCAGAGGACCCGGTCCAGGGTGACGAAGTCCACCTCGGGTACACGGTCCATGAGCTCAATGGCATCGCCGTAATGGTACCGGATCCGGTCGGCGTTGCCCCTTCGCTCCGCTTCCTCGCGGGCGGCCCGCAGATAGGCGGGAGACGCGTCCACATGGTGACCGCCCGCGGCGCCGGCCGCCATGAGGTCATGCTGAATGGCGCCGACGCCTCCCCCCACGTCCAGAAAGGTGGCGCCTTCGGCCCCCTCGTTTCGGAGGGCGTCGAGAAGGATGCGGGTGGAGGCCGAGGGTCCTCGCCGCCGCAGCCGGCGCAGCTCCCGCGCTGCGGTGCGGTCATCGAAGAACTGTTCGATCCCCTGGCACTGTCCACACGCCATGGATTTCCCCTCGCTGCTCGATTCTCGCCGGCCACGGTCTGCACGTGCGCGGCCGCCGTCCTGGCCGCCGCCCGTACCCTTCGTCCGTGCTCGCGCGGCGACGTGCGCGGCCGGCCGGAATCCGCAACCTGTCGGGCCGGTGAGGCCGGGGCAAGCTTGCGGTGATCCGCCGTCGGGGTTTTCCTCCTCTATCGCGCCGCCTCTGCTCCCAGGATCATGGAATCTCCGCCGACCCGCCGCGACATCGGAATCATCTCCGACACCCACGGCCTTCTCCGCCCTCAGGCCGTGGAGGCGTTGCGGGGAACGTCGCTCATCCTGCACGCCGGGGACGTGGGTGATTCTCGCATCCTGGAGGCGCTTCGTGAAATCGCCCCGGTGCGGGCGGTCTACGGGAACACCGATTGGGGAGAACTGCGCCGGGAGCTTCCCCGCACGGCGGTGGTGGACCTTGCCGCCGAGGACGGCGAGCCGCGCGAGGGGATGCCCGCCGGGCCTCTGGCCTTCATGGTCCACATCAGGGAGGAAATGGATCTGGATCCGGAGGCGGCCGGGTTCTCCCTGGTGGTGACGGGGCACACCCACATCCCCGAGATCCGACGAAGCGGCGGGGTTCTTTATCTGAACCCCGGGAGCGCCGGGCCGTCCAGACCCGGTCTCCCCGTGACCGTAGCGCGGCTCACTCTCATGTCCGGCGGGAGAGGAGGGGAGGGGCGATCGGGTGAAGGAGCGTGGATCCTGGAGCCGCACATCGTGGAGCTTTTTCCGGGGACGTAGGGGAACGGGGGGAGCGCAGGGTGGGACCGCCCTTCCGAAAATTTTTCTTGTCCGGGGCCCCGGTCGGCTACACTATGCCAACGCTGTCGTGTGACGGTCCGCCGTCGCGCCGCCGACCCTCTCATCTCCTGGAGACCCCCGTGGCTTCTTCCGTTACCCCCGACTCCATCATGCAGATCGGTATGGGATTCTGGGCTTCCAAAACCCTGCTCAGCGCCGTGGAATTGGAGCTTTTTACCGAGTTGGCAAAGCATCCCGAGAATCTTCCCTCACTCACCAGGCGCATGGGTCTCCACGAGCGGGGCGGCGGGGATTTCCTCGACGCCCTGGTCAGCATGGGAATGCTGGAGAAGGAAGACGGGGTGTACCGGAACACCCCCGAAACGGATCTTTTTCTGGACAAGGCCAAGCCTTCCTATATCGGAGGAATGCTGGAGATGGCCAATCATCGCCTCTATCCCTTCTGGGGCGGGCTTACCCAGGCCCTCCGCACCGGCCATCCGCAGAACGAGGTGGCCCACGGGCAAGAGCCCTTCTTCGAGGCCCTCTATGCCGATCCCGTGCGCTTGAGGGAGTTCCTGAGGGCCATGTCGGCGGTGAGTCACGCCGCGGCCCAGGCCATCGCACACATCTTTCCCTGGAAGGACTACGCCTCCTTCGTAGACGTGGGAACGGCGGAGGGCAACCTGGTGGTCCAGGTGGCTGAGGCCCACCCCCACCTGCAGGGCGTGGGCTTCGACCTTCCCGTCGTTGAACCGCCCTTCGAGGAGTTCACGGCGAGGAGTTCCGCCGCGGACCGGATCCACTTCGTCCCGGGAGATTTCTTCCAGGACGAGCTTCCGCGGGCCGATGTGGTGGTCATGGGCCACATCCTCCACGACTGGGGGCTTGCCGACAAGAGGATGCTCATCGGAAAGGCCTACGACGCGCTTCCCGACGGCGGTGCGCTGGTGGTATACGAAGCACTCATCGATGATGATCGCCGTGAGAACACCTTCGGACTTCTCATGAGCCTCAACATGCTCATCGAAACCCCCGAAGGATTTGATTTTACCGGTGCCGACTGCCGACGCTGGATGCGCGATGCCGGGTTCAGGGAAACCCGGGTGGAGCACCTGGTGGGCCCGGACAGCATGGTGGTAGGGATCAAATAGAGCGTGTGCGCTCCGCGAAGAAAATCCTGGTCCTCGGAGGGCAACATCCCTATCCTGCATTAGCTGCAGGAATATAGATAAGGAGGGATCCGGCCATGAAGATGAAAGAGATCCTTGGGCGCAAGGGGAGAGAGGTGGTTACGGTCCGGGAGGATCTGTCTGTCCTGGACGCCGTGGGCGTGTTGGTGGAGCGCAACATCGGGAGTGTCGTAGTCGTGCGAGAGGGGGCGCCGGCGGGAATTCTCACGGAACGCGACGTCCTGCGCCTCACCTCCGAACACGCGGGGAAACTGGATCGCATCCTGGTCTCCGACGCCATGGTGCGGGACCTCATCACCGCTTCCCCCGAGGACGAGCTTGGCGACGTCATGGAGGTGATGACCGCCCGGAAGGTACGGCACGTACCCGTCGTCGAAGACGGGGCGCTGGTGGGGATCGTCTCTATCGGAGACCTTGTGAACGCGTGTCTGGCCCTCACGGAAGAGGAGAACCTTCACTTGCGGCGGTACATCCATGGTGTAGCATAGGCTCACGTTTCCCTCCGAACGCCGGGCCTGAAATCCATGAAAATCGGTTCGTCTCTGTGGGCGATTCTGGCCCTGTGCGGGTGCGCTGCGCTCCTTCCCGCCCCCACCGTCGCCCAACAAGGCGCGGTGCTTTCGTCCCTTCCCGACCGTATCGACTCTGCGGGACGGTACGTTTTCTACCTGCACGGGCGCATCATCGAGGAGGCGGGCCGGCGGCCCACGCATCCGCGCTTCGGCGTATACGAGTACGACGAGATCCTGCAGGAGCTTGCCCGCACCGGAGCCACCGTCGTGAGCGAGCAGCGTGCCCGCGGTACCGTGGTTCGCGACGCCGCCCGGGGCACGGCCGGGCAGGTGCGGAAGCTCCTGGATGCCGGGGTGGACCCGAAGCACGTGGTCGTCGTCGGGTTCTCAAAGGGCGGATGGATCGCGGTGCACACGTCGGACCTCCTGGATGCGCCCATCCGATATGTCTTTCTGGCGGCGTGCGGCCCCGGCATTCTGGGAGACGAAGGCCTGCAGGTGCGCGGCTCCGTCCTTTCCATCTTCGAGGAGAGCGATCCCATCGGGGTGTCATGCGGGCCCCTCTTCGCTCGCTCTCCACAGCTTGGGGAGAAGCGTGAGGTGGAGATTCGCACCGGGCTGGGACACGGTGCTTTTTACCGTCCCATCGCCGAGTGGGTGGACCCGGTGCGGACCTGGATCCTTGGCGACTCCGGCACACCGTGAACGACGGAGTATGGCCGTGACTTTCCTCAGGACCCTCTTTGATCCGGAGGTGGCGCAGCAGGTGCGGGCCCGACTTTCCCGACTTCGGCCTGACAGCCCGCGCAGGTGGGGGCGCATGACGCCCCACGAGGCGGTCTGCCATCTGAGTGACGGCTTTCGGGCCTCGCTGGGGGAGAGAAAGGTGCCAGTACAGCGGCCCGGCCTGCAGCGCCGCGTCATGAGATTCGTCGCATTCACCCTCCCTCTGCGGTGGCCCAGGGGAGTTCAGACTTCCGCCGAGGTGGATCCCAAGCGGGAGGGGACGCAACCCGCCGAGTTCGAGGCGGATCGCAGGGAGCTGGAGAGGCTTCTCGAGGCCTTCCTCCGTGCCGATGGAAGGAACCTGCCTCCTCACTTCGTTTTCGGGGAGATGTCCAGGAGCCTGTCCGAGTAAT
>JBHHWB010000101.1:0-9702 GCA_046756305.1 Gemmatimonadota bacterium
AATCACCAAGGCCTACACCACTCGCGTGGGCGGCGGTCTCTTCCCCACCGAGGACTCGGGAGCGGCGGGCGAACACATGGGCCGGGTCGGCGACGAGTACGGCGCGACCACCGGACGCAAGCGCCGCTGCGGCTGGCTCGACCTGGTGGTGCTGCGGCACGCCGTGCGCGTGAACGGACTCACGAGCCTCGCGATCTCGAAGCTCGACGTGCTCACCGGCCTGCCCGAGATCCGCGTCTGCGTCAGCTACCGCGTGAACGGCCGCGAGCTGGCTGAATTCCCCGCCAGCGTGAGCGTCCTAGAGGCGTGCGAGCCGATCTACCAGACCTTCCCCGGCTGGGACCGCTCCATCGCCGACGCGCAGACGCTGGACGATCTGCCGACGGCCACGCGCGATTACATCTGCTGGATCGAGGATGCACTGGAGGTGCCCGCGGACCTGGTGGGCGTCGGCGCCGAGCGGGGCGCGACGATCGAGCGCGCGAACCCCTTCGACCGCGCCGCGCGCAGGTGATGGGCGCGGGGCGCCGGGCCGGACTCGCGCTGATGTGTGCGGGGCTGGCCCTGCCCGCGGCGCTCGCGGCCCAGGAGCAGGCCCCTGCCGCGCCCCCGAAGCCGGGCGCCGCCGCCAAGCCCGACCCGCCCTGCGTGGAGTCCTGCCGCAAGCTCGCCGAGAGCGGGGACCTCTCCAAGTCCTACTCGAAGCTGGGCTGCCTGGCGCGCGTGTGCCAGGAGGAGGCGCGGGCCTTCTACCAGGAGAACCAGTTCGACGAGGCCATGGCCTCGCTCGACCACATCGCGCCGCAGGTCAAGTTCAGCCCCTCCTTCCAGCTCGACCGCGGGCTCGTGAACTACGCGCTCGGCAACTTCGACGCGGCCATCGCCAACTTCGACGCGGTGCTCGAGGTGCGGCCCCAGAGCATTCGCGCCGCGGCGCAGCGGGCGCACGCGCTGCTGCGGCTGGGGCGGATTCCCGAGGCGCGGGCACAGTTCGAGAAGATGTTCGAGCTCGACAAGATCGACCTCGAGTACAACGAGCTCATCACGCGCTCCTACGTCGAGGGGAACCTGGGCGTGCTGCGGCTGGCCGAGTTCGACATCCCCGGCGGCACGGCGCAGCTCCAGAAGGCGTTCGACCGCGACTCGCGCAACGAGCTGGCACGCACCTACCTCAAGCGCGTGGTGCCCGCGCTGGAGAGCGGCGCCGTGCAGCCGGACGCCATCCCCCATCTGATCGCGGCCTCGGAGGAGGTCGCGCTCGGGCGCGCGAACGCCGCGCTGCGCGAGCTCAGCTGGGTGCTGAGCCGCTACCCGGACTTCAAGTTCCCCTACATGGTCGCCTCGCTCATGCAGCGCCGGTTCAACGACTACAAGGGCTGCGAGACCACGCTGCGCGTGGCCCAGCAGCGCTTCCCCGACGACACCGAGGTGTTCGCGAACCGCATCCGCTGCACCATGCTGCGCTACGGCGTACACGCGCCCGAGTCGGCGCCGTCCATCCAGGAGCTGAAGGAGCTCGCCGAGCAGGACCCGAACGACCCTCTCGTCCAGGAGATGCTGATGCTGCTTTCGCAGTAGCGTTTCGTGTAGGCTGGGCCGTCGAACGCCGCGCATTCCGCGCGCAGGAGGTCTGATCATGAACTCGAAGCTCGCTGCACTGGTAGTTGCGCTGTCTCTGCCGCTGCTCCCGGGCGCTGCGCTGGCGAAGGGCGGCAAGCCCGCGCACGCGGGCGGAGGCAAGGCCGACGCCGCGGACAAGGCCCACGCCGAGGGCAAGGCCGAGCGCGGCGCGAAGGCCAAGCCGGAGTCGAAGGCCGAGAAGGCGCAGAAGGGCGGCAAGGCCCCCGAGCACAGGAGCCCGCAGGCCGTGGAGTCCGGCAATCCGCAGTGGTACGAACACTCGACGCGCGGACAGGGGCGGGCTCAGAAGGTCCGGAGCGCGACCGGGAGCGAGCACGCCGTCGAGAAGGAGCCCGCGGGTGAGAGCGGCTGCCCGCTGAGGGTCGCCGGGGGGGGGCGGCGCCCCCCCCGGGGCTGGACCCGGACGGGGCCGGGCCCGAGATTCGGGCCCGGCCCCGTCTGCCGCCACAGATGGAGGTCGGGATCCGGGCCGCGTCCGAATTCGGGACCGCGTCCGAAGGAAAGCAGATCCGGCATGTGCCGCACGGGGAAAGGGAGGGTCACGGGATGCCTGTGTATCGCCGAAAGGGTCACGTTGTCGCCGGGTTTTGGCTGATGATCGTTCTCCTTCCGGCCGGGTGCGGAGGGCCGAGTGTGGACGCGTCCGCCGTGGAAGAACGGGAAGGCGTGGTGTACGTGGTCGAGACGGACGAGCCCTTTACCGGAACGGTTCGCCTGCCCTTCCCCGACACCATGGAAGCCGCTCCCGATGTGGTGGCGCGGGAGGCCCACTATCGTCGCGGACTTCTGGACGGCACGACGCGGGGATTCTACCCCTCGGGCGCCGTGGCCTACGAGCTGGAGTTCCGCAAGGGGCTGCGGGAAGGCGAGCGCGTCGACTTCTGGGAGAACGGGACCGTCCGCCGCCGTGAGGAATTTCGCGCCGACACCGCCCGGGGCATCCTTCGCGAGTGGGACCCCGAAGGCCACCTCATCAAGGAGCAGGAGCTCGCCGACGGGAAACCCAACGGCGTGACCCGTACGTGGTATCCCGACGGTACGTTGGAGAGCGAGGCCACCTATCTGAACGGAGCGCTCCACGGCACACTGCGGCGCTGGCACCCCAACGGTCAACTCCGTATGGAACGGGAATACCGGAACGGTTTTCCCCACGGGCCGACGCGGGAGTGGGCCGAAGACGGTACGCTTCTGGTGGAGGGGTCCTACGACAAGGGGAAGGTGCATGGCCCGTACCGCCGTTGGTATCCCAACGGGCAGCCCGCCGTTGAGGCTGAATACTACCAGGGCCGCAGCCTGGCCATCCGCATGTGGGACGAGGAGGGGAACCCCGTTCCGGTGGAGCCGGACCTCCACCCGGCGGACACCCTTCGCCTGATGCGGGAGCGCTGATCCGGGGAGGTCGCCTGCGCCGCAGGGATGCTCCCTTTACCGCCCGGGGTGCAGGCACCACCTTTGAGCCTTGTTGCCGACCCACGCGCAGTCGGTTCGGCGCGCGTGGGTCCTCGAGATTTCGCGGCTCAGCGGCCTGAGGCTGGATTGCACCTCCCCACACTCCGCAGACTTCGCCTGGCCTTTCGCCAGTCCACCACCGTGGGACCCGTGTCCCTGGCGGTGCTGGTGGGGCTCCTGGCGGCGGTGGGGGCCATCGTCCTGCGCTGGCTCATCGCGTGGGTGAAGTGGGTCAGCTTCGAGGTGGGCCTGGACATGGGGAGTGTCCTGGGGGTCCCCGTGCCCGGGTGGGTGGTGACGCTGGTGGTTCCCGCCGTCGGCATGGTCATCGTCAGCGCCATGGTGCGCGCCTGGGCTCCCGAGGCCATGGGTCACGGGGTTCCGGAAGTCCAATTCGCCATCCAGCAGCGGGGCGGCCGGATCCGACCCCGCGTGGCCGTGGTCAAGGCCATCGCCAGCGCCCTCTCCATCGGCACCGGGGGATCGGTAGGTCGTGAGGGGCCGATCGTGCAGATCGGCTCGGGGCTGGGAAGCACCGTGGCCCAGATCGTGGGGCTGGGGCCCGAAGACGTGAAGATCCTGGTGGCGGCAGGGTCGGCGGGCGCCATCGGGGCCACCTTCAACGCGCCCATCGCCGGAGTGATCTTCGCCCTGGAAATCATCCTGGGGAGCTTTGCGGCCCGCTCGTTCGGGCTGGTGGTGATCTCGGCGGTGACGGCCACCGCCGCCGCCCGCGCCGCGCTGGGCGCCGAGCCCGCCTTTCGCCTGGTCGAGCAGTTCACCCTGGTGAGCCATTGGGAGTTCGGCTTCTACCTCCTGCTGGGGCTTCTGGCCGGCGGCGTTGGCCTTCTCTTCATCCAGGCTGTCTACGGGATGGAGGAGTGGTTCGAGCGGTGGCGGGTGTCTCCGTCCGCCAAGGCCGTGGCCGGTGGTCTGGCCGTCGGCGCCCTGGGCACCTTCGGAAGCGTCCACCTCTTTGGAGTGGGCCATGAGGGTGTAGAACTGGCCCTGGCAGGCGAACTGACCACGGGGCTCATGATCGCCCTCATCTTCCTGAAGATGATGGCCACCTCGGTGACCCTGGCCGCCGGCGGATCCGGCGGCGTGTTCGCGCCGGCCCTCTTCGTGGGCGCCATGACCGGCGGCGTTGTGGGTCGCATCGCCAACCTGGTGGCGCCGACGTTGGTGGCTTCGCCGGGCGCGTACGCCCTGGTGGGGGCGGCGGCGGTGTTCGGGGCGGCGGCCCACGCGCCCATGACGGGGATCATCATCCTCTTCGAAATGACCGACAACTATCGGATCATCCTCCCCCTCATGCTTTCGGTGGTGCTGGCCCAGCTCATCGCTTCCCGTCTCTTCCCCGATTCCATCTACTCCATCAAGCTGCGCCGCCTGGGCGGGATGAAGGCGCCCCACACCCAGATGGGGACGCTGGACATCATCCTGGTGGCCGACGCCATGATCGACGAGGTGCCCGCGGTGGATCCGGATCTACCGTTGGAGGATCTGGCCGACCGCGCCCGGGACGAGGAGACACGGAGCTGGGTGGTACTGGACGAGGATGGAGGGGCCCTCGGGGTGGTGACCCTCACCGACCTGGAGCGCGCCATGCTGGAAGACGGCCTTTTCGGGCGTACCGTGCGGGACATCATGACCACCGCGCTGGTGACCACCCGTCCCGACGAAACGCTGCGGGAGGCGTTCCGCCGCTTTGGAGAGCACGATGTGCACCTCATGCCCGTGGTGAATCCCGAGACGGGGGAGGTGGTGGGCATCCTGCGGCGCACGGAGATGATGTGGGCCTTCAAGGAGCTCTCCGACGAACACCAGCGCCTCATGTCACGCCGGGCGGGCGTACCCTACATCGCCGAGGGGAGCGGGCCGGTCCACGTAGAAATCCAGGTCTCTCCCGACGACCATGAGATCTGTTTCAAGCAGGTGCGCGACATCCCCATTCCGCCCCACATCCTTATCGCCCTTTTGAGACGGGGAGACCGGACGGTGGTGCCGCGCGGCTTCACCCGCGTGGAGCCGGGGGACATCCTCACGCTCATCACGGCGCGGGAGTACCGGCGGGAGCTGGAGACCTGGGTAGCGCAGCATACAAGTTCCGTCACGCCGGTTCGCGCGGGAGGTGAACCGATTTGAGCGGGCCGGCCCCCCGAACAAGGAAGGAGTTCCTGGCCCTGTCCCTGGCGGCGATCGGGGTCGTGTACGGGGACATCGGCACGAGCCCCATTTACGCCATCCGCGAGTCCTTTCACGCTTCCCACGGCCTTGATGTGACCCGGGCCAATACGCTGGGGATCCTCTCTCTGATCTTCTGGTCCCTGGTCCTGGTCATCTCCATCAAGTACCTGATCCTGGTCATGCGGGCCGACAACCGGGGAGAGGGAGGGATCATCGCCCTGACGGCCCTCGTCATCCCGAAGGATCCGCTGGGCGTGCGCGGCGCGCGCAAGTGGCTGGTGCTGGCCGGACTCTTCGGCGCGGCCCTCCTCTACGGCGACAGCATGATCACCCCCGCCATCTCCGTGTTGAGCGCGGTGGAAGGGCTGGAGGTGGCGGCGCCGGGCCTTCATCCCTTCGTCATTCCCATCACGGTGGGCATTCTCATCGCCCTCTTCGTGTTCCAGAAGCGCGGTACGGGCGGCGTGGGTGCCGTGTTCGGCCCGGTGACCCTCGTCTGGTTCATCACCCTCGCGCTGCTGGGCGTCGCGCAGATCGTCCGCCATCCCGATGTCCTCGCCGCCATCGACCCTGGGCACGCGGTGCGCTTCTTCGCTTCCAATGGGCCGCGGGGAATCCTTGTCCTGGGGTCAGTCTTCTTGGTAGTGACCGGCGGCGAAGCGCTCTACGCCGACATGGGCCACTTCGGCAAAGGTCCCATCCGCCTCACCTGGTCGGCGGTGGTGTTTCCGGCGCTGGTCCTCAACTACTTCGGGCAGGGGGCCCTCATTATCGCCGATCCGGCGGCGGCGGAGCATCCCTTCTTCGTCATGGCGCCGGAATGGGCGGCGCTCCCGCTGGTGTTCCTGGCCACGGCGGCCACGGTGATCGCATCTCAGGCGGTCATCTCCGGCGCCTTCTCCCTGACGCGGCAGGCCGTGCAGCTCGGATATCTCCCGCGCATGGGCGTGGAGCACACTTCCGAGCGGCAGGTCGGTCAGATTTACATGCCCGCTGTCAACTGGGCGCTCATGATCGCCTGCATCGCACTGGTGCTGGGTTTCCAGTCATCGGGACGCCTGGCGGCGGCCTATGGCGTGGCGGTGACCACCGACATGGTGTTCACCACCATCCTCTTCGCTGTGGTGGCCCACCTGCGCTTTCGCTGGCCGCGGTGGATCATTTTTGCCATCGCGGCCGCACTGCTCTTCATTGACGTGGCCTTCTGGGGTGCGAACCTCCCCAAGATCCCTCACGGGGGGTGGTTCCCCCTCCTGGTGGCCGGCGTGGTCTTCACGGCCATGACCACCTGGGAGCGAGGGCGGGCGGCCCTCATGGGGCGCTTCCGGGACAGGGAGATCCGCATGGAGGACTTTTTGCCCTCTGTTCTGGAGCACCCGCCGGTGCGTGTGCCGGGGACGGCGGTGTTCATGACCCAGACACCCGGTGTTCCGCGGGCTCTCCTGCACAACCTCAAGCACAACCAGGTCCTCCACGAAACCGTCATCCTCATGACCGTGGAGACCATGGAGATCCCCCGTGTGGACGAGGAAGAGCGCGTGTCGGTGGAAGAGCTCGGGGGCGGCTTTTATCGGGTCATCGCCCGCTTCGGGTTCGCCGAGGATCCCAATGTGCCCGCGGTCATGCGCTCCATCGAAATTCCCCGGTGGAAGTACGCCGAGATGCGCACGTCCTTCTTCTTTGGAGAGATTTCCATGGTCATCTCCGACAACCCGCCCATGGCCCGCTGGCGGACGGTTCTCTTCGAGCGCATGTCCCGTAACGCGCAGCGCGCCTCCCGCTTCTTCCAGATTCCGCCCAACCGGGTGGTGGGGATGGGCGCCCAGGTCGAGCTCTGAACCCTACGTCGGGTTCATCCGGGCGGTGGCATGGGCGCTCCGGCCAAGTCCTGACGGGGCGCAGCATTCCCCCTCCGGCCTTCAATCCGGCGGGCTCCTGAGCCATCTTCAGGGTGCTGCGGGGAGCGCCGCCGGCGCCCCCTAACCGATGGACGTTTCTTGAGAGGAGGCGTGCCTCCCATGGCTGAAGAATACCGTATCGAGCGGGACTCTCTCGGGGAGATGAAGGTCCCGGCGGACGCCCTGTACGGCGCCCAGACCCAGCGTGCGGTGGAGAACTTTCCCATCAGCGGCCAGCGTTTCGGCCGCCGCTTCATCCAGGCGCTGGGAATCATCAAGATGTCTGCCGCCCTCACCAACAAGGAGATGGGCGCCCTGGATCCCGATATCGCCGACGCGGTGGCTCAGGCGGCCCAGGAAGTCGCCGAGGGGAAATGGGACGACCAGTTCGTCCTGGACATCTACCAGACGGGCTCCGGCACCTCGACGAACATGAACGCCAACGAGGTGATCGCCCACCGGGCTTCCCAGATCCTGGGCAAGCCGGTGCACCCCAACGACCACGTCAACTTCGGGCAGTCCTCCAACGACGTGATCCCCACGGCGATCCACATTTCGGCGCGCATGGCGGTGGAGAAGGAGCTCGTGCCGGCGCTCCAGCATCTGCAGGGCGGACTCGAGGCCAAAGCCAGGGAATTCGACCCCATCGTCAAGTCGGGGCGCACCCACCTCATGGATGCCACTCCGGTGCGTCTGGGTCAGGAGTTCGGCGGCTATGCCACCCAGGTGAGGAAGGGTGTGGAGCGGGTGCGCAAGGCGGCGGAGGAACTGGAAGAGCTGGCCCTGGGCGGGACCGCCACGGGGACGGGGATCAACACCCATCCAGAGTTCCCGGGCGAGACCATCGCCCGCATCGCCGAAGAGACGGGGATTCCCTTCCGGGAGGCGGAGAACCATTTCGAGGCTCAGGCCGCCAAGGATGCCGCGGTCAACGCTTCCGGGGCGCTGAACACCGTTGCCACCAGCCTCATGAAGATCGCCGACGACATCCGGTGGCTGGCGAGTGGGCCCACCTCGGGTATCTACGAGATCAAGCTGCCGGCCATCCAACCCGGCTCCTCCATCATGCCCGGGAAGGTGAACCCGGTTATGTCGGAATCCATGATGATGGTGGCGGCACGTGTGATGGGGAATCACACCACCATCACCGTCTCGGGGAGCCGGGGGAACTTCGAGCTCAACGTCATGATGCCGGTTCTGGCTCAGGCGCTTCTCGAGTCCATCACGCTGTTGGCCAACGTGGCCCGGGCCTTCAACGACAAGGCCGTGGTGGGCGTTGTGGCCAACGAGGCGCGCTGCAAGGAGCTTCTGGAGCTGAATCCGTCCATCGCCACCGCCCTCAACCCCTACATCGGATACGATCGGGCGGCCAAGGTGGCCAAGACCGCGGCGGCGGAGCACATCAGCGTGCGGGAGGTGGTCCTCCGCGAGGGGCTGCTGCCCGAAGACAAGGTGGACGAGGCGCTGGACGTACGCTCCATGACGGAGCCGGGCCTGCCGAGTTGACGCCCGCGGGGGTGTCCGGGCCGCCAAGCCGGGCGGCCGGGCCAGGGGGCCCAAAAAAGTGGAGTGACGGCAGGCTGGCGCCTGCCGCCACTCACGGCACGCCCCCCCCAGGGCGTGAGGCCCCTTCCCGGAGTGGGTCGGGGCACACTGCACCGGCGGCGGAGGCCCAGGGCCGCGCCGCCGGGTCGTTCCGGGTCAGGCCGACTTCAGATCCAGATGGAGGACCAGATCCGGGTCGGCTTCGGCGACCGAGAGGCCGCCGTGTGGAATTACACGGGTGCAGGGCCCGTCCAGGTAGATGGGGTACGCCCACGCTCCGTGCTGAACCACCTGCACCAGATAGGGCTTGTCGGGGTTGGGCGGCGGCATGGTCTGCTCGGTGATGGCTCGCCAGATGCGGTCCACGAGAGACATGCGCTCCGCTACCGAGTCGGCCCACATGGCCAGGCGGATCCGCTTCCGCTCGGCCACGTTGAGGGCCCGCACTACGCGCCGGTGGCCGGGAAAGCTGTGGGATAGGAGGTAGGCAAAGGCCTCCTCTTCGGGGACGGGATCCACCGTACGTTCATGGTATCCGGGCGTTTTGACGCGCCGTCCGTCCCGAATATCGATGTAACCATCCGCGGCAATACGCATCTTGCTCTCCGGCGAAAGTGCTGTCACCCTCCTGCAGTGCCGACTCGCATGTGGCCGTGTCGGTGCACTCGGTGCGGAATAGGTTCAAGTCCCGTGCCAGGCGCCGGAGAGGGGTGTGTCCCCGACGGTTGGCCGCCGTAACTGCAAGAGGGAAAGTCAAATGGGGTACTTCCGGTGCCCGTACCGTCTGGATTGCGGGAGCGTCCGATCCGGGCACTCTGTTCCGAAAGGAGAAAACTTTGCAGACTCATTCCGTCGACGAACTCGGCGCCCACGTCTCCACCCAGGGCGGGGTGGCGCGGGCTCCTGCCCGGGCCGCGGAGCTGGACGCGGGGGTGCTGCAGCTCTTCACGAAGCAGCCCAATCGGTGGGCCGAGCCGGG
>JBHHWB010000102.1:0-9611 GCA_046756305.1 Gemmatimonadota bacterium
GGACAGGCTCCTAGGATGGTGCGGAGACAATGCGTATCGCGCAGTCGCAGCCGGGGGAGTACGGCATAGAGTTCAGGGTGGCCGTCCATGGGATGGCCGACGGCGTGCAGCGGATCGATGGTTCTTCCGGGCGGGTCTCCCGCGCCGGTTTGCCGTATCCCGCGCCGGTCTGCCGAATTCCGGGCGTTCCCCGTGTCCCGTGCAGCGCTCCTCAGTGGAGGCCCACGCGGGGGAGGAACCGGAACAGCCCCCACGCCGCCACGCCGGTGATTCCCCCGAAGAGGAGGGCCAGGGGCCAGCGCCCGTACAGGGCGTAGCCGGTTCCGAAGACGGCGGCGTAGATGGCGAAGACGCCGAGGAACCAGCAGAGAAAGGCTGCGGTGGGGCTCTCGTCGGGGTCGCGGGCCGCCTCCACGTCCAGCCCGGCGCCGCGCCATCCGGGTCCCATGGGTCGGATCTTCTCGTAGAAGGAGCGCAGCACGTCAGGGTGGGTGGGGCGGGTAAGCCACGTGGCGGCGAGCCACCCTACCGTGGTGACCGCGACCCCTACCACGAGCTGGACGGAAGCGCTCCAGTCGGGGACGACCCACGAGACGCCCAACTCCAACCCCACCGGCGCCAGGGTGAGGCCGCCGCCGAAATAGACGGCTACCAGGAAAGAGACCACCATGGCGGCCAGTTCGCTCCAGGCGTTGATCCGCCACCAGAACCAGCGCAAGAGAAAGACCAGCCCGGTCCCCGCGCCGATCTGAAGGAGGAGCTGGAAGGCCTGGAGCGCATTCTCCAGCCAGAGGGCCACCACGCTCGCCAGAACGATGAGACCCAGCGTGGCCACCCGCCCCGCACGGACGTAGTGGCGTTCGTCGGCGTCCCGGCGGATGAAGCGGCGATAGACGTCATCCACTACATAGGAAGCACCCCAGTTGAGATGGGTGGAGATGGTGGACATGTACGCCGCGGCGAGGGACGCCACCACCAGGCCCAAGAGGCCGTGGGGCACGAAAACCAGCATGGCGGGATACGCCAGGTCATGGCGCACGATGGACGGATCCAGGTGGGGGAAGGCGGTATGGATGGAATCCAGCGTGGGGTAGATGATGAGGGAGGCCAGGGCCACGATGATCCACGGCCAGGGCCGGAGGGCATAGTGGGCGATGTTGAACCAGAGCGTGGCCTGCACCGCGTTGCGTTCATCTTTGGCCGCCAGCATTCGCTGGGCGATGTAGCCGCCGCCTCCTGGTTCGGCGCCCGGGTACCAGGTGCTCCACCACTGGACGGCCACGGGGATGATGAAGACGGCCAGGGCGGTATGAGGGTCGGAAAAGTCCGGAAGAAGACTCAGCTTGCCGGCCAATTGGGGGTGGGCGAACAGGCCTGACAGGCCGCCGACTTCGGGCTGCACCAGGGCGAAATAGGCGGCCGAAAAAGCGCCGATCATGGCGATGACGAAAAGGAGCAGATCCGTCACGACCACCCCCCACAATCCCGAAGTGATGGAGTAGGCGGCGGTGATGGCCCCCGCTACCAGGACCACTTCGTACTTGGAGGCACCCAGCAGCACGCCGCCGATCTTGATGGCCGCCAGGGTGACAGTGGCCATGATCATGGTATTGAAGAACACGCCCAGGTAGATGGCCCGAAATCCCCGCAGGAAAGCCGCCATCCGCCCCGAATAGCGCAGTTCGTAGAACCCGATGTCGGTGAGGATCTGCGAACGGCGCCAGAGCTTCGCATAGAAGAAGACGGTGCACATCCCGGTGATGACAAAGGCCCACCACATCCAGTTCTGGCTCACGCCGCCGTTGCGAACCAGATCGGTGACCAGATTAGGCGTGTCAGTGGAGAAGGTGGTGGCCACCATGGATGTTCCCAGGAGCCACCACGGGAGGTTGCGCCCGGCCAGGAAGAATTCCTCGGTGCCGCGCCCTGCTCTGCGGGCGAAGTACAGACCCGTGGCCAGAGCGATGACACCGTAGGTGGCGATGACCGTCCAATCCAGGGCAGTGAGTTGCATGGACGTTATCCCGCAGGCCTCAGGGAACGGAAGGCGGCGGATAGATCGGCGGGGTAGACCCCCGCTTCCACCTGCTTCTCAAGGAATTGCACGGCGGCGTCACGATCATCGCGGTGAGTGACGCCGAACCACTGATCATCGGTGGGGAGGACCGCGCATCTGGCGGTGCCGGCGCGAATCTGCCGGTTGATGGCGGTGGACAGCAGGAACTCGGCATCCGTGTTGGTTCCCCAGTGGTCGAGGAAACGAACGAACTGCCTCCGCATGCCCTCCACGATGGCGGGTGTGAGGCCCCACAGGTTCATGGAGACGATCTCATCCCCCCGCAGTTCTACCACCTCGCCCTGCGGGTCCACGCCGGAGATCCATCCGTCCACGCGATGAATCTCCTTGACCTCGGTGACCTGCTCCAGCATCCGATCGCGTCCCAGAACACAGATTCCCCGGGAGACTCCGCCCCGTCCCGAAAGGGTTTCTGCGAGGGTATAGCCTACCAGGGCCGCCTCGGCGGGCAGAGGGTCCTGCTCCAGAAAAGCGTGGAGCTCCCGGAAGGCGTTGGGACCGTACAGGTCATCGGCGTTGCAGACGGCGAAGGGAGAGGAGACGTAAGAGGATGCGCACAGAATTGCATGCCCCGTTCCCCAGGGCCTGCGCCGGTCCGGGGGAGGGCGAAATCCCGGAGGCACGTCGTCCAGCGTCTGGTGCACGAACTCCACCGGGAAGGAGCCCCCTACGAAGCGGGCGACGTGGTCCCGGATCTCCTCCTCGTTCTCCAGGCGGATCACGTAGATCGCTCGGGAGAAGCCTGCGCGGGCCGCGTCGAAGACGGTGTAGTCCATGATGGCGGCTCCGTCGGGTCCGATGGGATCCACCTGCTTGGGACGTCCATAGCGGGTCGAGAGTCCCGCAGCCATCACGACGACGGGAGGGCCTTCCTTTGGGGTCATGTCCGGTGCAAGGGGCTCATGGTTCGTGTGTCAGCGTTGCGACGGTGCGCGTCGGCGTGTGGGACTTCGGAAAGATACGCCAAATCGCGATTTCATGGCGGCCTCCTGGCTCCCCTGCGCCGACTCGCCGGCGGGTCCGTGAAACTTTTCGGCGCAGTGCTTCGAAGGGAGGAGCGAGGACATCCGGCTCCCGCCGGGATCTCGCACGTGAGGAGGGGAGGGGAATCATGCATCAGACACATCTCAATCGCGCATCGACCATTCCGTGGTGGGCCGCTTTCGGTGCGCCCCTGCTCGGCGTCCCTCTCATCGTGGGACTGCTGGCCTGGAGCGCACCGGCCGTCCCGGAGAGCGACACGGCCACGGAGCCGGGGGTTCAGCCTCGCGCCGAGTGGATCTACGGTCCCGTTGAGCCGGCAGGCTGGAAAGACTCAGAGGGTGTCGGCTCCGCGGATCAGCTCATGGAAGAAGGCCACGCTGGACAGGAAGCCGGAGATGCCCATGCGCTCGTCGGTACCGTGCACACGCTCAAGAGCGTCTGCCTCGACGGGCGCGGCCAGGAAGCGGAACACGTTGGCTGAGCGTCCGGCGTAATATTTCGCATCGGTGCCACCCATGACGAGATAGGGCGCCACGACCACCTCTTCTTCCGGCAGGACCCGCTTGATGGTGCGGGCAACGAGTTGGAAGGCGGCGCCCTCCGGGTCCGATACCGGGGACGGGTCGGTGTGGTCTTCGCCCAGGATGCTTGCTCGCACCCGCTCATCCCCGATGACGCGTCGGTCGCGTGCCACCACCGACTCCGCCGTCTCTCCCGGAATGATGCGGTGGTTGATCACCGCCCGTGCACGGATGGGGAGCACATTGGCCTTGACGCCTCCCTCGATGATGGTGGGCGCCGTGGTGGTGCGCAGCATGGAGGCCATCATGCGGTTCCCCAACATGGCCCTCCTCACCACGGGTTCCAGAATCCACAGGTTCCCCACGACGAAGCGGGGGAGGAAGGACATCTCGGGAGCCAGGTACTCGAACATGGCCCGGGCGGGACCCTCCAGTCGCGCCGGGAAGGGGTGTTCTTCGAGCTCCGATACGGCTTCTGCCAGGATTCCGATGTTGGTCTGGGGCGGCGGCGTGGAGGAATGTCCGCCCGCGCCCTCCACCAGGAGTTCGACGTTGGCGTACCCCTTCTCCGCAATTCCAACGAGGGCGACGGCTCCTTCGATGCCGGGAATCATCCCGCGGGCCACGGCACCCCCTTCGTCCATGACCAGAGCGTAGGGCTCGGCACCCCGGTCGGCCAGGAGTTGGGCTATGGCCCTGGCACCCTGCACGCCGCCCACCTCTTCATCGTGCCCGAAGGCCAGATAAACCGTCCGCGCCGGCGTATAGCCTTCCCTGAGGAGCGTTTCCACTGCCTCGAGGATGGCGAGGACGCTCACCTTGTCGTCCATGGTTCCCCGGCCCCACACGTACCCGTCGGCCACCACGCCGCCGAACGGGGGATAGGTCCAGCCGGCTTCGGTTCCCGGAATGACGGGGACCACGTCCTGGTGTCCCATGAGGACAACGGGCTCCAGGGACGGGTCGCGGCCCGGCCAGGTGTAAAGGAGACTCAGATCCGAAACCGTCTCACGGGTGAGGTTCGCATGGACGAGAGGGAAGTTGACGGCCAGGTAGGTGTGTAGGGCCCTGAACGCCGCCGAATCGATGGCTTGCGTGTCTTCCAGAGAAATGGTGGGGATGCGGATTGCGCCGGCGAAGCGCTCCACTGCGCCCGCCGAATCCAGGGCGACGTGCACGCTGCCCTCCCCCGCCGGCTGGCGGGACTGCAGCGTGGAGGCGCGCACCACCATGGCCGCCGCCAGAAGGAGGAGGAGGGCGAGAAGGCTGAAGAGCGTTTTCCTGATCATATTCTTCGTCGTCACGGTTGGGGGCGGTCCCGTCAACGGATCGAGCCCCGTCGGGAGGGACCCGACAGGGCTCGCGCATGGAGATCCACGCCGTCTTACACCGGACCGGACTCAGGCCGGCTCGATCTCATAGCAGACCCGCCAGTCCGAGAGATTCTCGGGATCGTCGCTTCCCTCGTCGGTAGGCTTGTGAAGCCCGTACCACGAGGAGACGGGTCCCGTGAACTCCCGCCGATAGGGTTCCAGCTCGTCGTTGGCGGAGAGCTTGTCGAGCTCCGTGCCGAAGAGTTCCACGATGAGGGAATCCCCGGCTTCGCCCTCGAAGAGGACCTTGTCGATCTTGTCCACCTTGTTGCGCAGGGGGTGGTCCGAGATGGTCCAGTAAGCGGGCGGGTCCGGAAATTCCATCTCGTGGACTTCGCCGTTGGTGGTGATCTTGGAGCGGAAGCGGAACTCCCCCTCGTCGTCCCAGGCGGCCTCCTTGTTGTCCTTGATCTGGATCCAGCGGAGGATCACTCGGACTCTGTTGCCTCCATTCTCCGACATCTCTACTCCTCGCTCGTCACACACCTTTGGAAGACGCCGGCGGCATGAGTAAGGATGACTCCCCCCTCTGCGGAACCGGCCGGGCAGAGGGCATGAATAGACCGCCGCCGGGGCACGGTCAAGTGCGCGCCTCCCGGGGTGCGCCGCCCCACGCCTGGCTCAACACCGAATCCAGGACTTCCCTCCAACGAACATAGGCTACGCCCACGAGGAGGAACGCAACCACGGTGCCGGTCCCACGGGGAAGGGAGACGCGCGCCAGCAGCGCATCCGAGAAGAGGGCTTCGAGCCCCGCGGCGAGGAGAAGGGCCAGAAGGAGCGCGGCGGCCGCGATGACGAGATGCCGGCCGATGCGACCGGGCTGCAGGGCCCCGTCGTAGAGGACCCCCATGGTGGCGCCCCACAACAGCCCCATCACTCCGAGATCCAGAACCAGGGGGCGCCAGTTCACCACGGGAATGGACCACCCCGTGGCGGTGAAGAGCACATTGCCCCCGATGATGAGGGAAAGCGCGGTGAGGAGGGACGCGAACCCCACAGCGAGCCAGTGCAGGCGGCGACGGCTTTCCCGGGAGCCCATCAGATAGGACCGGCGCAGATTGGCCACCACCACGGCGAGGGCGCCGAAGCGAACCAGGTCCATGAGCCCCCACAGCCCCGCATCTTCTGCGGCTCTTCCCATGGCCTTGTTCAGGCCCAGGAGGACCACCGCCAGACCGCCCCCCATGAGCCACGGCGCCGCCGGGGTGAGAAGCCAGCGGCGCAAGTGCTGGAGTCCTCGAAAGCCCACGGGAAGGGCGTCGGGTGGGGTGGTGTCGGAAGGGGCCAGCGGCGCCGGGAATTCGGCGGTGAATCGGACCAGGGCCGCAAGACCCAGGAGCTCCACCACCAGAAAATGGCCGGCGAAGAGGGCCCGCGCGGGAGATCCCTGGTCGGCGGGACGCAGGAGCATGATGATGCCCGAATACGCTACCAGATAGCTCCATGCCGCCAGGGCAAGCGCGAGGGGGCGGGCTCCCCACGGGTGTTCCCGGCGGAACGCCAGAGTAAGCGCCAGGATGCCGGTCACAACCGTCAACACGGCGTCCATGAGGATGACGGTGAGGAAGGTGGACTGAGGGGTTCCCTGGATCCCGCGCCCCAGACCCAGCGCGTTCCAGTACAGCGCGTCCAGGTACGCCACCTGTCCCAGAGCCGCGGTACAGGTGAGGAGGAGTATGAGTCCGCGAACGGCGAGGGTGGCCAGGGGTATCCTCGGGGGCTGGGGGAGAGCGTAGGGCTTCGGCTCCTTACAAAGGTGCACTCGACGCCCCCGCCGCCACAAGCGAGACGTGGACGGGGACGAGGCGGGCAGGTGAGCGGTGGGTCCCCGCGTTCATTATCTTGCCCCGTGCATCCGCCGAGACTCCCCGCCCGAACCACAAGCGCCATGCCTTCCACGTCCCTCGATCCGTCCTCCTTCGAAGCGCTGACCTTTGACTGTTATGGGACGCTGGTAGACTGGGAGTCAGGCATCCTGGAGGCCATGGGGCGCGTGCTTGCCGCCCACGGGTGCGATGTCGGCGACGAGGAAAGGGCGCTGGCACGGTTTGCTCATCATGAGAGCCGCATCGAGGCGGCCGGCTGGCGTCCTTACCGGGAGGTCCTGGAGGAGGTGATCCGAAGCGTGGGATCCGAATACGGGATCGACGCCACCCCGGAGGAGGCTGCGGCCTTCGCCGCATCCGTGGGGCGGTGGCCCGTCTTTCCGGACACGCGACGGGTCCTGCCGGCCCTGTCCGAGCGGTACCGTCTCGCCATCGTGTCCAATGTGGACGACGACCTCTTCGAGGGGACAGCCGTGGCCCTGGGTGTAGAGTTCGACGTTGTGGTGACGGCGCAGCAGACCCGCTCCTACAAGCCCCATCCCGGACACTTCCACAGGGTCCTTGAGGAGCTGGACCTTCCCCGTTCCCGGGTCCTTCACGTGGCCCAGAGCCTCTTTCACGACATTGCGCCTGCCCGGGCCCTGGGCTTTCACACCGTGTGGGTGAACCGCCGCGCCGGCCGGGGCGGAAGCGGGGCGACCCCTCCGGCCGAAGCGGTTCCGGACCTTGAAGTCCCGGACCTGGCTACTCTGGCCCACGTCATGGCCTGAAGCGGCGGTTTCATCGACGCAGGCGCCGGGGGTGGCACGACCGGGAAGGTGGGCGTACTCTGGGGATTCCCGAGGGCCCGCTGCGGTCCTTGCCGGGAACGGCGCCGGCCCGTGGAGGGGCCACGGACCGGCTGAAGGCGATCTTGCGCGGAGGTGGTAATCCATGAGCCCCAGGCTCCCCCTGCACGGCAGCAGAAGAATCCCACGGCGGTCGAGCCCGCACTTCGGGCTGGCCGCCCTTGTGGGAATGGTCCTCGTTCCCCTGACGGCGTCACCGTCGCAGCTGTGGGCCCAGCCCAGACCCGTCCACCCCGAGGGGATCACGGATTTCGCCGTGACCGGAGCGCGCATCGTCGTCGGGAACGGCGACGTGATCCGGCGAGGCACGGTGGTCATCTCCGACGGCCTCATCACGGCGGTGGGCAGCGACGTTTCCGTGCCCGAGGGCGCCTGGGTGGTGCAAGCCGAGGGCCTCACCGTGTACCCGGGATTCATGGACGCCCTCACCACCCTGGGCCATCCCGGGTCCGGGGGTGGCGGTGCGTCCGCGGGAGGTCCGGGGAGAAGCGGCGCCTCCGGCGATCATTCGTGGGGCCCCGAGGATCGCCCCGGGACCCACACCTGGCTGAGCGGCGCCGATGATCTTTCGGCTGACGACGCACGCATTGAGAAGTGGCGCCGGGCGGGATTCACCACCACGGTGTCGGCTCCCGACGCGGGGCTGGTGCCGGGCCAGGCCGCGGTGCTGGACCTGGGCCGGGTGGATCGGCCCCGGGAGATGGTGGTGGCCACTCCGGTGGGAATGAAGGTGAAGCTGCGCGATCGCTCCTTCTCGGGTTATCCCAACTCCCTCATGGGGAGCTTCGCGTACCTGCAGCAGCTCTACCTCGACGCCCAGTTCTACGATCGGATCTGGCGTGACTACGAGGAAGATCCCGCCGGAAAGACCCGGCCGGAATGGGACCGGGCCCTGGAACCGCTCAGGACCCAGCTTGGCGATCAATATCCGGTACTCTTTCCGGCGCAGAACCGCAAGGAGATCGCCCGCGCCGTGGAGAGCGCGGGCGTCATGGGCGTGCCCCTCGTCGTGTACGGAGCCCAGGGGGCATACGGGGCCACCGATCTGCTGTCCGACGCCGGCGTGCCGGCGCTGGTGAATGTGGACTGGCCGGGTCCGGATCCCAAGGCCGATCCGGAAGACGCCCCCGGACTCGAAACGCTGCGTTTGTGGGAGCACGCGCCCACCACCCCCGCTCGCCTGGAAGCCGCCGGCGTTCCCTTCGCCTTTTACTCCGGGGATCTCAAGGATCCCGCGAAGATGTTGGAGGGAGTTCGCCGGGCCGTTACCTACGGGCTTTCCCAGGATGCGGCCGTGAGGGCGCTGACTCTGGAGCCCGCGCGCATCTTCGGCGTGGACGATCGTCTGGGATCGGTAGAGGCCGGAAAGATCGCCAACCTGGTGGTGGCCTCGGGGAGCATCTTCGATCCCGGGTCACGCGTCGAGGTGGTCTTCGTGGATGGCGAGAAGATCTCCTTCCCGTCGGAGGAAGAGGCGGGCGGGTCCGGGTCCGGGAAGCAGGGCGCAAAGGCCAAGCAGGTACGGGCGGCCCGGGAGGAGTCGGGGAAGGTGGTCCCCATGTCCCCCGACAAGGGTCCCTTCAGGAGTGACCCTGTAACCTTGATCAAGAACGCCACCATCCTCACGGCGTCCCACGGACGAATCGAGGGCGGGTCCATCCTCATACGCGACGGGAAGATCGCCGCTGTGGGTCCCGATGTGGAGGCTCCCCGTGGCGCCCACGTGGTGGACGCAGAGGGGAAGTTCGTAACGCCCGGGATCATCGACGCCCACTCCCACATCGCCGCCGACGCCATCAATGAAGGGGCGGTGAACGTTTCGGCCATGGTGGGCATCCAGGACGTGATGAACCCCACCGACATCAGCATCTACCGGGCTCTCGCAGGGGGCGTCACGTCCATCAACATCCTTCACGGGTCGGCGAATCCCATCGGTGGCAAGAACGCCGTCATCAAGCTTCGCTGGGGTGGGGACAAGG
>JBHHWB010000103.1:0-9602 GCA_046756305.1 Gemmatimonadota bacterium
TGGGCGCAGGGGTGTTGCGGACTCATGCGTCGTCTCTCCTCCTTGCCGTAGCTACAGCTACGACGCGTCGTCGTTCCTACCATGAGCACACGCAAAACCCCCTGCGCGCGGCCCACTGCATGACTCGGACAGGCTCCTAGGTCGGCCGCCATGCGCTCCGCGATCTCCCCCCTGTAGAAGGCGTGGTGCCCTCCCGCAGCGATGGCGGTCAGCGTCCGGGCATAATCCGGCTGGCGAAGAAGGTCCGCCGGGTCATACGGCGTGCCGTCGGCTTCCAGATAGGCCTCACGCGTTCCGGGAAATTCCCGCCCCTGCTCCATTCCCGCGGCCTCACGGATCGCCTCGCCCGGAAGGAGTCGGAAGCCGCGTTCGGCATAGTCGATCGCCGGGGCCATGACCTGGTCAAGGGGAAGGCGACCGTATCGGGCATGCAGGCGCGTGAGTCCGGCCACCGCCCCGGGAATCCCGATGACCGGATAGCCATAGGAGGCCTTGGGGGCGGTGTCATAATCGTAATCCTCGGGCGCCTGGGTGGTGCCGTCGATGCCGTGAAAAGAACCGTCGGGAAGGCGGATCAGGATCTGGTTCCGTCCTCCGATGCTGTTCATGGTGGGCTCAACCACCGCGATGGCGAAGGCGGCTGCCACGGCTGCGTCGGCGGCGTTGCCCCCCATCTTGAGCATGAGCACACCCGCCTCGGTGGCCAGCGGCTGCGCCGTCGCCACCATTCCCAGGGGGGAAGAAGAGGACTGGCGCGCCGACTGGGCGGACGCCGGCGGGGCGGCGCCCCAGAGGAGGGAGAAGGCGAGGACCCGGGTGGCGAAGGGAATCGTGGATCGTACCATGAGTCATCCGGCTGGGGGGCGCGTTCCCGAGGGACCCTCCGGGAGTTCGCCGCCGCATCAAAACACTGTTGGGAGCGGGCGGAAGAATAATGCCCCACCCCGGAACCGGCACCCCTACCGGCTCACGACGTCGTCCAGGTCTCCCCGTCGGGATGGAAGTGGCGCCAGGCGAACCAGAACATGACATAGGCATGCGCCAGGGGCGTGAGGTGGCTCCCGGCGAGGGGTCCGGCGACGGCCTTTCCGCCCAGCGTCCATGCGGAGCCTGTTTCTCGATCCCGGAACCGCGCGGCGTTCGTGTCCTCGTCTCCGGCACTGATGGCATCAAAGGAGAGGGCTGTGCCGTCCAACTCCGCGTCGTACGCTACGGCCGTTTCCCCGTCGGCGGCGTCATAAAAGACGACGGCCCGCCTTCCCGCGACGATGGGGTGGATCGCCGAGCGTGCGCCTCGGGCACCCAGCGCTCCGAAGGGAAAACCCACCGGTACTCCATCCCGCGGGACGATGGCCAGCACCCGCTCCTTGAGAGGACGGGAATCGTCCACCTCCATGGGGTACAGGAGATCGCGGTTTCCCACCTCGTCGTAGCTGCCGTAGGGATACCAGCGGTAGTTGCGGGAGTATCCGGTGTCATCGCTGAGCACCTGCGTTTCGGGATGGAGCGTCCGCCATTCCTTCCAGCTCATCTCCTGTACGGGGAGGAGTTGGGGCGTTGCGCCCAGAAAGCGCTGGCAGCGTCCGGACACAGCGAGCTGCGGCCCGAAGAGATCCTCGGTGATCCGGTCGAACAGGACCAGGTTGTTGGCAAAGAGCAGTCCCGACACGGCAAATTCCACGCGGCGCCCCTCCACTACGGCGTCCATGGCGAGACCCGATCCGGTGAGAGGGCAGTAGGAAACCGTGACCCATCGGCTCCCGAAGCGGTCGTTCACCACTTCATGAGACCAGAGGATGGGGTGCGGGTATGCGCGAGCCTCCCCATGGATCACGACGCCCAACACGCGGTCCGCATCATCAAGGTAGGCTGCCTCATCAGCCCGAATCAGAGTCGGTTCGGTGAGGGCCGGGATGGCATCGGGGACCGACGCGCCCACGAGGAGGTCAGGGGCCAGGCTGCAAAGCGGTGCGGGATCGTTGAATCCGTTCGGAGCCGCAGGGCCGTCGCACGCGGCCAGGAGCACCAGCAGCACGGAGCCGAGGCGGATCGGCAGGACCCTGGTGGAGCAAGGGGAGGAGTCGGGCAAGAAGAAACCGGGGAGAGGGGTCTTTTGCCGGAAGAACTCCCGAGTGGGGGGCTGGGTTCCAGGGATCTGGGGCGGGCTCAACAGATCCGGGCCGTCGACTGTCCTTCTCGTGGGCCTCGTTCACGTTTCCTTACCGGAGCCCGCCCCTCGAATCCCGGTTCCACCTGAGCTCGCCTGCATGACCACTCCTTCCCGCCGCTTCTGTACCCGCGGCTCCTGCATCGGGCTGTGCATCCTGTCACTTGCGGTGCTCCTTTCTGTCTCGGGCTGTCGCAGCGGGGCCGGGTCCACTCCCCTGGGTTCCTCCGGACTCGCGGGGGCGATCCCGGGCGGGGACGGACGATCTCTTCTCGCCTACCGATCCGAATACCGGGCTTCGGTGATCCAGGGGGTGGATTCCCTGGTTCGCCGCATGGAGCAGAGGTGGAGGGGACGGGACCGGAAGGCGGTGGCCCGGGAGTATTACGAAGGCGCCTCCGTCGTGACTCCCGGGGGCGTTTTGCTGTCCGGGCGGCGGGCTGTGGCCGATTGGCTGGAGCAGGTTGGAAGAGCCCACGGCGGGTTCGATCTCTGGCGTTCCGGCGTGGCGGCCTCCGGCGAGATGGCTGCCTTTTTCGGGCGCATGGAGTCGACTTCATCGGGGTCGGGTCCGGGGCTCCGGGGCCAGCATCTGACGGTCGCACGGAGAGAGGGGCGGGAATGGCGCGTCCGGGCCCAGATCTTCATTCCCGCCCTCGAAGGGATCAGCAGTCCCTCCGCCGAGGGCGAATTTTCGGATCCACCCCACATCACACCCGACGAGATTCGCGCCCGCCGGAGCCGCGGCTATCGAATAGGAACCGTTTCCCCCGTCGCCGAGTGGGCCGTGGGGATGTACTGGATCTCCAGCAGCACGCTGGCGCGGCTGCGCTTCGACTGGGAGCGGCATGACGTTCAGGCCCTTTCAGATCTCCTGGCGCCATCGGTGATCCTCCGCCTCCCCGGCCAGGCGCCCCTGGCGGGGAGAGAGGAAGCCCGTACATCGCTTCAGAGCCGGACGTGGGATTGGGGCCGTCTCTACATGACGGTGCTCGACTTCGACGCGTCCGAACGCCTGGCGTTCTGCCTGGGGCGATATGTGCAGGAGACGAAGGGCCGGGACCTGGCGGGATACTATCTTGCGGTCTTCCGCGTGGAGGATGCGGGGCCCCACATCACCCATCTGTTCTTCACGGACGGCTCGACTCTGGCGGCGGACTGATCCCGGGTCGGGCCGGAGCCCGCGCCCACCCGGGCCTCTTGTGTCGGATGCGTCAACGGGCGCAGCTTTGGCTCCTTCACGACCCCTGGAGCTCTGGAGTATCCCATCCCTACCTTCGCCCCTGACATCCTGGCTGCCGCGGACGGGTCGTTCCTTCCCGCCCTGCCCCACCGCATGCGCGCGGCGGTTGGAGCCGTGACCATCCTGGGGATAGCCTGGGCGTTTTCGTCCGACCGGCGGAGGGTGTCGTGGCGCCTCGTGCTGTGGGGGATCGCACTCCAGGTCGCTTTTGCCCTTCTCGTTCTGCGTACGCCTGCGGGCGTGGCCTTTTTCGAGTCGGTGAACGGGGTGGTGCGGGCGCTGCTGGGTTACGCCGAAGCCGGCGGGCGTTTCGTGTTCGGGAATCTGGTCTCGGACAACATCCCCGTCGGATCGGGGGCGCCGGGGCAGGGGCCCTTTCAGCCTACGCCCGGGTTGGTGGCCAAGAGCGGCGCTTTTTTTGCCTTCCGCATCTTTCCCAACATCATCTTCGTCTCCTGCCTCATGACGGTGCTCTACCATCTCGGAATCATGCAGCGGGTGGTCCGGGCGGTGGCGTGGGTTATGCAACGTACCATGCGCACCTCGGGGGCGGAGACGCTCAACACGGCCTCCAATATCTTCATCGGGCTCATGGAGGCACCCCTGGTGGTGAAGCCTTTCATCGAGAGCATGACCCGCTCGGAACTCATGGCCATCATGACGGCGGGGATGGCTACCATCAGCGGCGGGGTGCTGGCGGCGTATGCGGGGATGATCTTTCCCTTCGAGCCCAACGCGGCGGGGCATCTTATCGCCGCTTCCATCATGTCGGCCCCGGCGGCCTTCGTATTGGCCAAGCTCATGGTTCCCGAAGTGGAGGCCCCTCGCACGGCGGGCAGCCTGGCGGGCGTGGAAGTCGAGCACCCCGATGTCAACGTCATCGACGCGGCGGCCCGCGGGGCCTCTGAGGGGCTTCGCCTGGCTCTGGTGGTGGGGGCCATGCTCATCGCCTTCATCGCTCTCATCTCTCTGGCCAACGGCGTCGTGGGATGGCTGGGCGCACTGGGCGGCATCGAAGGCCTGACTCTGGAGCGCATCCTGGGATGGGGCCTGGCTCCCGTGGCGTGGCTTCTCGGCGTTCCCTGGTCCGACGCCGGGGTGGTGGCACAGCTCATCGGGCTGGAAGCCGTGCTCAATGAGTTCGTCGCCTTCGTGCGCCTCGAAGACCTCCTTACCCAGGGGGTGGCCCTGGAGGGCCGGTCGGTGGTGATCAGCATCTATGCCCTGACCAGCTTCGCCAATTTTGGATCGGTGGCCATGACGCTGGCGGGGATCGGGGCGCTGGCCCCTTCCCGTCGCCACGACCTCGCCGGTCTGGGCGTGCGCGCCATGGTGGCGGGGCTCCTGGCCACCCTCCTCACAGCGGCGCTGGCGGGGATGCTGGTGTGAGGTCGGGGCGGCTCTGACGGGGCGAAGGGAGGGTGGGCGTATGGACATGGGAGTGGGGGCGGGCCCGGACCCGGGCGGAAAGCGCCCGGACATGGTGGGATTGGGCACCGTGGCCCTGGACACCCTCGAATCTCCGGCGGGCCGGGTGGAGGAAGTCCCGGGCGGATCGGCGCTCTACTTCGGCGCGGCGGCGGCTTCCTACGGCGCCGTGGGTCTCATCGGCGCCGTGGGGGAGGATTTCCCCATGGCGACGCTGGAGGGGCTCGCCGCACGGGGTGTGGATACGCGGGGATTACGCCGGGTGGCGGGCCCTACCTTTCGCTGGTCGGCCCGCTACGACGGAAGCGGCCGCCGCGAAGTCCTGCGCTCGGTGCGAAACCCCAATGCGCGTCCCATTTTTCCGGATCTCGCCGCCTACCGGGACCCTCCCGTCCTCTTCCTGGGGAGCATCGATCCGCGGGTTCAGGAGGAGGTCTTGAGGGAGTCGGGGTCCCCCGGGGTGGTGCTCCTCGACACCATGAGCCACTGGATCCTGGAAAGGAGACCCGAGGTCGAGCGGCTCCTGGCCTCCGCCGACGTCCTCCTTCTCAACGAAGAGGAGCTGCTTCTTCTGGTGGATGGCGGAGATCAAAGGGCCGTCCCGCCCGTCGAGGGGTCAGGCGCGGCGGCGGACGAAGGGGGAGGCGCCGCCGCACGTACGGAGGCAAGCATGGCGGCCGCGCTCCTGCGGCGGGGACCGAGGTGGGTGATCGTGAAGGCAGGTGCCTGCGGCGCAAGGGGCTACACCTCGTACGGCTGCGTGGAGGTAGCCGCCGTTGCAGTGGACTCCATCGTGGATCCCACCGGGGCGGGAGACGCCTTCGCCGGAGGGGTGGCGGGGGTGCTGGCCGGAGAGGGTGAGGCTGGGGCACCGGCGGGAGCGTCGCCCCTCCCCACGGCCCTGGATCTCCTGGAGAAGGCTCTGCGGGAGGGGGTCCGCATGGGTGCGCGCGCCGTGTCTGCCTTTTCCCTCGGCGGCTTCCTGGACCCGGATCCCGGGGGTGGGGAGCAGGCTCCTCCCTGAGGGCTCCACTTGAGGAACGGACGGCGGGCCCCGACCTTTCGGGCATGAGCAAATCGAAGAAGCGCCTCATCGTGGTGGGCGACCGGGTCCTGATTCGACCGGAGGAAGGCGAAGACCGGACCAACGTGGGACTCTACCTGCCGGCGACGGCGGTGGACAACCAGGCGGTGCAGGGCGGCGTCGTGGTGGCCACGGGTCCGGGAAACGCCGTGTCCGCCCCCACGGAAGTCGACAGCGAACCGTGGAAGGCGGGAGGCTCACCTGAGCCGCGGTACGTTCCGGTGCAGGCGCACATCGGGGACTACGCCATCTTCTTCCGTAAGGCGGCGGTGGAGGTGAGCTTTGAGGGGGACCACTTCCTGGTGGTTCCCCAGGCCGCTATCCTCACCCTGGTGCGGGAGGAAGATGAGGAGGACGAGGGCCTTCTCCCGTTCTAACGCCCGCCCTCGAGGCCGGTCCCGCCGCACCTCCACCGTGGATCTGGAGCGCTACCGGGAGATCATCCCCGAGTGGGATGCCTTCATGGACGCCGCCGGACGCCCCGAACCCACCGTCTTTCGCGTCCGGGTGGGCCGTCACGCTCCTGAAGCGCTCCTGAAACGCCTGGAGGACCAGGGTTTCCGCACCCACGCCCTGGAGGGGATGCCGGGTTTCTTTCAGGTGGACGCAGCGCCCTACCCCCTCTCCATGACGTTGGAGCACTGGGCGGGATGGCTCTACGTGCAGCAGGCCTCCACCGGGGTAGCCGCGCCTGCCCTGGGTCCTCGCCCCGGCGAGCGGGTGCTGGACCTCTGCTCGGCACCCGGCGGAAAGACCACCCACGCCGCCGAACTCATGGAGGAAACGGGCTGTCTGGTGGCTTCCGACGTGAGCGAGAGCCGCATCCGCGGACTCCTGGGAAACGCCTACCGTCTGGGATACACCAACCTGGTGGTCACGGCGGGGGACGGGCGGGAGTTCCCCCGGGGCGCCCTCTTCGACCGGGTCATGGTGGATGCCCCCTGCTCCGGTGAAGGGACCCTGCGCCGCCGGGGCGGGCGGGCGCCGAACCAGTCTCCCTCCTTCCTGGGGTACGTGACCCGGGCCCAGGAGGGCCTCCTGCGCCGCGCCGTCGAGCTCACCCGCCCCGGCGGGACGATTCTCTACGTGACGTGCACCTTCGCGCCCGAGGAGAACGAGGCCGTCGTGGACCGGGTGCTGCGCGAGGGGCTTGTGGATCTCGATCCTCTGAATCTTCCGGTGTCCCACGCCCCCGGGGTTACGGCATGGGAAGGCCGGACCTTCGATGCGCGCCTGGAGGGGGCGGCCCGCATCTATCCCCATCACCTCGATTCGGGCGGACTTTTCCTCGCGCGCCTGAAGAAACCCGGTGGAGGGGAGGCGGCACCCGCCACGGTTGCGGGTAACGATGCGGCGCGGCCGGGGGCGGTCGGGAGAGACGCCGGCGCCGCGCGCGGGGGAAGTTTGGCGGCGGCGGCATGGACGCCGGTGCCCGCGGTCTTTCCCGGCGAAGCGGCCGGCGAAGAGGAGGCCCGGGAGCTCATCGCCCGCGCCGGAGAAAAACTCGTGGAGGATTTCGGGGTGGATCCCCACCGCCTGGAAGGGATGGGGTGGGTCCTGCGGGGCGGCCGACTCTGGGTCCACACCGTGGACGCCTGGCCCCTGGAGGCGTGGGAGCCGGGAGACTGGCGTCCCATCTCGGTAGGGTTTCGCGCCATGGATTTCGACACCCGCGGGCGGCCCCGTCCCACCAACGACCTCCTGCGCCGACTGGACGCCGACATCCGCTCCGGCGTTGTGGAACTTGACGACGCCGAGTTGGAGCGCCTGGTGGGGGGAGAGATGCTTCCCTCCCGGGACGCTCCCCGGGGTCTGGTGGCGTTTCGCTGGAAGGACGTCGTTCTGGGGCGGGGCGTCTCGACGGCGGAGGGGATTCGCAGTGAGATCCCCAAGGCCCGAGCGGCGGATCTTGCCCGCCTGCTCAGGCGTCAGGCCGAGGCGGCGGATTCGACCCGAGGATAGCGGCGCGGCGCACGAAGGCCGCGTCGGCGGGTGCCAGAGGCATCTCTTCCAGCTCCCCGGCGGTGAACCACCCGATGCGCTCGTGTTCCAGCGCCCGAGCTTCGCCCTCCACCTCCACCTCGTAGAAGGCGATGACGAAGTCGGCGCCCGGGTCCCGGGACTCCCAGAGAACTTCCCCCACCCGGACGACCTCCAGGGCAAGCTCTTCGGCCAACTCACGGCTGAGGCCGTCGGCGGCTTCTTCGTGGGGTCCGAGCTTGCCGCCCGGAAACTCCCACTGCCCGCCGTGTCGCTTGTGGCGGGGCCGCATGCCCAGGAGAAAGCGGTCGCCGCGCTGAATGACGGCGGCGACGACGGGGATGGTATTCAAGCGCGCCTCGGGCGTTGACCTGGACAGGAGCGGGGGTGGACCTCAATCATACGCGCCAATGATCGCAGCGGTGAGGTAGCCTTGTCCATCATCCTCTATTCCATTCCGTTCTTCTTCGTCTTCATGGCCGGGGAGTTGGCTGTGCAGGCGTGGACGGGACGCAGGCTCTTTCGTCTCAACGACTCCATCGCCGATCTGAGCTGCGGCATCCTCAGCCAGCTTTCGGGGATTGCCACCAAATTCCTCACCGTGGGGATCTACGTGCTCGCCCTGCGGCACGCCTCCCTCCAGGGATGGCTGGGCGGCCTCCCGCGCTGGCCGTCGGGCGCGCCCGTGGCGGCCGGCGACGCCTTTCCGGGTTTCGTTCTGCGGATTCCCGAGGCCGTCTCCTGGGTCGTGGTCTTCCTCCTGGTGGACCTTGCCTACTACTGGAGCCACCGCCTCTCCCATGAGATCAACGTTTTGTGGGCGGGCCACGTCGTGCACCACTCCAGCGAAGAGTACAACCTGGCTGTGGCACTCCGGCAGAGCTCGCTCCACGGCCTCTTCACCTGGATCTTTTACATCCCCCTGGCGCTTCTCGGGATCCCCTGGGAGATGTTCGTGGCGTCCTACTCCATCAACCTGGTGTACCAGTTCTGGATCCATACCCGGGCGGTGGGGCGGATGGGACGGTGGACTGAGTGGATTCTCAACACCCCGAGCCACCACCGGGTCCACCACGGTGTGAACCCCAAGTACCAGGACAGGAATTACGCGGGGGTCTTCATTCTCTGGGACCGGCTCTTCGGTACCTTCCAGCCCGAAGAGGAGGAGCCGGTCTACGGGATCACCATGCCCCTGCGGAGCTGGAATCCCCTGTGGGCCAACGTCCATGTCTTCTGGGACATCTGGCTCAAGGTTCTCCGGGCCCGGTCGTGGCGGGAGCGGTGGATGTACGTCTTCGGCCCGCCGGGCTGGCGGCCGGAAGAGGAAGGCGGGAGGATCCGCCCGCCTGAGGTTTCCCGCGAGACCGCCGAGCCGTGGGATCCCCAGGTGCCCGGCACCCTGGCCTGGTACGGCTTTCTCCACTTCGGGGTGGCCCTGGCCGCTGCGGTGGTCCTGCTCTTCAATGCGGGTACGCTGCCCACAGCCCACCTGCTCGCCGGCGGCTTTTACGTGACGCTTACGCTGGCCGGCGTGGGAGGGGTCTTCGAGACGGCGCGCTGGGCGGGCCCCATGGAAACGTGGCGCAACGTGGTGCTGGGAGCCTGTCCGAGTCATGCAGTGGGCCGCGCGCAGGGGGTCTTGCGAGTGCTCATGGTAGGAACGACGACGCGTCGTAGCCGTAGCTACGGCAAGGAGGAGA
>JBHHWB010000104.1:0-8991 GCA_046756305.1 Gemmatimonadota bacterium
TTCCCTCGCGCCCTCCCCGCGCTTTTCCCTCGCGCCCTCCCCGCAATTCTGAACCGCGCCCTGCGGGTGTCGCTCGCGGCGCTGTGCCTCGTTGCGTTTCCCCCCGGCGCCGCGGCCCAGAAGTCCTCCGGCGAAGATCAGACACCTCCCACCATCGAGAAAAAGACGGAGGGGATGCGGAAAATCGACGGGTTCTTCCCTCTGTACTGGGATGAAGCCAAGGGACAGATGTGGCTCGAGATCGGACTGTGGAACACAGAGCTCCTCCACTACACCTCCCTTCCAGCGGGGATGGGCCAGAACGACATCGGGCTGAACCGGGGGGATCTCTCAGGCAGGCGGGTTGTGGTGTTCAAGCGCGTGGGCCCCACCGTCCTCATGGAGGAGCCCAACTACCGCTTCCGCGCCGTCACCGAAGATCCCATGGAGCGCAAGGCCGTGGACGACGGATTTCCCACTTCGGTCCTGTGGGGATTCAAGGTGGCCGCGGCCACGGACGACAGGGTCCTGGTGGACGCCACCGACTTCTTTCTTCACGACTGGCACGGCGTCATTCCCACCCTCAAGCGCACCCGCCAGGGCACCTTCCGCATGGACGCCAAGCGGAGCGCCTTCTACCTGCCGCGCACCAAGGGCTTCCCGAAGAACACGGAAGTCGAGATGACCCTGACCTTCACTTCGGACCAACCGGGGCCGCTGGTCAGGAGCGTGACGCCCACGCCCAACGCCGTCACGGTCCGACAGCATCACTCCTTCGTGGAGCTTCCACCCCTGGGTGACTTCAAGCCCCGGCGCGCTGATCCCCGGGCTGGCTTCAACGGCATCGCCTTCTACGACTACGCCCAGCCCATCGACGAGGATCTGGTGCAGCAGTACATCGCCCGGCACCGCATCGAAAAGAAGGTGCCCGGCGCCGCGCCCTCCGAGCCGGTGGAGCCCATCGTCTACTACCTGGATCCCGGTACGCCCGAGCCGGTGCGTTCGGCACTCCTGGAGGGAGGAAGCTGGTGGAACCAGGCGTTCACGGCGGCCGGCTTCATCAACGGGTTCCGCATGGAAATCCTGCCCGACTCGGCGGATCCCATGGATGCCCGCTACAACGTGGTGCAGTGGGTACACCGCTCCACACGCGGGTGGAGCTACGGCAACTCCATCGTGGATCCCCGAACGGGAGAGATCCTCAAAGGGCACGTCACACTGGGTTCCCTTCGCGTCCGGCAGGACTACCTCATCGGCGAGGGGCTGCTCTCTCCGTATCTGGAAGGCGATGAGGATCCCGCCGCCATCTCGGACATGGCGCTGCAGCGTATCCGGCAACTCAGCGCCCACGAGATCGGGCATACCCTCGGACTTTCTCACAACTACATCGCCAGCGCCCAGACGGCCCACGGGGTCCAGTCGGTCATGGACTACCCCCATCCCATCATCCGGCTGAAGGACGGCAAGGTTTCGCTGGGCCGGGACTCCTATGCCAACGAGATCGGTGCCTGGGACAAGATCGCCATCCGGTATGGCTATACCGACTTCCCTCCCGGAACCGATGAGGAGAAGGCATTGGACGACATTCTTCACGAAGGGATGCGCAACGGAATCACCTTCATCACCGACCAGGATGCCCGACCGGCCGGAAGCGCCCATCCCAACGTGCATCTATGGGACAACGGTGCTTCGGCGGCCGATGAGCTCGACCGCATGATGGATGTGCGGCGCGTGGCCCTGGATCACTTCGGCGAGACGGCGATCAAGGCCGGCGAACCTCTGGCGACCATGGAAGAGGCGCTGGTGCCTCT
Source organism: Gemmatimonadota bacterium (assembly GCA_046756305.1). GTDB lineage: Bacteria > Gemmatimonadota > Gemmatimonadetes > Longimicrobiales > Gaopeijiaceae > JBHHWB01. The sequence goes on from JBHHWB010000104.1 coordinate 1,791, forward strand.
CTTCCTTCACCACCGCTATCAGGCCGAGGCCACCACCAAGGTGGTGGCCGGGCTCTACTACACGTACGCTCTGCGGGGCGACGGCCAGGAGCCGCTGCGCCCCGTCCCGGCCAAGGAACAGTACCGGGCCCTGGACGCCCTCATGCGCACCCTTTCGTCCGCCGAGCTCACCATCCCCCGCGGGGTGCTGAACCGCCTTCCGCCCAGACCCTTCCGCTATCCACCCCACCAGGAGCTCTTCCGCAGGAACACGGGCCTGGTCTTCGACGCGGTGGCGCCCGCCACTGCGGCGGCCGACGCCACGCTGCAGTTCCTTCTTCATCCCCAGCGGGCCGCTCGCATGGTCGAGCAGGAAGCCCTCGACCCCTCCCTCCCCGGGCTAGATGAAGTGCTGGAACGCATCCGCCAAGGCACCTTCGGCGTGAAGCCCGCCGACGACTATGAGGCGGAGGTCAATCGAGCCGTGGAGCGGGTCTACGTGGACCGAGTCATGCGTCTTGCCGGTGAAGCTCCCATGGCTCAGGTGAGGGCAGTGGCCCACGTGGAGTTGGAACGGATCGTCAAATGGCTGGAAGATGCGTATGACGATGCCGACGACGGCGACCGCGCCCACTACAGACTCCTTTCGGCGGACATCCTGCGGTTTCTGGGTCGGCCGCACCAACCCGTGCACGCGCCGGCGGCGCCCCCCATGCCGCCCGGAAGCCCCATCGGGGACCCGGGGATGGCTTGGCTGAGCGGGGCAGCCGACGGGAGCTGGTCGGCCCTCGGGCCCGGTGCCGCAGTCGGCGGGGGCTACGGAGTGGATCTCTCCTGCCCCTGGATCTGGTGAGCAACCCCACCTGCGGTGCCAGAGCGCTGACGGGCACGCTGGCGCGTACCCTGCCTACCATTCTCGCGACCCTCCTGGCCGGAAGCGGGTGCACGCTGGAGCGCCGGCCTGGAGCCGACGGACAGGGGGCACCGTACATCCCGCCGGCCGGGAGCGCCTGGGAGTCCCGAAAGCCCGGGGAGGTCGGGATGGACGCCCGGCTCCTGGACAGCGCCGTGGCCTACACCCTGGCCCACGAGACCCGGCAGATCCCCGAGGATCCCGGCGTCTATCTCCGGGAACGGTTTCGCGGCATCCTCCACCAGGAGATCGTGGGACCCACGGCCCCCCGGGGCGGGGTCAACGGCATGGTCATCAAGGACGGATTCATCGTCGCCGAGTGGGGCGACACCCGGCGGGTGGACATGACCTTTTCGGTCACCAAGAGCTATCTCACCACGGTGGCGGGTCTGGCCTGGGATCTGGGCCTCATCGAGAAGCTGGACGACCGGGTGGGCAAGTACGTCCGCGACGGAAGCTTTGCCTCGGAACACAACGCGCCCATCACGTGGCGCAACCTTCTTCGGCAGACCAGCGAGTGGGAGGGCACTCTGTGGGGCAAGCCCGACCTGGCGGACCGCCGGGAGGGAATCGACCGCACGCTCCAGCCCCCGGGAACGTTCTGGGAGTACAACGATGTGCGGGTGAACCTGGCGGCCTACAGCCTACTCCAGGTGTGGCGGCGTCCCCTTCCTCAGGTGCTGAAGGAGCGGGTGATGGATCCCATCGGCGCCTCCACCACCTGGCGCTGGTACGGGTATGAGACGTCCTGGACGGCGATGGACGGCCTCAAAGTCCAGTCGGTGAGCGGGGGAGGCCACTGGGGCGGGGGGCTCCACATCAGCACCCGGGACCATGCTCGCTTTGGACTCCTCCTGGCCCGCCGGGGAATGTGGGGAACGCGCCGGCTCCTCTCCGAGGCCTGGATCCGGGAGGCCACCACGCCGGTCCCCATCCGTCCCGACTACGGATTCATGTGGTGGCTCAACACGGACCGGGCGCTCTTTCCCGCCGCTCCGGAATCGGCGTTTTTCGCCATTGGCGCCGGTGCCACCAACGTCATCTTCGTGGATCCCGAGCATGATCTCGTCACCGTCACCCGATGGGTGGACGGCAGCGAGCACGTGAACGAGTTCCTGCGCCTGGTGATGGCGTCCCTGGAGTAGGAAGGCTGGGAGCCTGCCCCCGGCTCGCACCGCCGCTCGGGCGGTCCCCAACTCCGCCAAACGCCTCGGCCCTTGACCCGCAGGGAGAGTTCGAATATTTGTTGCATATGGCAACTAATTTAGAGCGGCGGTTACCGTCCCCTCCCGCCCCGGGCGCTACAACCGCCGGCCCAGGACCCGCCCTCACCGACACCCTGCTGGATCTGGCACGAGTGCTTCAGTTCCGCGACCGGGACGTGGCTTGCTGCTACGGCCTCTCGGTGAGTCAGTGCTATGCCCTGAAGGCCATCGTGGATCAGGGGGCTATGACGGTCAATGACCTGGCCCGTCATCTCTTCATGGACAAAAGCACGGCAAGCCGGGTGGCGGACGCCCTCCTGCGCATGGGACACATCACCCGCACGACGGATCCCCGGGACCGACGCGCTGTGCGTCTGGCCCCCACCGCGTCGGGTAGGAAGGTCTGCCGCCGTATCGTTGAGGAGCTGGACGCCGAATGCGCCGACCTCCTCGAGGCCTATTCCCCCGAGGTAGCCGACGCGCTCATCCATCTCCTTGGACGCCTGACCCGGAACGTGAGTGGTCGCGCCTCCGGGGCCGGGTGCTGTGTCCGCGCCACTCCCGGAACCTGAACGGAGCCCTTCATGGCCAAGGAAATCTCCCCGTCTCCCGGCGACCCGCCCGCCCCCCTTCACCCCGAGGAAGACATCCGCGGGGCGGTGCGCAGCCGTTACGCGGCGGCAGCCACCCGGGACACGGGATGCTGCGGCCCCTCGTGCGGGTGCGAAGAAGAAACCGACCTCTCCGCCGCCGCCAGTCGCCTGGGGTATAGCGCCGAGGAGCTCGCCGCCATCCCCGAGGAGGCGAACCTCGGACTGGGGTGTGGCAATCCAACGGCGCTTGCTTCCCTGCAGCCGGGAGAAACCGTCCTCGACCTGGGCTCCGGGGCAGGCATCGACTGCTTCCTCGCCGCCCGCGCCGTGGGTCCCACAGGGCGGGTGATCGGCGTGGACATGACCCCGGAGATGATTGCGCGTGCCCGGGAGAACGCCCACAAGGCGGGGATGGAAAACGTGGAGTTCCGCCTGGGAGAGATCGAGGCCCTTCCCGTGGCCGACGCCACGGTGGACCTCATCATCTCCAACTGCGTGCTGAACCTGAGCCCGGACCGGCCGCGCGTGCTGCGCGAAGCCATGCGCGTCCTCCGGCCGGGCGGCCGCCTGGTCATCTCCGACATGGTCTCGGACCTGCCCACCCCGGCGGTGCTCGCAGGATCCCTGGATGCCGTCGCAGGGTGTCTTCCCACGCCCCGGGAGGTCTACCTGGACCAGCTCCGCCGTGCGGGGTTCTCGGAGGTGACCATCAGCGACGAGCGGCCCTACCCCAGCGAGTACATCCTCTCCGACCCCGGGGTACGTGACTTCCTGGAGCGCCACCCTGAGGCGCGGGCGGAACTTCAGGCGTTCGCCGGATCCATCTTCGGAGCGGTGCTCACCGGCCGAAAGGCAGAGTAGCGGGCCGGGGTCGATCGTTCCGCCGCCGGACCCACCGTCCCCTCACCGCGTGTAGATGGCGATGACGCCGTTGGCTCCGGAACCCCCGAACTGGAACTGCGCGTCGATGGGGCTGATGACTTCGATGCGCTCGATGACGTTGGGATCCAGGTCCATGAGAATCTGATCCGGATAGGGCATGCGCACGTCGTTCACGTAGACCGCCGCCTGGTTGCACCGATCTCCGCCGAAGCGGCGGCTCACCTCGATGCAGAGCCCCGGCACCGTCACCCCGGTGACGTCGGTGATGGTGATCTGCCGGATGGAGAGGCCCGGAACGTTCATGAGCCGGAGGAGGTCTCCGGCGTGCTGCACGCGCGGCAGGAGAGGCTCGATCTCCTTACGGGTGATGAAGTCGGCCCGCTTGGCATCCATGGCAAGGCTCGTCCGGCCGAAGCGGCTCCGCGCCGTCACCACCATCCCTTCCAGCTCCACGGCTTCGGTGGCCATACGAACCTCGATCTCCACCGTTTCCTGACTGAAGATGGTCACCGAATCAGTGCGCTGGGCGTACCCCAGCCCTTCGGTCACCACCAGATGCCGGCCCGGGGGTAGGTCGTCCATGATGAAGTGACCCACCGAATCGGTGAGAGCCTCGGAGTCGGTGCCCAGAACCGAGACCAGGGCGCCCTCCACGGGATTCCCGGACACGTAGTCTACGACCCGGCCGGTGAGAGTCCCCTCCGAAGACATGAGAAGCATGAGATCCTGGATTACGGCTCCGCTCTCCGGCAGGCTCAGGAACACCGTTCGTCCCGCGCTCTGTCCGAAGGTGGCCTGCACACGCAGCTCCTTTCCGGCCGGCACCGCGCACATCCGATAGTAGCCGGCGTCATCGGTCTGCACCTCCACCGGCTCCGACCGGAGCAGGCTGCTCCCCACCACCTGCGCCCGGACCGTCGCTCTCGGCATGGGGACTCCGGTAAGCGAGTCGGTGACCACGCCGGCCAGCGCCGCATATCCGGGACCGGGCTGTTCCGCCATGCACCACCCCCGAAGCAGGGTGGTCTCCGAAGGAACCGCCAGATCCGCTCGTGTGGCCCGGCCCTCCTCCACGGTGACCTTCCGCGAGGGGGGACTCACCCCCAGGGTCTGGAGTCGGGGGTGGAAAAAGGAAACCCACCAGCTTCCCACCGGCACGCTGTCCACACGAAACTGCCCGTTCTCGTCAGAGCGCCCCAGCACCGTGGTCCCCATCACCGCCACGCGCGCATCGCTCAGCACCTCCATGGAGGTGGAGTCAAAAACCGTACCCACCACCGACCCGACAGGGCCGGCCCCGGCGCCCTGGGCCGCCGCGGTGCCGGGCATGAAGGCCGCGGCCACGAGGGCGAGAAGTCCGCCCATCTTCATTCCTGTAATCCGATTCACTGGTTCCTACATCCGCATGAGATAAGTCAGTTTCATGACCAAGCCCCGATCGACCAGGTTCCACAACCGCCCGTCCCTCCCGCGGTTATCGGTGAAGACGATGAAGAGATCGCTTCCCGGCCGGTGAATAAAGTTCAAACGCACGTTGGTGGACAGAGCCCGCGCAAGGCTGTTGTACTGCATCAGCACGTTCGCCGATAGCTTGGTCGAAAATGAATACGACGCACGCACCGTGGAAATGTCAGCCGTGAATCCGCCTCGGGGGACGTCCACCCGGTTGCGGGTGTATCCCACGGCCACCGCCACCTGAGGACTCGGCGCCAGCGAAAGGGTTCCTCCGGCGCTCACCAGGTGTCCTCCATAGAACCGGCTTATCAGGCCGTTGCTCTGCAGGCTGATCCAGCGGTGTCTGCTTGTACCCCCGAACCACCCGATATGATCGGCGCGGAACCGCCCTGCGGGAATATCCACGGAATCGGAGAGCTCGAACCCCTGTTCCAGCACCGTCTCTCCCGCATTCACGAAGACGGAGAAGCTTTCACCCGACTCCCACTCGGGGGTCAGAAAAAAGCCTGCCGTCCAGTCCTGGAGATCCCAATCGAACCCGGTCAAGTAGTTTCCGCCGGTGAAGATCTCCACTTTCCTCAGCCCCAGAACCCCGGGCCGCCAGCGACGGCGTATGAACAACTCATTTCGCCGCAGATCTTTGCGCACCACGAACCCGGACCCGACATCCAGGTCGGGCGACACGGAAAGGTGGTTCAGAAATAAGCCGTAGCGATCGCCCGTGTAGTCCAGAGCGACCCGGTAGGAGGTGCCGCCCTCCCGGGACCTGGCCGCCCCCACCTCCGGGGAGCTGAAGGTGCGTGCCGCGTGGGACTGGAGCACGAGCCCGTCGGCCAGCACGAATTGGGCATCCGCGCCGGTGGCCGTATTCCACGCATCCGAACTGCGCCGATCCGTGACCATACCACCCACGTAACTGCTCTCCCCCACATCTCGTTTCACGCGTGCGACGCTGAAGCTTTCCCGGGGACGTCCGAAGGCTTCGTCGGTGAACATGCTGAGGAGGCCCACGGTCTGGCTCCCTACCCGCCCGGTCAGCCGGGCACCGGCCAGGATGGGCACTTCCCCCTCTCCCTGGCCAATGCCGATGCGGCGACTGAAGAAGAGGAGGAAGGGCGGCGGCTCGAAGGGGTTGCCCGGCACCCCGAACTCGAAGATCCCCGAGTTTTCCAGAAAGAAGTCTCGCTTCTCGGGAAAGAAGAGATCGAAGCGGGTCAGATTTACCTGCTGATCATCCACTTCCACCTGGGCGAAGTCGGTGTTGACAGTCAGGTCCAGCACCAGCCCGGGACGCAGCTCCGTCTTCAGGTCCAGTCCGGCCTTGTATCGGTTCTCTCCGACGACCCGATCCAGCTCCCCGGCCTCCTCGGCCCGGCCCGTAAGCACGTAGGGCTTCGCTTCCAGGTTGAGCCCCGGCCGGGGCAGGCCCTCGAGTCCGACGAGGTGCCCGGCGCGGCTTACACGCTGGAGACCGCCTCCCTCCCGGTGCCAGCTACGCCAGTACGTTTCCTCGTTCTTTCGCCGGATGGTGCGGAAGACGTTGAGGCCCCATGGCTCGGCCGAATCGCCCCCGGGATAGCGCAGCGTGCGCCAGGGGATGGCGAACTCGGCGCTCCAACCGTCGGGCGTGCGCGCGGCGTCCACTTCCCAGACCGCCCGCCAGTCGATGTTCACCTCCTTACCCTCGTCGGTCATAAGGGCGTCGAACTCGGCTCCGTTGGGGTTGGTGGCGAAGATGATCCCCGTACGGTGGTCGTGAAACGGATCGAGAAGGACGGCCACCCCGTCATCTCCGGCGAACTGGAGGCCGCCGCCGAAGAAGATGGGCTCCATGATCTTGTCACGCTGGAGGATGCGGGCCACGACGGCATCCGGCTCCGAGTCGAAGGCTCTGATGCCGATGTACAGGTGGTCGTCGTCGTAAGCCACCCGCACCTCGGTGGGCTCGGTGGCCGCCCGACCTTCGAAGGGCTCCCGCTGCCGGAAGTCAGAGGCGGGCCGGGCCCGCGACCAGAACGACTCGCTAAGGATCCCGTCCAGGCGCAGCTCGGAGGCTTCGGATGCACTCAAGCGATAGGAAACCAGCTCATCTTCCGCCTCCTGTCCCCCCAGAGACGAGGCTCCCAAACCGACCGCCAAAATCAGCGCCGCCATGGCTTTCCGGGTCCCGTCCA
>JBHHWB010000105.1:0-8973 GCA_046756305.1 Gemmatimonadota bacterium
GGGCTATGCCTTCGAGTCGCCGCCTACGGCCTGGGGCCGTGGCGTCCCCAACGCGACCTGCTGCATTACTCGGACAGGCTCCTAGGGGCGGGAGCGACGCGGCCAGCGCGTTCCGCCCGTTGCGGGTGGGCGCGGCGCTGGAGTGCGCGCCGGTGGGCTTCGCAGCCGGCGCCGCTTCCATGGTCCGCGTTGAAACGCGTCACCGCAGGTGCCACAACCGTGGCCCGCTTCTTGAGACATTAGGAGGGGCAGGAGAGCAAGAGGCTGCCAGAATGGCAGTATCGAATACATGAGCAGACAGGATCACAGGAAGAGGAGCACCATACGATGCTTAACCCGGACAGATTGACGGTTAAAGCGACCCAGGCGCTTCAGAGCGCCGCCGAATCGGCACGCCGGGGGGGGAACCCGGAGATCCACGGCGTGCACCTCCTCCATGCGCTTCTGGAGCAGGAGGAGGGGATCGTCGCCCCCATCCTCCAGAAGTTGGAGATTCAGCCTCACCTCATTCACCAGCGCGCCGCCGAAGCCATCGAGCGCATGGCCAGGGTGGAGGGCGGGGCCGAGCCCCATTTTTCCCGGGACCTGAAGGCGGCGTTGGACGTGGCGGAGGAGTCGGCGCGCAAGCTGGGGGACGAGTACGTCTCCACCGAGCACCTCCTCCTCGGCCTCACCGAGGAGAAGGACGACGCGGGCAGGATCCTGCGGGACGCCGGCGCCACCCGCGAGGCGGTGGAGACAGCCATGGATGCCGTGCGCGGCTCGCACCGGGTCACCGACGATTCTCCGGAGGAGTCCTACCAGGCTCTGGCCCGCTACAGCCGGGACCTCACGGAGCTGGCGCGGCAGGGCAAGCTGGATCCGGTCATCGGCCGGGATGAGGAGATCCGGCGGGTCATCAAGGTCCTGGCCCGGCGCACCAAGAACAACCCCGTTCTCATCGGCGAGCCGGGCGTGGGGAAGACCGCCATCGTGGAAGGTCTGGCCCAGCGCATGGTGGCGGGCGATGTGCCCACCAGCCTTGCCGACAAAAAGCTCCTGCAGCTCGACATCTCGGCCATGCTGGCCGGCGCCAAGTACCGCGGCGAGTTCGAGGAGCGGATGAAGGCGGTGATGAAGGAGATCACCGAGGCCGAGGGGCGCTACGTCATCTTCATCGACGAGATGCACACCATCGTGGGCGCCGGAGCCGCCGAAGGCGCGGTCGACGCAGGCAACATGCTCAAGCCGGCGCTGGCCCGTGGCGAACTGCGGGTGGTGGGTGCGACCACGCTGGACGAGTACCGGAAGCACATCGAGAAGGACCCGGCGCTGGAGCGGCGCTTCCAACCCGTATACGTGGCCCCACCGTCGGTGGAGGACGCCATCGCCATCCTGCGGGGACTCAAGGAGCGCTACGAGATCCATCACGGCGTGCGCATCACCGACGACGCCATCATCGCTGCGGCCAAACTCTCGGACCGCTACATCGGCGGGCGTTTCCTGCCCGACAAGGCCATCGATCTCATCGACGAAGCGGCCTCGCGCCTGCGCATCGAGATCGACTCGCTTCCCCAGGAGATCGACGAGGTGGAGCGGCGTATCGTTCAGTTCGAGATCGAGCGCCAGGCGCTGCAGAAGGAGACGGAGTCCGCGGCCGTGGAGCGGCGCAAGGCCATCGAATCGGAGCTGGCCGAGCTGCGGGAGCAGAGCCAGGCCATGAAGGCCCATTGGCAGGCGGAGAAGGATCTCATCGGCAAGATCCAGGAGCTGCGTACGCGCATCGACGAGTTGAAGATCGAAGCCGAGCGCGCCACCCGTGTCGGGGAGCTCAACCGGGCGGCCGAGATCAATTACGGCGAGATCCCGGCGGCGGAGGCGGAGCTCAAAGAGCTCTCCCACCGCCTCGAGGAGCTGCAGAAGGAGAAGCGCTTCCTTAAGGAAGAGGTAGACGCCGACGATATCGCCGCCGTCGTCGCCGAGTGGACGGGCATCCCCGTGACGCGGCTCATGGAGTCGGAGCGGCAGCGCCTGACCCACCTGGAGGAACACTTGGGCGAGCGGGTCATCGGTCAGGAGGAAGCGGTGCGTGCCGTGTCCAACGCGGTCCGGCGCGCCCGGGCGGGCCTCCAGGACCCGAACCGGCCCGTTGGCTCCTTCATCTTCCTGGGACCCACCGGGGTGGGGAAGACGGAGACGGCTCGGGCGCTGGCCGAGTTCCTCTTCGACGACGAGCGCGCCATGGTGCGCATCGACATGTCGGAGTACATGGAGAAGCACGCGGTTGCCCGCCTCATCGGTGCGCCTCCGGGCTACGTGGGGTACGGAGAGGGTGGCCAGCTCACTGAGGCGGTGCGGCGGAGACCCCATTCGGTGGTGCTCTTCGACGAAATCGAGAAGGCCCACCCCGAGGTCTTCAACGTCCTCCTGCAGATCTTGGACGACGGTCGTCTCACTGACGCCCAGGGCCGCACGGTGGACTTCCGCAACGTGGTCATCATCATGACCTCCAACATCGGAAGCCCTCTCATCCTGGAGGCCGGCGCAGACGCGGAACACTGGGACGAGGTGGAGAAGGCGGTGCTGGGCGAGCTTAACCGGCACTTCAAGCCCGAGTTCCTGAACCGGGTGGACGATATCGTGGTCTTCCGGCCTCTCAGCGAAGAGGATCTGCGCAAGATCGTGGACATCCAGGTCCGCCGCGTGGCCAAAATGGTGGAGGAGGTGGGCGTCACCCTCGAGGTCACCGACGAGGCGAAGGTGTATCTGGCGCGGGAAGGGTATGATCCCGTCTTCGGAGCTCGGCCCCTCAAGCGGGCCATCCAGCGCCACATCCAGGATCCGCTGGCCATCTTCCTCCTGGAGGAGGAGGTGGCGGAGGGTACCCGCATCGTCGTCAAGCCCGACGGGAAGGGCGGCCTGACCTTCGAGGCCGTGCCTCCCGCGCACGCCGGGGTGGAGGAGCCGGCCACAGCGTAGGCGTGGGTCATGGTGGGAGCACCGGCGGCGGCGTGAGGGCCGACCTCGGCATCGCATCCCGGAGTGGTGCCTCCGCACCAGGGCGGTGGAGAGAAATCCGGGGGTGGGCTTTCACCCGCCCCCGGGTTTCTTCACATTGAGGCGTTCCTGAACACACCCGAGCCGTGAGGACTCACGATGCCGCCTACGCTTCCCTCTGCCGCCGCCCGCCCCGCAGGGCGCCGGGCCCGTGTGGCCGCAGTTCTTTTCGGCGTGCTCGCGGCGACCGCCGGATGCACCACGGTGGTGCAGCAGCCCGGGAGCGCCGCCGCCATCGCACCCCAGCTCACGGTGGAGCGCTTTCTGCAGGCCGCCAACTCCCGGGATCTGGCGGCCATGGCGCGCCTCTTCGGCACCGCCCAGGGGCCCATCGGCGATACGGGTTCCACGTTCGGGTGCATGTTCAAGAAGATCGGTTCGTGGTTCGGGGGAGAGCCCTGTGTGAAGCGCTCCGAGGTGGAGATTCGCCTGGACGCAATCGCCCGGCTCCTGCAGCATGACGACTACCGCATCGTAGGGGAGGAGCCGGTGGCGGGGCGTCCGACCCTGACCCGGCGGGTGCTGGTGGATTTGACAATGGGTGACCGCACCGTCACCGGGGTTCCTTTCGACGTGGTGCGAACGCGGGACGGGACGTGGCTGGTGGAGCGCGTGGATCTGGAGCGCGTCATGCGCGGGAGCGGGTAGCACGCCGCCGGGCGGCTCAGTGCTGGACCAACTCCACGAGGACCCCTCCCGTCGAGGAAGGGTGGAGAAAGGCCACGCTGTGGCCCCGGGCTCCAATCCGAGGCTCGACATCGATAAGTTGAATGCCGGCGTCCCCGAGGCGGACCAGGTCGGCGGCCAGGTCGGTGGAACGGAGCGCCACGTGGTGAAGTCCCGGTCCTCGGCGGGCCAGGAAGCGGCCCACGGGGGTGTCGGGGCCCAGGGGCTCCAGGAGTTCCACCTGGCCTACGAAGGCGACCCGTACGCCCTGGGTTTCCAGGGTCTCGGGCTCGGAACCCTCCGTACCGGTGAGGAGTTCGAAGAGGGCCGTGGCTTCCCGGAGGGACGCGACGGCGACGGCGATGTGGTCCAGCGGCAGCGGGGTGCCGGGAAGATCAACCATGAGCCCTGGTGAGATGGGGAACGAAGGGTGAACGCATGCGGATCCTAGAGTCCGCACGACACAACGACAAGGAGCAGCGCACGATGGCGGGAAACGAGAATATCGTGGATGTGGGGGATGACAACTTCAAGGCGGAGATCGAAGACTACGACGGTCTCTCCATGGTGGACTTCTGGGCGGTATGGTGTGGTCCGTGCCGCATGGTCGCTCCCGTGGTGGAGGAGTTGGCCGAGGAATACGCGGACCGCGGGCTCAAGGTAGGCAAGCTGGATGTAGACCATAACCCTTCCACGTCGGCTCGTTTCGGAATCCGTTCCATTCCCAGCATCCTCTTCTTCAAGGACGGAGAGGTGGTGGACAAGGTCATCGGTGCCGTGCCGCGTCCTCATCTGGAGGAGAAGGTCCAGATCCATCTGGGAGACGAATAGCCAGGAAGTGGCCACGCTCTACGTCGTCAGCACCCCCATCGGCAACCTGGAGGATCTGAGCCCCCGGGCCGTCCGCACCCTGACGACGGTGAGCCGGATTCTGGCCGAGGATACGCGCCGCACGCGTATCCTCACGGAGCGGATCGGCGCCCGGGCCCCCCTGGTCTCCCTGCACGAGCATAACGAAGCGTCCCGCGTGGATACGGTCCTGGGGTGGCTCGCCGCCGGAGAGGACGTGGCCCTGGTTTCGGACGCGGGGACTCCCCTGGTGTCGGACCCCGGAGCGCGGCTGGTGGAGGCGGTGGCGGCGGCCGGACATGCAGTGGTGCCCATTCCGGGGCCTTCGGCGGTGCTGGCGGCCCTGGCCGTTTCAGGTCTTCCCACGGAGCGTTTCACCTTCCTGGGCTTCCCCGAGCGCAAGGGCAAGGCCAGGCGGGAGATTCTGCGGCGGGTGGCGACGTCCTCGGAAACGACGCTCCTCTTCGAATCGCCGCGGCGGGTGGCGGCCCTCCTGGAGGATCTCTCCCGGGCCTGCGGAGGAGAGCGCCGCGCCGTCGTGTGCCGGGAGATGACCAAGGTGCATGAGGAGGTGCGCCGGGGATCCCTGGAGGGGCTGGCCGCCTGGTTCCGGGATCACGAGCCCCGGGGAGAGGTGACGGTGGTGGTGGCGCCGTCCCCCGGCGAGGACGGGGAAGCCGCGCTGGAAGCCGGGGCCGAGGCCCTCGCCCGTGAGCTCCTGGACCAGGGGCTGCGCCCCAGCCAGGTGGCGCGGGATCTTTCCGCCCGTCTCGACGTACCGAGGAACATGGCGTACCGTATCGTTCAGGAGCTGTGCTGAGGGGCGCCGCCCCCTGACCGCGAAGGCCCCGGTGAGGGCCCTCCGGGCCCACCTCCCACCGGTTTCCTGCGATCCCACAGAGAGGTTTGTTTTCGGCCGATGGTGTTGAAGCTACTCGCGGTGTGCATCGGCCTGCTGCCGTCCGCTCCCCTTTCCCCGGCGGAGATCCTTCCCGCCGACAGCCTGGTGGTGGCGCGCCTCCACTACGGAGGCGGCGGGGATTGGTACGCCAACCCGTCCTCTCTGCCCAACCTGTTGGACGCCCTGCGCCAGCGCACAGGGTTTCCCGTGGCGAGCCGGGAGGCGGTGGTGCGTCCCCTGGACCCCGCGCTCGTGGATTTTCCTTTTCTGTACATGACGGGACACGGAAACGTGCGCTTTACGCCGGCGGAGCGGACGGCCCTGCGTCGCTACCTGCTGGCCGGTGGCTTTCTCCACGCCGACGACAACTACGGGATGGATGAATCCTTCCGGCGCGAGATCGCGGCCATCTTTCTCGACGCGGAGCTCACCGAGATCCCTCCCGACCATCCCGTCTTCCATGCCTTTTACGACTTCCCTGACGGGCTCCCCAAGATCCACGAGCACGACGGGAAGCGCCCCCAGGCCCTGGGGATCTTCCGGGGCGGGCGCCTGGTCGTCTTCTACAGCTACGAATCGGACCTGGGGGACGGTTGGGAGGACCCTGAAGTTCATGAGGATCCTCCGGAGCTGCGCGAGGCCGCGCTGCGCATGGGGGTAAACCTGGTGCTGTACGTCCTGGGCCAGGCGGCGCCGTGAGCCCTTCTCTCCGCGACCTGGAGCGGCGCGTCTGTGCCGTCGGGGCCGCCCTGCGGCGCCAGACGTACCTGGCGGCGATCCCGTGGGGCGTGAGCCTCGCCGGAGCACTCCTCATCCTGGCCTGGATTCTGGCCGGACCCGACGGATGGCGCCCGGGGTCCGACGCACCCCTGTGGCTCGACGTGACGGCCGTTCTCCTCCTCCTGGGAATCGCGGGGACGCTCTGGCGGGAAGGGGGGCGCCGCCTGACGACGCTGCGCGTCGCCCGCATGATGGAAGAGGCCGCCGGCCTCCCCGGCGGCAGCGTGGCGGGTCCCCTGGAGATGTCCGCCTCGGTACCGGTGGGGGTTTCCGCCGGGCTGGTGAGCCACGCGGCGCGAAGGGTCGCCGACGCCCTGGACCGGGCGCCGCCGGAGACCTCTGCTTCCGCGGGACGCCGGGCCCTCCGGTGGCGGCGGCGGGGGTGGGCGGCTGCCGTGGGCGTGTGGATCGTGGTGGGGATGCTTCTGGGGTCGAATCCCTCCAGAGCGCTGGCCTCCTGGCTTGCCCTGGCCCGGCCCATGGCCGCCTGGGCCGATCCCATCCTTCCCGCGCTGGCGGTCCGGCCCGGGAATCTCGAAGTGCGGCGGGGTTCGGCGGTGCGCGTCGAGGTGGAGGCGGGGGGGAGGGAGTCGGTTCGCCTCACCCTGGACGTGGTGGGCCAGCCGCGTCGCGTGCTCCGTCTGCGTGTCCGCGGGGGACGCGCCGGGTATTCCCTCGAGCGGGTGTCGGAGCCCGTTCGCTACCGGGTTGACGCCGAGGAAGGAGCGGTTGCGGGGCCCTTCGAGATCCTGCCCGTGGATCCCCTCATCGTGGGGGATCTGAGGGTACGGGTCCTCCCCCCGGAGTACACCGGCGTTCCGGCGTCTGAGTACCGGGGGGAGGTGCCACCCCTCGTGCTACCCCGGGGGACGCGGCTCGTGGTGGACGGGGCGGCCAATCACCCGCTCTCCCATGCGGTGCTCGTCCACGAGGACGGAGATACGGCGCTGGACCTGGGCCTCTCCGAGGCCAAGTTCGAGGGGTCCTTCACCCCGGCGAGGGCGGGCGTCTACGCGTGGACCTTCCGGGACGCGGACGGCGCGGCTGCGGAAATCGGTCCCGACCCGGTGGACATCGTGCTCACGCCCGACGGCGAGCCGAGCATCGCCGTTCCCCTCCCGGGCCGGGATACGGTCCTGCCCCTGGGGATGAGGCAGCTTCTCGTCATCGAGGCGAGGGACGACTATGGGCTCTCCCTTCTCGAGCTGGTAGCCTACCGGGTGACCGCCTTCGGTGAAAGGGAGGAGCCCCGGGTGCAGCGCGGCGTCCTGTCCGGAGCGCGCGCGGTGCTGGCCCGCCCCCTCCTGGACGTAAGCGCGTGGGGTATCATGCCCGGGGACACGGTTCGCTTTTTCGCCCGCGTCACCGACAACGCCCCGGGGGGAGGCCACGTCGTTTCGTCCCGGGAGTACCGGCTGTGGATGCCGGCCGCCGCCGAGCTTCAGCGGGAGGCCGAAAAGGTTCTGGACGAGGCGGCGCAGCGGCTCGAGGCCCTGTCGGAGGAGGCGCGCCGCCAGGCCGAGGAGACACGGAAGCTGGAGCGGAGCGCGGCTGCGCCGCCGCCCGAAGCCTCCGGGCTGGCGCCCATGCGGGACGGCGAGGAGGGTGAGGGTGACTTCCGGTCCCGAGAGGAAGGGCGTCGGGCATTGGAGCGCCAGGAAGAAATGGATCGCCAGGTGGACTCTCTGCGCGCCCGTCTGGAAGCGCTGCAGCGGACCCTGGAGGACGCGGGCCAGGCCGACACGGGGGTCCGCCGGGAACTCCAGGAGCTCCAGCGTCTTCTCGAGGAGGTGGCGGGAGAGGGGATGAAGGAGGCGGTAGCGCGCCTTCGGGAGAGCCTGGAGAAGGAAGCGGGGAATCTTCCCGAAGCGCTGCGGGAGCTGGCCGAGCGCCAGGAGCGCCTGCAGGATCGCCTCGAGGCGTCGGTGGAGCGTTTCCGGAGAGCCGCCGTCGAGCAGGATTTTCGTGCCACCGAAAAGGAGGCGCGGGACCTTGCCCAGGGGCAGAAGGCCCTGGGTGATGCCCTGGAGGAGGAGGAGAATCCGGAGAGGCGGGCCGAGCGCCAAGCGGAGATGCAGGAGCGGGCCGAGGCGTTGGAGGAACGTCTGCGGGAGCTTCAGGAACGCCTGAAGAAGCTGGACGAAAGCCCCGCCGCCGAAGCGGTGGAGGGCGCCCGGGAGGAGAACGCCGAGGCCGCCGGACGCATGGAAGAAGCCGCCACTCAGGCTCAGGCGGGGCGAAAGGAGGAGGCCGCGCGCGCCGCCCGGGAGGCGGCGGAGGCCATGGAGGCCGCCGCCGGCAAGGTCTCGGAGGCGCGGCAGCAGATGGCCGAAGCGCGCGCGCGGGCCGCCCAGGAAGCGCTCCGCCGGGCCGCGGACGACGCCCTGGCTCTGGCACGAACCCAGACCCGGCTTCGGCAGGCCATGGAGAGTGCGGACCGCCAGGTTCTGGCCGACATGCGTGCCGATGAGGCGGCGCTGGCCCGGGGCCTCCGCAACCTGGCGGCCGGCCTACTGGAAGCAGAGCCAGGGGCCCTCCTGGGAAACCAGGAACTCTCGCGCCAGATGGCCGGGGCCCTGGAGAGCATGCAGAAGACGGTGGAGGCGTTGGGGAGCCGAAGGGGGACGGCGCCGGCGCCCCGGGTGCCGGCGGATCAGGCGGTGCGGGACCTGAACCGTCTCGCCCTCATGGCGTTGGCCGCAGCCGAGGAGATGAGCCGAGGGAGGGGGGAGGGTTCTTCC
>JBHHWB010000106.1:0-8937 GCA_046756305.1 Gemmatimonadota bacterium
GGGGGCTGGCCCTCGGCCGGGGGGGCCCCGCGCCTGCCCTCGGACAGGCCCCTGGGGCAGACTTGGGGGCAGACCTCCCATGGGTGCCGGGGCGGGCGGTGTACCCTCGGCCCCACCGACCTGCTAAATTGCCGGGCTATGGCTTCCTCCACCTTCAAACGGCTTCCCGGTTTCCGGGATTTTCCTCCCGAGGATCTGGCGTTTCGGGAACACATCTTCCGCGCCTGGCGGGGGGTGTCGTCCCGGTACGCCTTTCAGGAGTACGACGGCCCGCCCCTGGAGCCCCTGGATCTCTACGTAGAGAAGAGCGGAGAGGAGATCGTGGGCCAGCTCTACAACTTCACCGACAAGGGCGGCCGGGAGGTGGCGCTGCGCCCTGAGATGACCCCGTCGCTTGCCCGCATCCTGGGAGAGCGGAGCCGGGGGATGCCCAAGCCCATCCGCTGGTTCTCCATCCCCCAACTCTTTCGCTATGAGCGTCAGCAGCGGGGACGCCTCCGGGAGCACTTCCAGTGGAATGTGGACATCGTGGGGGAAGGCGGCGTGGCGGCCGACGCCGAGATCCTGGCCGTGGCGCTGGACGCGCTGCGAGAGCTGGGTCTCGGCGCGGAGGACGTGCGCGCCCGGGTCTCGGACCGGCGCCTCCTCATGGCGGTCCTGAAGGAGATGGGCGTTTCCGACGACGCCATGCCCTCGGCCTTTGCCCTCATCGACAAGATTGAGCGCATGCCCGATGAGGCTGCGCGGGAGAAGCTCGCCGCCGAGGTGGGCCTGGCGCCGGGCGACGTGGAGCGCGCTCTGGAGACGCTTGGCGCCCATTCCATCGAGGCGCTCACCGACGCTTTCACCGGGGCCTCCGGGGTCCTGGAGGCGCTGGAGCCCCTGAAAGCGTATGTGGAGACGCTGCGCGACCTGGGATTCGCCGACTTTGTGGAAGTGGACCTACGCATCGTGCGGGGGCTGGCCTATTACACGGGCATCGTCTTCGAAATCTTCGATCGCCGGGGCGAGTTCCGGGCGGTGTGCGGCGGGGGTCGCTACGACCGGCTCCTGGAGCTGGTAGGCGGCGAGCCCCTCCCTGCGGTGGGCTTCGGCATGGGCGACGTCGTCCTGGGGGAACTCCTCAAAGAGCGAGGGCTTGCGCCCGAGTATCGGAAGCGGGTGGACTACTTCGTAGTGGCCATCGGCGAGGAGCAGCGCCCGGCGGCGCTCGGTCTGGCCGCCCGGCTGCGAAGAAAGGGGAGGTCCGTGGCCTACGCGCTGCGGGAGCAGTCGGTGCGGAAGCAATTCAAGGCCGCAGAGGCGGAAGGCGCCGATCGAGTGCTCATTCTCGGGCCCGACGAGGCCGCTCGGGGCGAAGTCATCGTGCGGGACATGGGCACCGGGGAGGAGACGCCCACGGCCATGGAGGCCCTCTCGTGACCGCCGTCGGGCGCAACCCGTCGGGCAAAGGGGATCCCATAGAGACGCGACGGATGCGTCTCGTGGCGGGGAGGGCGGCCCGGCGCCTGGACGTCCTGGAGTGGCTCATCCTGGCTGCCGCCGGGGTCTTCGCTGTGCTGGGGGGCGGCGTTGTGGCGGTGATCCTGGCCGACGTGGCAGGATTCCCCTTCCGACCTACGTGGCTGGTGGCTTCGGTGCTCATCTTCGGAGTTCCGGCCGCCATCTCCACGCTGCGCCTGCGGCGGGAGCGTACCGATTCCCGCCGCATCCCAACTCACGAATCCAAGACCGATCCGGATCATGGCTGACGATAAGAAACTGACACCCCGCGGCGAGGACTTCTCGGCGTGGTACAACGAAGTGGTTCTACGGGCGGAGCTGGCTGATTACTCCCCAGTGCGGGGAAGCATGGTCATCCGGCCGTGGGGGTACGGGATCTGGGAGCTCATGCAGCGGGCTCTCGATGACATGTTCAAGGAGACGGGGCACGAGAACGCCTACTTTCCCCTCCTCATCCCCATGAGCTTCATCGAGCGGGAGAAGGAGCACGTGGAGGGGTTCGCACCCGAGCTGGCGGTGGTGACCCAGGCCGGGGGCAAGGAGCTGGAGGAGCCCCTGGTTATCCGCCCCACGTCGGAGACCGTCATCTATTCCATGTACGCGAAATGGGTCCAGTCGTACCGTGACCTGCCCGTCCTCATGAACCAGTGGGCCAATGTCATGCGCTGGGAGATGCGCACGCGTCTATTCCTGCGCACCGCCGAGTTCCTCTGGCAGGAAGGTCACACGGCTCATGCAACGGCGGAGGAAGCCGAGGAGGAGACCCTCCTCATCCTCGGCATCTACCGTCGATTCATGGAGGAGTGGATTGCCATGCCACCCATCACCGGCCTCAAGTCCGAGTCGGAGAAGTTTGCGGGAGCGGTGCGGAGCTATGCCTGCGAGGCCCTCATGCAGGACAACAAGGCGCTGCAGGCAGGGACCTCCCACTTCCTGGGACAGAACTTCTCCCGGCAGTTCGATCTCAAGTTCCAGTCCGAGGCGGGGCAGGAGGAGTTCGCGTACAACACTTCCTGGGGCGTGTCCACCCGTCTCATCGGCGGTCTCGTCATGACCCACGGCGACGACGTGGGGGTGGTGGTGCCGCCCCGCCTGGCGCCGGTACAGGTGGTGGTGGTGCCTATCGTACGGGGAGACGATACCCGGGACGCCGTTCTCTCCAAGGCCCACGAGGTGCGGGACCGCCTGCGGGACCTTGGGATCCGGGTCCGGGTGGACGCCCGTGACAATCTTTCTCCGGGGGCCAAGTACTACGAGTGGGAGCGCAAAGGCGTCCCCTACCGCATCGAAGTGGGTCCCAAGGATCTGGAGAAGGGCTCCCTTGCCCTGGCGCGGCGGGTGACGCCCGAGGGAGCCAAGCGCAAGGAGTTCGTGCCCGAGGAGGAGGCCGTGGCGTCCATGCCCGGGCGCCTGGAGGCGTTCCAGACGGAGCTCCTGGAGATCGCCCGGGCCCGCCGCGAGGCGGCTACGGTGCGGGGCGTCGGGTCGGTGGACGAGCTGGAAGAGGCCCTCGATGGAGGCGCTGGCTTCGTCTACAGCGGATGGAACGGCGACCCGGCGGTGGAACAGATGGTGAAGGACCGCACCAAGGCCACCTCCCGGGTCATCCCCGGCGAGGAGTTTCGTTCCGAAGCCGTGCCGGAACGCTGCATCTCGGGCGACGGTCCGGCGCGCTACGAGGTGGTGTGGGCGAGGGCGTACTGACCGGCCCCTTCCCGCGGGAAGCGGGACGGGTGCTGTGCGGAACCTCTCCCGCCACCGAGCTGGTGGAGCGGTTCGGCACGCCCCTGTATGTCTACGACATCCAGGCCGTGGCCGAACGGGTGCGCGCCTTCCGGGAGGCGTTCGCGCCGCTGGATCCCCTGCTCGCCTACTCGGTGAAGGCCAACGGAAATCTGGCGGTCCTGCGCCGGCTGCGGGAGCTGGGGTGCGGCGCCGACGTGACGAGCCTGGGCGAGCTTGCCCGGGCGCTGCGTGCCGGGATCTCTCCTGATGCGGTGGTGTTCGCCGGGGTGGGGAAGCGGGAGGACGAGATCACCGCAGGCCTGGAGGCCGGCATCCGCGGCTTCAACGTGGAGAGCGAGGGGGAGCTCCGGCGCATCGCCGGCGTGGCCGAGCGCTTGGGTGTGGTGGCGCCCGTGGCGGTGCGGGTGAATCCCGACGTGCTGGCCGACACGCCCCACGCCTACACCGCGACGGGCCACGCCGCGGCCAAATTCGGGGTGCCTCTGGACCGGGTTCCCGACCTCTACCGCTTTGCCCGTGACCACCCTCACCTGCGCAGTGTGGGCGTGGACGTGCACATCGGATCGCAGATCGTGGATCCGGGACCCTATGTGCGGGCCCTGGAGCGGGTCCTGGAGCTGGTACGCGGCTTGAGGGAAAAGGGCGTCGAACTGGAGTATCTGGACCTGGGGGGCGGCTACGGGATCGGCTATGAGGGTGGTTCGGGGATGGACGTGGATCTCCTGGCAGGGGAGATCACGCCCCTGGTGGAGGGCTCGGGGCTGCTGCTCATCCTGGAGCCGGGGCGCTCCATCGTCGGAGAGGCCGGGGTGCTTCTGACCCGGGTGGAGTACGTGAAGAAAAGCGGCGACAAAACGTTCGTCATCGTGGACGGCGGGATGAGCGAATTGATTCGCCCCAGCCACTACGGCGGGTATCACGCCATCGAGCGTGCCGACGCCCGTGAGGCGCGCCCGGTGCTGCGCCTGGACGTGGTGGGACCCATCTGCGAGACGGGGGACTTCCTGGCCCTGGACCGGGAAATGGAACTTCCCGAGCCGGGGGAGGTTCTGGTCGTCCGCGCCGCCGGGGCCTACGGCTTCACCATGGCGTCCAACTACAACGGGCGGCTGCGCCCGGCGGAGGTCCTGGTGGACGGAGACGACGTCCGCCTGATTCGGCGTAGAGAAACTCTTGAAGATCTGATCCGCCCCGAAGAGGAGCTGGACGAGGCGCCATGAGCCATGAACACGAGCAGCATGACCGCATCCTGATTCTGGATTTCGGATCCCAGTTCACGCAGTTGATTGCACGACGAATTCGGGAGGAGCGTGTCTACTGCGAAATCCACCCACCCACTCGGAATCTGGAGTGGATTCAGGAATGGCGGCCCTCCGGGATCGTGCTTTCGGGGGGGCCCTCTTCGGTGTACGACGAAGGCGTGCCCTCCGCCGACCCCGAACTCCTGCGCATGGGGATCCCCGTCCTGGGAATCTGCTACGGGATGCAGCTCATCGCCCATCTGGAGGGCGGTGCGGTCCATCACGGTCGGCGGGAGTACGGTCGCGCGGAGCTCACCGTCGAGCGGGACGAAGGTCTCTTTGCCGGCTTCGGCGCCCAGGAGCGCACCACCGTGTGGTGTTCTCACGGCGATCACGTGGATGAGCCGCCGGCGGGCTACGAAGCGGTGGCTTCCACCGAATCGCTTCCGGTGGCGGCGTTTCGGTCAGTGCGCCATCCCATCTGGGGCGTGCAGTTCCACCCCGAGGTTGCCCACACCCACCGGGGCGACGAGATCCTTTCCAACTTCCTCTTCGAGGTGTGTGGATGCCGGCCCACATGGACCGCCGGGGCCTTCATCGAGGAGACGGTGGAGCGGATCCGCGCCCAGATCGGCGACGCCACCGCCATCTGCGGCTTGAGCGGTGGCGTGGACTCGTCGGTGGCTGCGGTGCTGGTGCACCGTGCCATCGGGGAGCGCCTCACCTGCATCTTCGTGGATCACGGGCTGCTGAGGAAGAACGAGCGGGAGCAGGTCGAGCGTATGTTCGGGCGGCACCTTGGGCTGCGCCTGGTGGTGGAGGACGCCCGGGAGCTCTTCCTCACGCGCTTGGATGGGGTCACCGATCCGGAAGAGAAGCGCCGCGTCATCGGCAACACCTTCATCGAGGTGTTCGAGGCCACCGCAGCCCGGGAGGGCACGGGGGCGCCCTTCCTGGTGCAGGGCACGCTCTACCCCGACGTCATCGAGTCGGTGTCGGCGGGGGGACCGTCGGTGACCATCAAGACGCACCACAATGTGGGTGGACTTCCCGAGGAAATGCCCTTCGCCCTGGTGGAGCCGCTGCGGGAGCTCTTCAAGGACGAGGTGCGCAATGTGGGCCGTGAGCTGGGGCTGCCCGAGGAGTTCGTGGGGCGCCATCCCTTTCCCGGGCCGGGCCTGGCGATCCGCATCCTGGGTGAGGTGACCGAGGAGCGGCTCGCCACGCTCCGTCAGGCCGATGCCATCTATCTGGAGGAGATCCGGGAGGCGGGGCTCTATGATGAGATCTGGCAGGCCTTCGCCGTGCTCCTTCCCGTCCAGTCGGTGGGAGTCATGGGAGACGCCCGCACCTACGAAAACGTCCTGGCGCTGCGCGCCGTGACTTCCCGGGACGGGATGACGGCCGACTGGTTCCCCTTTCCTCACGAGGTTCTGGCCAGGATCTCCACCCGCGTCATCAATGAAGTACGAGGCATCAACCGGGTCACCTACGACGTAAGCTCCAAGCCGCCGGCCACCATCGAATGGGAGTAAGGAACGTGAAGATTGCCAGGAAGAGCACGCGGGGTGAGAGGGAGCAGCGCGCCCGGAGGACTGCGGAGCGGGTCTGGGTCGGGTGCCTTGCCACGGCTCTGGTCCTTCCCGGTGCTGCGGCGGCCCAGGCAGGTGTATCGGCCGGGGCGGAAGGGGCGCGCCCCTACTTTCAGCAAGGGGTGAGATATACGGTGGAGGCCACCCTGGACGAGGCCGCGGAGACCCTCCACGGGCGGGCCCGCATGGAATACACCAACAACAGCCCCGACACCCTGGCGGATCTCTACTTCCATCTCTACCTGAACGCGTTCCGGCCCGGCAGCCTGTGGGCGCGCACCGAGCGGCGGGCCCGCCTGGATTTCGGCGCCCTCCAGGACCCTGATTACGGCTTCGAGCACCTCACCTCGCTAACGGTGGATGGCGCGGCGGCCACCCTCTCCTATCCTCACGCCCCCGATTCCACGGTGGTGCGAGTCCGCCTTCCCCGGCCGCTGGAGCCGGGCGCGGCCGCGGTGGTGAACCTCCAGTGGGACGCCCGCCCCTCCACCCTGTGCCGTCGCCAGTGCCGACGGGGACGGAGCTACGACTTCGCCCAGTGGTATCCCCGCATCGCCGTCTATGACCGCTTCGGGTGGCAGGCTCACCCTCTCTATCCCCAGGGGGAGTTCTACGGGGAGTTCGCCACATACGACGTCACCCTTGACCTGGCCGAGGATCAGGTGGTGGGGGGCACCGGCGTGCCCGTGGCGGGAGATCCGGGCTGGCGTCCGTCGCCCTGGAGCCCCGAGGCGGAGGTGGACCACCAGAGGGGATGGTACGGAGACGTGGCGCCTCCCCCGGGCCTTGGGCTGCTGGACGGGCCCGCCCGGATCGAGGGCTCGTCGCCGGGACGGAAACGGGTCCGCTTTTACGCCGAGAAGGTCCACCACTTCGCATGGAGCACCTCGCCCGAGTACCGCTACGAGCAGTTTCGCCACGGTGAAACGGTGATCCGCGTCCTCTACCGCCCCGGCGACCTGGATTGGGATCTGGGCGCGGCGGCCCGCCGTACCGGGCGCACGCTGGAATGGCTGGAAAACCTCATGGGGCCCTATCCCTACCCCCAGCTCACCAACCTCCACCGCCTGGAGGGCGGGGGCACCGAGTTCCCCATGGTCATCATGGACGGCGGGCCGGGCCAGGGGCTCATCACCCACGAAGGGACGCACCAGTACGCCCACGGCCTCCTGGCCAACAACGAGTGGAAGGAGGCCTGGCTGGACGAAGGGATGGCAAGCTTCATCACCTCGTGGTTCACCGAGGAGGTGGGCGGAGTCTCCAACCCCTGGGCCGGTACCGTGGAGCGCCTGGCCGCTTTCGAGGTGAACAATCCCGGCATCCCCATCTCTCTGGCTTCCGAGGAGTTCCCCGACTTCGGCACCTACGGCGTCATGGCCTACAGCAAGCCGTCGGTGGTCCTCCTCATGCTGCGCGAGTACGTGGGCAAGGACGTCATGCGGCGCATCCTGCGGACCTACTACGAGCGCTTTCGCTTCCGCCACGTGACCGGCGAGGATTTCCAGCGGGTGGCCGAAGAGGTTGCCGAACAGGATCTGGACTGGTTTTTCCGGCAATGGGTGCGCAGCGCCGCCAAGCTCGACTACGCAGTGGCCGGAGTCGGCGCCCGCCCCGCCCCCGAAGGCGGGTATGTGGTGCGGGTCACCGTCGAACGGAGCGGGGACGCGTGGATGCCGGTGGTGCTTCAGGTGGGGCCGGAGCGTGTGCGCCTCACCTCGAAGGAGCGCGTGCAGGAAGTGGAGGTGCGGGTGGACCGGCTTCCGGCGGAGGTGATCCTGGATCCCGAAACCGTTCTCCTTCAGACCGACCGGAGCAACGACCGCATGGAGGTCGGCGCGCCAACGCCATGACGGGGCGCCGGGTCCGGGACGGGACGTCGGCCGCGCCCGCCTTCGGCCGGGGTCAGTCCGGAGCCACCGCGTCGGCTTCCACCTCGATGAGCATCTCGGGGTGGATGAGGGCGCGCACCTCCACCAAGGTGGTGGCCGGCGGGTGCGCGCCGAACACTTCAGCGTGGGCTCTTCCGTATTCCTCCCAGAGGGAGATGTCGGTGACGAACATGCGGGTGCGGGTCACGTCCCGGAAGCCGGCGCCCAGCTCTTCGAGCGCCCTTCCCATGATCTCGAAGCAGCGCCGCGCCTGGGCATAGGCGTCTCCGGGGGCGTGTACGCCGCCGTCCTCGGCCACGGGTGCGGTTCCCGTAACAAAGATGGCGTCTCCGGCGCGTAGCGCGCGGCAATACCCCACGCGTGCTTCCCAGAGCGCCCCGCTGAAGGTCCGCTGAAATTCCATTCGATCCCCTCCTTGATTCGCGGCGTGCCGCGAGACGTGAGGTCAGCCGGATTCCTCGACGGTGCGTGCAGCGTCCAGGCGCGCCTCCACTTCGTCCCAGACTTCTTTCATGAAGTCCACGTCCTCGCCGTGGACTTCCACGAAACGGAGAAGCTGGCGGTCCGTGACGCCCAGACGCCCGAGGATGTCCGTGCGCGCAGAGTCGGAAAGGATTCCGTCGTCGCTGCGGAGCGCGGCCGACCGGAGCTCCACGTACGCCGTGATGAAGGTCTCGCGGCTGGGGACGGATTCGCCCCCCGGAGCGGAGACATCGGATCCGCACGCAGCGAGCAGGAGAAGGCCCGCCACCGGAAAGATGCCCGTCATGAGGAGGAACGCGGTGCGGATCCGGGCGGGGAGGTCGCGGCTGGAAAGCACCCTGGACGACACGGTCATGGCAATGTGTGGCGGGTTGACGGATATTGCTTCGTGCGGGAAGGTACGCCCCTGAGGCGCCAAAGGTCCCCCGAGGAGCCTGTCCGAGTAATGCAGTGGGCCGCGCCACCCGTGACTCCGTCACGGGT
>JBHHWB010000107.1:0-8707 GCA_046756305.1 Gemmatimonadota bacterium
CACTTCGCGCTCATCGTCGAAGCCCTTCGGCCCCAGATAGCGTGAACAGGCCCTAAGTTCTTCGGCGCCGTCTTTGCACAGTGGAACAAGGAGGACCACGAGGCGCTGTTCGACTTCCGCCTCAACTGGATCCCTCAGCCCGGGACCGACCTCTTCCTCGTCATCAATCAGGGGGTGAACACGGCCCTTTCGCGCTGGCGCTCTTCGGGGACGAGCCTGGCTTCCAAGCTGGTATGGAGGTTTCTACTCTGACGCGACCCCGCGCCCTCACGTCCCGCCCACGCCCCGCAGTGCCGCCTCCCTCCACCTTTCCATCCGCACCCCCATCCACTACGCCCTCCTCCCCTACATCCCCATCCAGCCGACATAGACGAGCGTCAGAAGGAAGGTGAGGCCGAGCCAACCGGCCGCTCCACGCATGCGCCGGTTCCGGCTCAAGCCGAGGGCGTAGGCCGCCTTGAGCAGGTTGTTGCTCCCCGTGGCGATGAGGATAGCGCCTTCCATGGCCTTCTGGGAAACCGTGTACTCGCCGGCCAGGAGCGAGAGGATGAAGGGATCGATGTCGGTGAACCCCACTCCGAAGGACATGAGGCGCAGCCCGCCCAGCCCGTAGCGCTGCACCACCACCTCGGTCAGCCCGGCGAAGATCACGAAGAGGGTGGCGAAAAGCAGCGCCGTGGAAAACCCCAGGGGGTGGCGCACCGAGACCGGCTCCTCGGCGCCCGCCTCAGGGCCGGGCTTGCGGTACATGGAGACGGCCACCACCACGCTCAACCCCGCCACCACTCCGAAGGGCACGAGGAGCCGCAGCGCCATGGCCCCGCCACCGAGAAGGGCGATAAGCACCAGAATGCGCACGTACATCATGGCCGTGGCCAGGACCACCCCGGGGGGGATGTCCCGCACAGCGTCGCCGGCGTCCCGCGCCCGACTGGCCAGGACCACGGTGGCGGCGGTGCTGGAGTAGAGACCGCCCAGGATTCCCGTGATGGTCGCCCCCCTTCCCGGCAGAAAATAGACCTGAAGGAGATACGCCGCGTAGGAGATACCTGACACCACCACCACAGCGAGCCATACCTCGTGATAGGTGACAGGGATCAGTTCCGAGATCCTCCTCGCCGGCAGGAGGGGGAGAACCAACCCGACCATGATGAGGAACTTGGCCAGGGGGATGCCTTCCTGGCTGGGGATGGCGTTGGAAAGAGCCCGGATGCGCGGCATCTCCCCCAGGAGGAGGAGGATCAGGACCACATAGAGGACCAGAAGCCAGAGGGGCTCGTAGAGCGCCGTCGGGCCGGCGGCGAAGGTGAGGAGGGCCAGGGTGTTCGGGAGGAGGCTGCGCTCACCGCTCCTCTGCCGGCTCCAGTAGTCCACGCTCAGGAAGACGCCCAGCACGGCGAGCCCTACGGCATAAAGGCGCAGGCTCTCGTCCAAGGCAGCCAGGGCGAAGCCCAGCACGGCGATGAGCGTATAGGTGCGGGTGGTTCCGAATCCCAGGTCCTTGCCCCCGGCCCGCAGATAGCTGTGCACCTCCAGCCCGATGAGGAAGCTGAAGAGCGCCGTCCACACGAAGGCCATGAGGACGGGCGGCGGCTGGAAATGAAGCGCACCGGGCATCCACCACCCCCTGTCGTATCCGAGTTCGAACGCGTGTTTCCTTCGCGATACCCCATGAGTATAGTCCAGGGGAATCGGTGGGTGCCATTCCGACCCTGGAACCGGAACCGTTTTCGGCGCTACATTCCGGCTACGGAAGCCGTCCCGGGTCTGCCCGAACGCACGGCCTCCGCGCTGGCTCCTTTCCACCCTTCCCCGGGAGGTCGACGTTGACGCCCACCGAGTTCCTGACGGAGCTGCTCATCGAGAAGTTTGACGTTCCCCGAGAGAGCATTCGTTCGGACGCCGACCTGGCGAGCCTGGGAATCGATTCTCTCTCCATGATCGAGTTGGTCTTCGACGTGGAGGACGAGTTCGACATCCAGTTCCCCGAGGACGTCGAGTTCAAGACCCTGGGCGAGGCCGTCGCTCTCATCGAACAGCTCATCGCAGAACAGGGCGGATGAGCGGAGCGCCTCGTCGGGTCTTCATCACCGGCATGGGGGTCGTTTCTCCTCACGGCCACGACCCGAACACGATGTTCGAGCGCGTCTATGCCGGAGAATCCGCCGTGCGCGGCGTCGAGGTGGAGGAAGCCGCGTGGCATCCGGACCTCATCCCCCTCGCTCCGGCCGATTTCGACCCGGCGGAGGTGATTCCCCGGTCCCGGCGCATGCTCATGTCCCGGGCCGCCCAGTTTGCCGTTGTGGCCGCGGAACAGGCCCTGGAGGGTGCGGGCCTCCTGCAGGACGGGCAGGGGCCCGCTGATGCCGGGGTGTTCATCGGGTGCAGCCTCGGGGGTTCGGAAGCCATCGAGGACGCCTACCGGCTGCTCTATGGAAAGGGGCGGCGCCCCCGGCCCATGACCGTGCCCCTTACCATGGCCAACGCGCCTACGGCCCACATCTCCATGGGCCTCGGGATGCGGGGCCCCACCATGACGTACTCCATGGCGTGCGCCTCATCGGCGGCAGCCATCGGGGAGGCCTTTCGCGCCATTCGGGATGGATACGCGGATCGCATCCTGGCCGGCGGGGCCGAGGCCATGCTCAGCGGAAGCACGGTGGCGACCTGGCACCTCCTGCGCGTCCTGGCGACGGGGCACCCGGACGGCTTCCACGCCTCCTCCCGGCCCTTCGACGCCGCGCGCACCGGCATGGTCCTGGGTGAGGGCGCGGCGGTCCTCATGCTGGAAAACGAGGAGGCGGCGGCCCGCAGGGGTGTCGAGCCCCTGGGGGAGATCGTGGGCTACGGCGCGGCAAGCGACGCACACAAGCTCACCGAGCCCCATGGCGAGGGGCAGGTCCAGGCCATGCGGGCAGCCCTCGGCGATGCCGGCCTGAAGCCCGAGGCCGTAGCGTACGTCAATGCCCACGCCACCGGCACGCCCGCCGGCGACGTGGTGGAGATCGCGGCCCTAAAAGAAACCTTCGGAGACCACGCCCGGGCCCTCCAGATCAGCTCCACCAAGGCGGTCCACGGGCACCTCATCGGCTGCGCCGGGGCTCTGGAGTCGCTCATCACCGTCCAGGCCCTGGCCAAGGGCCGTCTGCCGCCTACGGCCAACCTCACCGACCCGGACCCCCTGTGCGATCTGGACTGCATTCCGTTGCAGGGGCGGGAAGCGCCCGACGCCGAGTACGCCATCTCCAATTCCTTCGCCTTTGGCGGGTCCAACGCCGTTCTCGTCTTCCGCAGGGCGGGCGGGCGGGTCTGAGGCCTGCGCCGTGCGGAAGCTCCCGGGGGCCCGCGCGGCGGCTCCCGGGTCCGGTTGACAGCTCCCTGAATCCGGGCGGTGCTGCCCGGACCCGCGCGGCGGCTGCGCTCAGGGCGAGCCGGCGCCCCCCACCCGCAAGCCGATGGCCTCAACCACCAGACGCCCCAATTCGTTCTGCATCTCGCGGATCACCGGCTCCATCCCCGGTTCGTGATACAGGTTGTGGAGCTCGAAGGGATCGGATTCCAGATTGTACAGCTCGTCCATCCCCTCGTAATGGATCCAGTGGATGTACTTGTATTTCCCCTTCCGCACGGCCTTGTATCCCAGATCCAGAAGCCAGGGCATGGGGTTCTCGTAGCTGATGTATTCGATGAGGAAGGAATTCCGCCACCCCTTCGTGTCTCCCCGCAGGAGGGGTACGACGGAGCGCCCCTGGATGTGGGGTCCGATGGGCGCACCGGCGACGTCCAGCACCGTAGGCGCGATGTCTATGGAGGTGACGAACTCATCAACGACGCTTCCGGGCCTGGCGAGAGGGCGATAGCGCAGAAGGAAAGGCGCCCGGGCCGCCTCTTCATAAGGGAGCCGGCGCTCGATGGAGAGACCGTGCTCCCCGTAAAAATAGCCGTTGTCCGACGTGAAGAGGATCAACGTGTTGTCCAGCTCGCCCATCTCTTCCAGGGCAGCCATGAGCGCCCCCAGGCCCTCGTCCACCGCCATGAGCATCTCGCTCCTGCGGCGGATGCTTTCATCGCTCGTCCCCCGGTCCAGGATCTCTCCAAAGGTGGTGGAGATGGGCGGCGCGTCGCGGTCGTCCAGCGCCTTGCGCACCACCGGTTTGTCACTCCGGTCGGGGGGGCCCTTGGCGTTGGGGCGCCTGGGAAAGACCGCATCCTCATACATGCCCAGGTGGCGGGGCGCCGGCAGGTAGCGCATCCCGTAGGAGAGGTCCACCGATCCGTCGTCGAGCTGGCGCGCATCCGGATGGATCGCCTTGTGTCCGATGTAGAGGAAGAAGGGCCGATCGCGGTCCCGGCGGATGAAGGAGAGGGCACGATCGGTGAGAATGTCGGTGACGTACCCTTTGACCTCGTGGAGTCCTCCGTCCTCCCACAGAACCGGATCGAAGGTCTTTCCCTGTCCCGGGAAACTGACCCAGTAGTCGTACCCGGGGCGGGGGGTGGGATCGTTGCCCATGTGCCACTTGCCGATGTGCGCCGTCTCGTACCCCGCCTTCTGCAGATCCTGAGCGAAGAGGCGCAGGCGATGGCTCGCCTTGTCCCGGGCGACGTTGTCCAGGATCCCGTGCTTGGAGACGTACTGACCCGTGAGGATGCTGGCGCGGTTGGGAGAGCAGAGCGGCGTCACGTTGTAGGCGTTGGAGAAGACCACACCCTCCCGGGCCAGCCGGTCGATGTTGGGAGTCCGGAGGAAGGGATGGCCCGCAGCGCCGTATTCGTCCCACCGCAGATCGTCCACCACGATGACCACCACGTTGGGACGCTCCCGCACCGCAGGACGGGCCGGGATCTCCTGACCCGCATCCGCCCCGCGGATCGGATCCGCCCCTTCCGGCACTCGAGACCCCGGCGCCCCTGACCCCGGCACCCCTGACGCCGACACCCCTGACGCCGGCATAGGGGTCAGCGCCAAGGCCGAAGCCAGTGCCAGGCCCACCGCCGGCACCACCGCCAGGCCCACCGCCGGCCCTACCGCCAGACCCACCGCCGGCACCGTCCTCAGGGCTCTCGAGATATCACTTATTATCCGCATAACGCCTCCCTGCCGCTCTGTCTCATCAGTAAGTGCGCGCCTCTTTCAGTTGGCGAAACACGTCCTCGTAGGATTCCTCCTGGTCCCGATCCTTCTCGGTCACCCATTGTTTGGTCCAGTCCGCCAGCGGGGAGGACAGACCTCGATGCTCGCCCCGTACCACCCGACAGATGGGCCCGTAGTCGCAAAACTGGCAGTCGTTGCTCTTGTCGGTGGGGACGAAGTGCCCCTCCGCCACGCCGTCACACAGAATCTCGAGGAGTGGTCGAACCCGGGCCAGCTCCTCGCCGCTGAACTCCATTACTTCGTTGCGGCCCCGCAGGGTGGGATACCAGTAGGCTCCGCTGCGCACGGGCCGAGCGAAAAGGATCTCCGCCACCTGAGCGTAGACGGCAACCTGCAGCCGGCGTCCGCCGTCGAAGATGCCCTCCTTGGCCGTACGCCGGGGCGCCGCGCCTGTCTTGTAATCGATGATGCGCAGGCCTTCCAGATCTTCCACGATCCGGTCAATCCGGCCGCGCAGACGGAGCTCGCCCCCTGCAAGGGCCAGTGGCACCGGATCCCGCCCCCCTCCGCCGAAGGCGAACTCCAGTTCCATCCAGTCGGCGCCGCGACTCCTGGCCAGCATGCAGAAGGAGCGCACATCTTCGGTGAGCGCCCGCACCTCCCTTCGCACCGCCCCCTCTCCCGGAGAGGGCACCTCCCGACGCGCCGCGGCGATCTCCTGCTCGAGGATCCCGACCGCCACGGCCTCAAATCGGGAATCGTCGGGCGAGATGCCGCTGCGGGCCGCTTCACGGTGCGTCTCCTCGAACACGGCGTGAAGAAGGCTGCCCCGCCTCAAGGGATCCAGCCAGCGGTCGGGATCCAGCTCCGGATCCTCCACGGCTCGGATCCCCAGCACCTGGCGGAAGAAGTAGCGTCGGGGACATGCCCCGAGGGCCTCCAGGGCGCTGGGAGAGAGGACGATCTCCGGATTACGGCGCGGATCCAGGAGGGAACGCCGGGCCTCGACGACGCCCTGGTGGGGGCCCGGCGGTGCCCCGGGCTTGCGCGCCCGTGAGGCTTCCAATCCCGCCCGGAGACGAGGATACGCCCCGGCCACGGCGTCCAGCCCCCCGGCCAGCACGGACCCGTTCCACAGCGCGGTGAGCCAGGCATCGGCGGCATCGAGGGGAAGCGCCGCCGGAAAGCCGGGAGAGACGGGCGTCACAGGCGGACCCATGAACTCCTTCAGATCCTTGAACGTCATGCCCGGCCGGCCCTCGCCGATGCGGACAGCCTGCAGCAGGATGGGCGACGGGGACGCGGCACGGGCCTCCCCGGCCTTCCACGATGTGTAGCTCATCGTCACCGACCCCCGCAGCCTGGCGAAGAATCGCGCCACCTCGAAGGCCTGCTCCCGAATCCGGCTCCTTACGGTGGGAAGGTGACGGCTCAGCGCGGCGCGTTCGCGGTCCAGGAGGACGGGATCTGGAGAAACGCTTCCCGGAATCCGATCCGCGTCCATTCCTACCACGAAGGTGACGGGCCGACCCGCGTACCCGCCGTGCTGAATGTCGGTGATGTGAAGGTGGCCCCCTTCCGCACGCCAGGGCGCCCCCTGTGCGTCGGGGTCAGCTTCCTCGCCCGCTGTGGGACTCCGGGCCGCCTGCACCCGCACCGCCAGGCGTTGGCGGAGCAGCGTAATCGCCTGATGGAATCCGGTGGGCCGGCGCAGCGTGGCCGCCACCCGCCTCAGGATTCGGCGAAGCTCGCCCATGGCGGCCTCGTCCACTTCGTCTCCGGCGGGCACGCGTTCCAGAAAGGCACCCAGGGCGTGCGCAATCTCGGCGGGGGTCACGCGCGCCGAGGCTTCCCCGCCCCGGTCGGGCAGGGGACGCAGCGCCTCCAGGGTGGGAGCCAGAATGGACTCCAGGGCCTGCAGTTCCCCCCGAGCACGCCGACGATGTTGTGCATCATCCTCGCGGGCGTCCACCCGCTCCAGGGCCTGTCTCATGCGGGCGCGGGTCCGATTCCGACCCCACCCGATGCGCAGCCTGCGGAAACGCCGGGCCAGATCGCCGGGGGCATGGTGCGCCCACGATTCGCCGGGGCGCAGATCCCCCGCCTCGAGGAGCCGGCGCACGATCTCGGCGGGGTAGCCCTCCTCCACCCACTCCAGGAACGCCGCCGCCACTCGACCGGGCCGCGTGCGCTCCACGGGAAGTCCCACGGCGTAGGTCACGGGAACACCCAGAGTGGAGGCAAGGGTGTGGAGCGCCGACCCGTAGGCGGCCGGATCGGGGGTTACGATCTCCACCTCGTCCCAGGCGTGGCCCTCCGTGACGATCCGCCGCAGCACCTCTCTCAGCTCGGCGGTGACGGAGGAAGCATGGAAGCAGGCGACCCGGACGGGGAACACGTCGTCGGGGAGTTCCGAGGGCACGGCGCCCGGGTCGCCCAGCCAGCTCAGCGTCGTACGCGGCGCTCCCGCAGCCCACACGATGTGCTCCGGCACCTGCCGTCCTTCCACCGCGTCGCCGGGAAGGATCCCGGCGCCCATCTCCCGGAGACGACGCAGGAAGGCCCCCGAACGGCCGCGCTCCGACTGCCCGGGAAGGAGGGCCACCACCGTGTCCTCGCCGAAGACGTCCAGGAGGGTGCGGCCGTCGCCCTCCAGCGCTTCCAGCGCCAGATCGAAGAGCCCCGCGACGTCCACGCGGCGGTGGCGCGCCAGGAGCTTCTCGAAGCGGTCCAGCATACGGGCCAGAAGAACGCGCCGTACCCCGCCCGCCACCGGGGCCGAGCGCAGATGGCTCGCACTCACGCCGGCGAGGCGCAGCGCACGCACCGTCTCGTGAGCCGCCTGACGAAACCCCACACCGTCCTGGAGTTCGTCCAGCGCGAGGGCGGCCTCGGCCGGCCCCCTGTTCGCCCCCTCCTTCCTGAGGGAGAGGAGGGCTCCGTCCAGCGCCTCGTCCAGGTAGGCCTGCTCATCGAACTCATCCAGAAGGGAGAGGTGGCGCTGGTCCATGGCGCGCCCGGCCAGCGCCGCTGCCAGCGGCCGGGGGGTGAAGACCTCGAACCCGATCCACCTTCCACCTTCCAGAGCGGCCCTGCGGAGGAGCTCCCGACCCGCACCCTTGGTCGGCGCCACCACGAGCTTGCGCTCCAGGGGATGACGGCGAGTCAGCTCCAGGATCGATCTGATGAGGCGGGGCGGCGGTAGGCGGTCGGGTGACATGGCAGGGCAACATACGTCCCCGAGGGTGCCGTCTGGTAGAGGACGAAGCGAAGGAATATGGACTCCCGCATCATGTCCCCATCCAGACATCCGCGGCTCCGGTCGCTCCTGAGCCTGGTCGAAGTCGCAGCCCTTCTTGCACTTTCCGGCCCCGGATCTTCCTCCCTCTCGGCGCAGGAGACCGACTACGTCCCCGGCGTCCACCCGGAATGGGCGCGCCGCAATCCCGCGTCCCATCGCGAATACATGCCACCGGTCATCCTGGCCCACGGAGACGGTGAGC
Source organism: Gemmatimonadota bacterium (assembly GCA_046756305.1). Lineage (GTDB taxonomy): Bacteria > Gemmatimonadota > Gemmatimonadetes > Longimicrobiales > Gaopeijiaceae > JBHHWB01. The sequence continues at coordinate 8,599 of JBHHWB010000107.1, forward strand.
CGGGGGATCAGCATGGTCGCCGGCCCAAGACGCTCTTCGCCTCGGAGCACAACCGCTAGTGTAGTGTTGCAGAAGTCTCTTGCGTACGGGGTGTCCTACGGTAGATTAC
>JBHHWB010000108.1:0-8644 GCA_046756305.1 Gemmatimonadota bacterium
AGAGACGACGCATGAGTCCGCAACACCCCTGCGCCCAACGCGGCCCGCTGCATGACTCGGACAGGCTCCTAGCGCGGCGTCGCCCGGCGCATCAGACTTTACAAACAAAGTAGTAGTGCATACGACGTGCCTAAGGGGTGCGGGGGGAGGGCGGGCGACGGTAGCGGTTTCGGTCCATCCTGGCCGATGTTGGCCGGGCCGGTCGATCTGGCAGCGGCGCTGCTCTACCAGTTCTGCCGCACCCGGGCCAGGACGGCTTCGAAGGGATTGACCTGAACACCCAGGGGCTCGGCAGGTAGCGTGAACTCCTGAACGGTTTCGGGACCGGCCACCATGATGCGCACGATCTTGACGCGCTGTGCTCCGAAGTTGAGGAGCACGGGCACCACCATCCGGAAGTCACCCGGCACGTTTTCCTGGCGAATCACCAAGCGAAGACTGTACTGACCGTTGGGTAAGGCTTCCCCGGAGCGATCCACGATATAGTCGGGCACGTTGGTGCCGTCCACCCACTGTTTGAAGAACCAGCTCATGTCACCCTGGACGTAGCGCTCGAGGACGGCCTGGAACTCACGGGTGGAGATCCTGCGATTGTGGTAGCGCTCGGTCAGTTCGCGCAGAAAGGCCCGGAGAACGCGTTCGTCGCCGGTGTCGTAGTCGATGAGCATGTGGCGGATCATGTGCCCGATCCATGCGCCCTTCTCGTACACCATGATCTGGTGGTCTTCCCGATCGCCTCCCACTCCTACCCGTGATCCCAGGCCCGTGGGCCCGGTCTTGCCCGCCCGGCCCCGGATGTGGTCGCGATACTTGCGCAGTGTCTCCAGTGGAGCGTCTGAGTCGGGGTTCTTGGCTTCCAGGTACCAGAGCGCGGAGAACTCGGCCATGCCCTCACCCAGCCATTGATCGCGATAGCTGCGGGGTCGCATGGTGATCCCCCACCACTGGTGGGCGACTTCGTGGGCGCGGAAGAGTTCATTGATTCCCTCCTCGTCGCTGAGCCCGAAAGTCACGAAGGAAAGGTGCACCATGCCCGGGAAGGCCTGTCCGTGGAGGTAGGGGATCTCCGTGGCGTTGACCTCCTCCTGATCCAGCGGGCCGATGTTGTTCTGGAAGAAGGAGTAGCTGGTGGTGATGTCGTCGGCTACGAAGTTCTGAGCGTTCCTGCGCTGCAGCTTGAGAGGCAGCCCCGAATGGGCTCTCTGGTTCATCTGAACGCGCAGGGGCGGGATCACCTGGTGATCGAATTCCCATTCCTTGAAGCGCCCGATATTGAAGGATGCGTAGTTGAACGGCTGGCGGTTGACCCACCGCGTAGTCACGACGCCGTCCCCCACGGACCGGTCGACGCGCCGACCGATGGAGACCACGGGTAGGTTTTCAGGGCTGCGCAGAGTGATGTCGAACGAGGCGCTGGTTCCGGGGGTGGAGAGGTACCAGCCCGTTGTGGTATGGAAGAAGTACCACATGCCCCTCCATTCCCCCACCCTCCCGTGATACGCGGAAGAGAGTTGCAGGAAGGATCCGTTTCCAACATCCTCGGGAATGCGAATCCAGACCTGTGAAGAGCCTTTGCCGCGAGTGAACTCCACCTCCCTGCCGTCGCCCCATGCGAGGCTGTCGATCTCCAGGTCCCGGTGGAGGTTGAACGGCACCCACGCGCCGCCGGGCACGCTGGTGGTCATATAGGCGGTGCCCGCGCCCTCGAAACGCATCTTGGAATCAAATTCCGCGGTCAGTTGGATCTGGATTACGGAGACCGGCGGCATCAGAGTTTCGGCGGGGTCTCCTTCCACGGGCTCGCTCTCTAGGTCGAATCGGGAAACCGTTTCATAACGCTTCCCTCGGCCTCCGGCCTCGCGCCCGAACGATACCTCCTCGGTATCCCCGTCGGCCACGCGGAAATAGTGTGGGCCCCGCCCGGGCACATCGAAGGCGGTGTGAAAGAACCGTGCCGCATCCGAGTTGAGCAGACCCATGGCCAGATCGGCGTCGAAACTCTTGAAATCGTCCGCGCCCAGGTATTCCAGCCCTTCCCTGAGGGCTTTCTTCAGATTCCCGGAGGGTGGCGCCGGAGTGAAGTCCAGGCCGTCCAACTCCTTGTCGGTGGCGTCGTTGAAGAGGAGGAGCATCCTGCTCAGCTCCAGCGTGGGCGCTTCCGCGCCGTAGAGTCGGGCCAACTGCGCACGTTCCACGGGTCGGCGGGGCGAAATGGTAAACGTCCCGTTTCCGTCGAAGAGGGCGCCCACCACCCGCCCGTCCAGTTCCAGGAGGGCCAGGGATCCGGCCTTCAGGTGAAAGACGCCGGCATCCCGACGCAGCTCAAAGCCCGTGATCGCGGCGGTGCTGAGAGAGGAGTCCTCCAGGGCGGATAGAGCTCGAAAAAGCGCCGGGACGGAGCCTCCCGTGCCGGGCGCCTCCCCTTCGCCGGGGTTCTCCTGGGAAGAGACCGGCATGCCAAGGAATGTGAAGAGCAGGCAGGATACACCCACGGATCTGGAGAGAGAGGGGTTCATGAAAGGAGGGCACGGGGATGGGAGCGCCGTGCCGGACATGAGGGGAAATAGCGTCGGAGTTACACGAACTCCACCATCGCACGAGCTCCAGCATCATAGGGGCGGGTGTCCCGTATGGGCAAGAAGAACGGGTCGGCTATGATGCGAACCGGCGTCGGCTCATCCCTGATCCGGCAACCCGGGGACCCTGGTGTGGGCCCCCGAGTGTACCATCCGCAGGAGGAGAGCGCCCGCGTGACGGTGGTCTGTCGAGGCACGTGGGTTCCCCGGGTTCCCAACAACGCGCTCGTCGACATCGCCGACTGCGCGCAGCTCATCCAGGTCTTCAACTACGTGCGCCTGCGTGATCGTGCCGGCCGACCATATCGAGGCCATGGGTTACGGTGGGGCCCGCCTGCAGGCGTAGAGAGGCTTCGATGGCACCCCCGAAATCAAGGCCTTTCGAGGCGGGGGAAGGACCGCCGGTCCTCATGGTCCACGACGGGGGCAACCTGGCCAGCGGGTGGGCGCCTCTCGTGCCGCACCTCTCCGGCTTCGGTCTCATCATCCCCGACCGGCCGGGCTGTGGCCTGGCCGGATTCGTGGGCTAGGAGCCTGTCCGAGTCATGCAGTGGGCCGCGCCACCCGTGACTCCGTCACGGGTACCCGGGTCTTGCGTGTGCTCATGGTAGGAACGACGACGCATGAGTCCGCAACACCCCTGTGCCCAACGCGGCCCGCTGCATGACTCGGACAGGTTCCCAGCGGGGTGTCACCCTCCGTGATCATGCGGTAAATTTTGCGGAAGCGGTTCTGGATCACGCCGGATTGGAGGAGTGCTCCATCGTTGCCAACTCCATGGGCGCGCTGTGGATCCTCCGTCCAGGAAGCAGGTCTTCACCCTATGGCGCCGCATGGGCCATGACCCTGAGACCATGTGTCTTCCCGAGTTGATCGAGCTGACCATCCGGGCCGGTGAGCTTCGGCCCGGAAGATCTGGCGGCCGTGGAGCAGCCGGTCCAGTACGTCTGGGGCTGCTCCGATCCCTTCGCCTCCCTGGAGGCGGCGCACAGGGCGCAGCGGCTCACTCCCGATGCGCATCTCGAGGTCAGGGGGGCGGGGCACCTCCTCTGGCTGGATGATCCGGAAGGGTGCGGGCGGGGGACGGAGGAGCTTCGATGCGGCGCATCATCCGCAGCGCCGGGGAAGGGAATTGCGGATCCTATTCGGAATGATTTTTGTTAAGTTTATGTCCCGCCCCGGCGCAGCCTGCCCCGGTGCGGCACGCGTAGACGGCCGGCGTCCTCGAGAGACCAGCGATAAGACACAGGAGAGCAGGAATGACGAAGGAAAAGGGCAAGTGCCCGGTGACCGCATCCGCGTTCAGGCATACCACTCTGGGCGGAAACATGATCCGCGATTGGTGGCCCAACCAACTGAATCTCAGGATCCTTCACCAGAATCCCAGCGAGTTGAAGCCCAGCGGTGCCGACGAGGACTATGCCCGGGCCTTCGGCGAGCTTGAGTACGAGGCACTCAAAGAAGACCTGCGCAAGGTGATGCGCGAGTCCCAGGACTGGTGGCCCGCCGACTACGGCCACTACGGCCCCCTCTTCATTCGCATGGCCTGGCACAGCGCCGGCACCTACCGCGTCTTCGACGGCCGGGGCGGAGGGAACACCGGCAATCAGCGGTTCGCTCCGGTCAACAGTTGGCCCGACAACGTGAGTCTCGACAAGGCGCGTCGCCTGCTCTGGCCCGTCAAGAAGAAGTACGGGAACAAGATTTCCTGGGCCGATCTCATGATTCTGGCGGGCAACGTCGCCCTGGAGGACATGGGCTTCGAGACGTTCGGGTTCGGCGGCGGGCGCGTGGATATCTGGGAGCCCGAGGAAGATGTCTACTGGGGTCCGGAGTCGGAGTGGTTGGGCGACGAGCGCCACCGCGGCGAGCGAGACCTGGAAAAGCCGCTGGCCGCCGTCCAGATGGGCCTTATCTACGTGAACCCGGAGGGCCCCGATGGCGAGCCCAACGTTCTCGCGGCCGCGAAGGATATCCGCGAGAGCTTCAAGCGGATGGGGATGGATGACGAGGAGACCGTCGCTCTCATCGTAGGCGGGCACACCTTCGGGAAGACCCACGGCGCCGCCGATCCCGACAAGTACGTAGGCCCCGAGCCGGAGGCGGCTCCTCTGGAGGAGCAGGGTCTGGGCTGGAAGAACACCTACGGGACCGGCAAGGGGCCCGACACCATCACCAGCGGCCTCGAGGGCGCCTGGACGCCCACGCCCACCCGGTGGGACAACAGCTTCCTGGAGCTCCTCTTCAAGTACGAGTGGAACCTGGAGAAGAGTCCAGCCGGTGCGTGGCAGTGGGCCGCGGTGGATCCGGATCCCGAGGACATGCCGCCCGACGCCCATGATCCGGCCAAGCGCCACAAACCCATCATGCTCACCACGGATCTGGCGTTGCGCATGGATCCCGACTATGAGCCCATCTCCCGTCGGTTCCTTGAAAACCCGGAGGAACTGGCGGACGCCTTCGCCCGAGCGTGGTTCAAGCTCACGCACCGGGACATGGGTCCCAAGTTGCGCTATCTGGGCCCTGAGGTTCCCGAGGAGGACCTGCTCTGGCAGGACCCCCTTCCCGCAGTGGATCACGAGCTCATCGACGACGGTGACGTGGTCGAGCTGAAGAAGCGGATCCTGGACTCGGATCTCACCGTGGCCGACCTGGCCTACACCGCCTGGTCGGCGGCGTCCACCTTCCGCGTCTCAGATAAACGTGGCGGGGCCAATGGTGCCCGCATCCGCCTCGCGCCCCAGAAGGACTGGGACGTGAACGAGCCGGAGCGGCTGGCCAGGGTGCTCGGCGTTCTGGAGGGAATCCGGGAGGAATTCAACGGCGTGCAGACAGTCGGCAAGCGGGTCTCCCTGGCCGACCTCATCGTTCTGGGCGGCGCCGCAGCCGTGGAAGAGGCGGCCCGTGCGGCTGGCTTCGCCGTGGAGGTGCCCTTTGCCGCCGGACGCGTGGACGCGACCCAGGAGCAGACGGATGTCGAGTCGTTCGAGTACCTGAAGCCGGTGGCCGACGGCTTCCGCAACTACCTCCACCCCGACTGCACCTTCCCGGCTGAGCAGGCCCTGGTCGACAAGGCGCAACTGCTCACCCTCACCGTGCCGGAGATGACGGTCCTCGTCGCCGGCATGCGGGCGCTGGGAGCCAACTACGGTGGCACCGCCCATGGCGTGTTCACGGACCGGCCGGGTGCGCTCACCAATGACTTCTTCGTCAACCTCCTGGACATGGGGGTGGAGTGGACGCCCGTCTCGGAGGACGGTGAGCTCTTCGAAGCCCGTGACCGGAAGACGGGCGAGCGCCGGTGGACCGGAACCCGGGTGGACCTGGTCTTCGGCTCCAACTCCCAGTTGCGTGCTCAGGCGGAGTTCTACGCCCAGGAAGACAGCCGGGAGAAGTTCGTGCACGATTTTGTGGCCGCCTGGACCAAGGTGATGAACCTGGACCGCTTCGATCTGGCTTGGTGGTAGGGAGGATTGGAGCCGGCCTCTGTTCTCCGATCCAACGGCTCATGCGGAGGCCTCGAACTGCCGAAACTTCTGCAGGGATGCCGGCCATGCTGGTCGGCTGTGGAACTGATCGGGAAGGCGGGGCGATTGAACGAGACGATGCGAGGGGGCCGTCGGCCCGGCACCGGCTGTGGATGGGGCGAAAAAGGAAAAGATACGACCGGGACGATTTGATGGGGAAAAGCCGTGGAGCCCTTCAGCGGCCACGGTTTCGCGGGCACGTCGACGCGGGTGCTCGTCGAGAGTCTGGGGTAAACCGGTATAGCCTCTACGCAGAGTTCGGGAGCAAGCGAGCTTTCTTCGACCTCCCTCTACAGCGCTATGACGCCGACGCGTCAACCCGGATGGACAAAGCCCCGGCCCGCCGAAATCCCCACCGTGGTATCCTTCCCCCAGGATATACCGACACCCTCGCTCCCGTCCATGAATCAACGACCGACCTGGTCGGATGCGCGGAATCCCTGAAGCTGTCGTGGACTGCCTTGCCGCGGCCTGCCGCCGGGGCGACAATGTCGGAGTGAATGTGCGCCGGCGTAGGGCCCTTCGCCGGGTCTTCTTCTCCGGATTCGGCCTCCGGGAATGGAAGCGACTTGACGGCTGGTGCTGGAACACTTCCGGTAAAACCGCTTATTGATTTCAGATGCTCCCTCCGCTCCTCGTTCCAAATCCACGATCTAATTCTGTCCATGCGTGCAGGTGATATCTCCGGAGGCCCTGCGGGCGCTTCCGGGCGATCCCCGGGGGCGGGTCCGCCGGATCAGCGGCTACGGCTGCTTCCCTCGCTTCTCCGGTCGATCCGGGGGCAGGTCTCCCTCCTCGTAGTCACGCTGGCCATTGTGTTGACTGGCCTGTACGTAGCGGAGGGCTACCGGCGTTTCCTTCATCTGAGAGGGGATGTCGGCGAGCGGATCGTGCTGGCGGCGGAGGGTGTGGCCACCGCGACGGCGGTGACGCTGGACCACACCGAGGAGGCCATGGCGACCCTGGCGGAGCGCTTCGGGCAGGCGGTTTTGGCGGACCCGGCCCGGTGCCGGGAGGTCATGACCGCAGCCATTTCCGCGCTATCCTACGTCACCATGGTGGGGGTTGTGGACGCCCGGGGTTCGCTGGTCTGCAGCACGGCTCAGGTGCCGACGGGGGTCGGGACCGATTTCTCCGACCGGGAGTGGTTCCAGCGCTTGGTACGCACCCGCTCGTTTACCGTGGGGTCTCCGGCGTGGGGACGGATCTCGCAGCGCCCGGTGGTGACGGCCGCCGCTCCCATCCGTGGAGCGGGAGGGGGGCTGATGGGTGCGGTGGCGGGGGGGATCGAGGTGGCCCGGTTCCAGGCGCTTCTCGCCACGCTGGATTCCGCGGAAGGTTTTCTGGTCACCGTGGCCACGGACCGGAACGTGATCGTGGCGCGGTCACGGGACCCGGAAGCCTGGGTCGGCCGACCCATGCCTCCGACGGACCCTTCGGCCACGGTGGTGGACCTGGGGTCCGGCCGGTATATCACCCCGGCGCCGGACATGGACGGAGTGCCCCGCACCTTCGGTCGGGTGGAGATTCCGGGCTTCGGCTGGCGGGTGTGGGCGGGGCTTCCCGACTCGGCAGTCTTCGCCGAGCTGCTGAAGAGCGCCGGGACCGATGTGCTGCTGGGCATCGGAGTTCTTCTTCTCACCTGGATCATAGGGGTATGGGTGTACCGGGCCGTGTCCCGTCCCTTGGAGGTACTCGCCGGCAGCGTCCGGGAGGCTGCGGCCGGCAGGCCGGTCCCGATTCCTGCCGGGGCTTCCGTCGAGGTCGTCAACGTGGTGGAGGCTCTGAATCGGGCGTTGGAAGAGCGGCTGCGGGCGGAGGATGAGGCCCGGCAGGCCCGGGACCGGTACCGGGCAATGGTGGATGCTGCGGTCTTCGGCATCTACCTCTCCACGGTGGACGGACGCTTCCTGCACGTGAACCCGGCGTTGGTCTCCATGCTCGGCTACGACAGCGTCGAAGAACTTCTGGCGGTACCCGTGGGGGACCTGTACCGCGATCCGTCCCGCCGGGACGCCTTGCTCGGCGAGGCCATGGAAGAGGGACGGGTCGAGGACCTGGAGGTGGAGTGGGTGCGAAAGGACGGGGAGTCCATCTTTCTGCGTCTGAACGGCACGCTGGTGCGGACCGAAGACGGTACGCCCGCCTTCGAGATCATCGCGGAGAACGTTTCGGAGCGTCGCCGGTTGGAGGAACTGGGGCTGCGCCGCCAGAAGATGGAGGTGGTGGCGCGGCTTGCGGGAGGGGTGGCCCACGAGTTCAACAACCTGTTGACGGTCATCCACGGAAGCGTGGGGCTGATGCGGGAGATGCTGCGGGACGACTCGGTGGTGGGGGACGAGCTGCGGGCCATCGACATGGCCGTGCGGCGGGCCGATGCTCTCACCGAGAGGCTTCTGGCCTTCAGCCAGCGCGGCGTGGAAATGCCCGAGGCGCTGAGCGCCGATGAGGTGATCCGTGAGATGCAGCCGGCACTTCAGGGCGTGCTAGGGCCTGTTCACGCTACAGGGGGATGTCGTAACTTGAGGGATGGTTATCACT
>JBHHWB010000109.1:0-8434 GCA_046756305.1 Gemmatimonadota bacterium
GTGCCACGCGGGGCCGGCGGGGGGGGGGGCGCCGGCCCCCCGCCCCCGGGTTCGTTTCAAGCGCCTTCCCTCCAATCCGGACCTTCCCCTTCCGGAGCGGGGAACCCCCCACGCCGCCGGATACGATATCCGCTGTGCCGAGGAAGGCGTGGTCCTTCAGCCGGGGGAGATCCGCCTGGTCGCCACCGGACTCGTCATGGAGCTGCCCGAGGGGGTGGAGTGCCAGGTGCGGCCCCGGTCGGGACTGGCGCTCAAGTACGGGATCACCCTTCCCAACAGCCCCGGAACCATCGACCCCGACTATCGGGGCGAGCTGCGGGTGATCATGCAGAACCTGGGTCCCGAGCCGGTGGCACTGGCCCGGGGGGAGCGCATCGCCCAGCTCGTCTTCGCCCGCTTCGAGGCGCCCCTCATCGAGGAGGTGCAGGACCTCAGCGAGACCCGCCGCGGAAGCGGGGGTTTCGGGAGCACGGGACGCCATTGACCGCCGCGCCCCTGGACAGATGTGCGGCGGTATCGATCTTGCACGTACGGCTCTGGCACCGAGCCGTACGTAAACGTATGTTGTCGGGCCTGGGCTTTTCGTCGCCCGGCCTTCACATCGCCTGGAAAACAGAGCTTTGTCCCTACTGAGTGAGTGGTTCAATTCGGGACGTCTCGTCCCCGTGAACGACATTGCGGTCGATCTGGGTACCGCCAACACCCTCGTGTATGTGAAGGGTGAGGGGATCGTCCTCAATGAACCCTCGGTGGTGGCGGTGGAAAAGGGATCCCGCAGAATCATGGGAATCGGGCTGGAGGCCAAGCGCATGCTGGGCCGCACCCCCGAGGGCATCGAGGCCATCCGCCCCCTGAAGGACGGCGTCATCGCCGACGTGGACGTGACGGAGATGATGCTCCGCCACTTCCTCAAGCAGGTGACGGCCAAGCGCATCTTCCGCATCAAGCCCCGGGTCGTGGTGGGCGTGCCTTCGGGCATCACCGAGCTGGAACGCAGGGCGGTGCGGTCGTCGGCTATGGCCGCCGGCGCCAAGGCCGTGTACATGGTGGACGAGCCCATGGCCGCCGCCATCGGCGTGGGCCTTCCGGTGGAGACCCCCACCGGGAACATGGTCATCGACATCGGGGGTGGCACCACCGAGATCGCCGTCATCGCCCTGAGCGGGATCGTCTCCAACACCTCCATCCGCGTGGGCGGCGACGAACTGGATCTGGCCATCGTCACCTTCCTGAGAAAGAACTACAACCTCCTCATCGGCGAGCCCACTGCGGAAGCCATCAAGATCCAGATCGGATCGGCCTTCGACTTCGGAGAAGAGCGGGAGATGGAGGTGAAGGGCCGGGACCTGGTGAGCGGTATCCCCAAGACGGTGCGGGTCCACTCCCAGGAGATCCGGGAATGCATCCAGGAGCCCATCCAGGCCATCGTGGAGGCGGTGCGGCGCGCCCTGGAGATCACGCCACCGGAACTCTCCTCGGACATCGTGGACCGGGGCATCGTCATGACGGGCGGGGGCGCCCTCATCCGGGGGCTGGACCGGCTCCTGCAGCACGAGACCAACCTGCCGATTCACGTGGACGAGGAGCCCCTCACCTGTGTGGTTCGCGGGGCGGGGCGGATTCTGGATGACCTCCACAAGTACCGCACCGTCCTCGTAACCTGACCGGGGGAAGGGGTATGTACGGCGTTGAGCCGGAGACCACCCTCGGGCGCCGCCAGATCACCCTCGCCGTCGTCGTTTTCCTCGCGGCGCTGGTCATCACCTACCTGCCCAGCACCGCACAGCAGCGACTGGCATGGGGGCTCCGCGTCTCGGTGCTGCGTCCCTTTATCGCCACCCAGGAGCGCCTCGCCGCCGCCCGCCTCAGGGCCATGGAGGTGGAGGTGCTCCAGGGCCGGGTGGATTCCCTTACCAGCCGGCTCACCACCCTGGGCGCCCTGGAAGACGAGAACCGGACGCTGCGCAGCCTGCTGGGCCTGAGTGAACGGCTGGGACCGGCCTTCCGGCCTGCCACGGTGCTGCGGCCCGGCACCCCGGGGTCGGAAAGCATGTTCCTCATCTTCCTGGGGGAGAAGGACGGCGTGCGGCCCGGCGCGCCGGTGGTGGCCCGCAACGGCCTGGTGGGGGTGATTCGCGAGGTGCGCGGGGAGGCGTCGGTGGGGATGGACTGGACCCACCCGGACTTTCGTGCCAGCGCCATGATCGCTGACGGATCCGCGTACGGCATCGTGGAGAACCGGCGCGGCGCGTTTCGTGAGGGGGACCGCCTGGTCCTGGAGGGTGCGGCCTACCATGAGCGCATCGACTCCGGTGCGGTGGTGCTCACGTCGGGTCTGGGAGGTGTCTTTCCCCGAGGGATCCCCATCGGGTGGGTGGAGGGGGTCGCCGAGGCCGGAGCTCAGTGGCGCAAGAGCTACTGGGTGAGGCCCGGGGTGGAAGTGGGCTCCGTGACCCACGTCCTGGTGGCCGTGGGGGACTCCACCCCCGGGGACCTGACCCGCATCTGGGAGGAGGGGTCGCCATGAGATCCTCTCTCCTGGTCTGGGCGGTGGTGGTGGGGCTGGTGATCCTCCACTTCCTCCTCCACGTCGGCTTCGGCCTGGGGCCTGAGGCTCCCGACCTCCTGACCGTTGCCCTCCTTCTCGGTGCCCGGGAAGTGGGGATGGGACAGGCATCGGCGTTGGGGTTCATTTTCGGTCTGCTGGAGGACGCTCTCAGTGTCCTTTCCTTCGGGGCCAACACGGTGGCCATGGCCCTCGTGGGCGCCCTGGGCGCCGTGACCCGGGATCTTTTCGTGGGCGATTCGCTGGTCTTCCTCGTTTCCTATTTCGTGATCGGAAAGTGGATCCGGGACCTGGTTCACTGGCTCGTGGTGGGGGAGAGTCTCCGCCAACCCTTCGTGGACCAGGTGATGGTGCAGGGACTGCTGGGCGGGATCTACGCCGCGGTGGTGGGCGTGGGCGTCATGGCTCTTACGGGGCTGTGGAGGGAGCGCCAGGAATGAAGGTCCATCACCCTCTGGCCCGGCGGGCGCGCGCCATGGGTGCCTACGTGGTGGTTGCCGTCTTCATGGGGATGCTGCTCGCCGCCTTCTTTCGCATCCAGGTCCTGGGGTCCGACGCATGGCGGCTCAGGGCCGAGTCCAACCGGCTGCGCCAGCTACCCATTCCGGCCCCTCGCGGCACCATCTACGACCGCAACGGCGAAATCATGGCCGACAACGTGCCCGGCTACGCCATTACCCTCCTTCCCGGCCCTCCCGATTCCATCCGGGCCACCCTGGAGCGCATGCGGCAATATCTTCCGATGAGCGACGCTCGCGTCGAGGCGCTCCTCGGAGAGCTGCGCCGGTATGGAACCGAGGTTGTGGTGGACGCCGACGCCGATTTTTCCGTGGTGAGCGCCCTCGAGGAGCGACGGCCCGAGTTTCCGGACGTCTACATCGAGATGCGCCCTCGTCGCCGCTACCCTGCGGGATCTGCGGCTGGCCACGTCCTGGGATACGTGGGAGAGATCACGCGGGAGGAACTCGAAACCGAGGCGTTCCCCGCACCCCGCTATGAGCAGGGGATGGTGGTGGGCAAGACGGGCCTCGAGCGCCAATACGAGTCCACGCTCCAGGGCCACCGGGGTGTCCGCTATGTGGAGGTGGACGCCCGGGGCCGGATCGTGGGCGACTTCGCCGGGTTCACCGCCAACCCGGGGGAGCCGGGGCGGGATTTGCGGTTGAACCTCGACCTGGACCTCCAGCGATGGATCGCCCACGTCTTCCCCGACTCCATGTCGGGTGCCGTCGTGGCACTGGATCCTGCTGACGGCGGCGTCCTCGCCCTCTATTCGGCGCCGAGCTTCGATCCCAACCTGTTCGTCGGGGGAATCGACACCGAGGAGTGGAGCGCCCTCAACACCGACGAAGAGAAGCCGCTTTTCAATCGGGCGGTGCTGGGGCTTTACCCCCCGGCGTCCACCTGGAAGCTGGCTACTGCGGGCATTGCTCTGGATCTGGGTGTCGTGACACCGGACGAGGTGATGCCCGTACCCTGTACCGGCTCCTGGACGTGGGGGGGGCGCGTATGGCACTGCTGGAAGCCTGAGGGGCACGGCTTCAACAACCTTGCCGAGGCCATCGGAAATTCCTGCGACGTCTACTTCTATCAGCTGGGCCTGCGCATCGGGCTGGACCGCCTCCTGCAGCGCGCCACCGACATCGGGTTCAGCCGCCGGTGCGGCATCGACCTTCCTCAGGAGAGCCAGGGGATCTTTCCCGCGGACCGCGGCTTCTGGAACCGGCGCTTCGGGTATACGCCCCGGGAGGGGGAGGTCCTCTCCCTGGCCATCGGACAGGGGCCCAATTCCCAGACGCCATTAAAGATGGCGCAGTTCTACCTGGCTCTGGCCCGGGACGGGTCGGCGCCTCCCCCCGCCCTGGCCCAGGGGGTGGATCTGGGCGAGGGGTGGTCGTTGAATCTCAAGCCCCACGACCTGGAGTCGCTGCGCGAGGGACTGCGCAAGGTCACGGCTCCGGGCGGCACGGCCCACTTCGCCACCGCCCTGGAATACTGGGACGTCCTGGGCAAGACCGGCACCGCCGAGCACGGGCTCAGCCGTGCGGGGCTGGCTCCGTCCCACGCATGGTTCGCCGGCATGGCCGGTCCGCCGGGCGAGGATCCCGAGATTGTGGTGGTGGTTATCGTGGAGTACGGAGAGAGCGGTTCCCGCACCGCCGCCCCCATCATGGCCAAGACCGCCGACTACTACCTGCGGCGAAAACACGGCATTCCGGTGGATTCGGTGCAGACCTATCTCGAGCACCTGCAGCGCGGCATTCCGGCGCCGTGGTACCGGGAGCGTTTTGGAGGGGGCCCGTGATCCGCCTGTACGAAAAATGGGCCGTGGATCCCCCTCTCGTCACGGCGGCGCTTCTCCTCTCGGTGTTCGGCATCGCCATGATCTACTCGGCGGGGGTGGTGTACCTGCCCAATGCCGTGACGCGGGACGCATGGATCCGGCAGGCCGTGTGGCTCGCCATCGGCCTGACCGCGTTCACCGTCATCTCACGGGTTCCTCTGCGGTGGATCGAGTGGGTGGCGGTACCGGCCTACGTGCTCAGCCTCGTCCTTCTGGCGGCGACCCTGGTGGTGGGCACGGGGGCGGGAACGGCGGCGGGGGTGAAGAGCTGGATCGATCTGGGCTTCATTCGCTTCCAACCCTCCGAGGTAGCGAAGATCGCCACGATCCTCGTGCTGGCCCGTCTCCTGGCTCAGCGCCAGGAGCCTCTCACCTCGCTGCGGGACATTCTCGCGCCGTCAGCCCTCGTGGTCCTTCCCGTAGCCTTCATCATGCTGCAGCCCGACCTGGGCACCGCCATGGCCTTCGGAGGCATCCTCTTCGCCGTGCTTTACTGGGCAGGGACGCCGGTGGCGCTCCTCCTTCTGGTGGCCAGCCCCATCGCGGGGCTCATCCTCTCCTTCGACACGCGCATCTGGTCGTTGTACATCGTGGGCGTCGTGGTATTTCTCTACTTCTACCGCTATCGCCTCTTCCTCTTCGAGTCGGTCATTGTGGTGCTGGCCAACCTGGCGGCGGGTACCATCTCCCGACCTCTTTGGAATTCCCTTGCCGAGTATCAGCAGAATCGAATCCTGGTATTTCTCAACCCCGAAGTGGATCCGCGGGGCGCCGGCTTTCAGCTGATTCAGTCCAAGGTGGCCGTGGGGAGCGGCGGCCTCCTGGGAAAGGGATTCACGCTGGGAACCCAGAAGCGGTATGGGTTCCTTCCGGAACAGCACACCGACTTCATCTTCTCGGTGGTAGGGGAAGAGTTGGGCTTTCTCGGCGTGGCGGTGGCGATCCTGGCCTTCACCTTCCTTCTCATCCGTCTCGTGAACATGGCCCGCGAGTCCTCCGATCCCTTTGCCGGCCTGGTCCTGCTGGGTATCTTCGGAGCCTGGCTCATCCATATTTTCGTCAACGTCGGCATGACGGTGGGACTTCTTCCCATTACCGGGATCCCCCTCCTCTTCGTGAGCTATGGGGGGACGTTCCTCCTCATGTCCTGGGTGGCCGTTGCCATCGCCGTGCGGGTCGCCCACGAGGAATCGTGACCCGCTGCCGTGGCTTCGCCGCCGGGTGAACGACACTGAAGGAGGCCCATGGCCTGGTTCAGGAAGGACAAAAAGCCGCTCACTGCGGAGGAGAAGCGGGACCTCCCCGGGGATGTATTCGACAAGTGTCCGGGCTGCGGAGAGATCCTCTATCGGGAGCGGCTGGCCCAGAATCTGAACGTGTGTCCCAACTGCGGGGCCCACCTGCGCATCGGCGCCGACGCCTACGTGAGCTTGCTGGCCGACGCAGGTACGTTCGAGGAGATGGATGCCAACCTGCGCGCCGCCGATCCCCTGGGCTTTCGTGATCTCAAGAAATACGCCGACCGGGTCGCCGCCGCCGAGGCGAAAGGGCGGACCGAGGCGGTGCGAACCGGCTCCGCCCTTCTGGACGAGATTCCCGTGGTCCTGGCGGTCATGGATTTCTCCTTCATCGGAGGATCCATGGGTTCGGTGGTGGGGGAGAAGATCGCCCGTGCCGCCCGCTATGCCCTGGCGGAGCGACGTCCTCTCCTGATCGTGTCGGCCTCGGGAGGCGCCCGCATGCAGGAGGGGATCCTTTCCCTCATGCAGATGGCCAAGACCTCGGTGGAGCTGGCCCGCCTTCACGAGGCGGGGATCCCCTACATCTCCATCCTCACCGATCCCACGACGGGGGGCGTCACCGCCTCCTACGCCATGCTGGGGGATGTGAACCTGGCCGAGCCGGGAGCTCTTATCGGCTTCGCCGGCCCCCGGGTCATCGAAGAGACGATCCGCCAGGAGCTTCCCCAGGGGTTTCAGCGCTCCGAGTTCCTCCTGGAGCACGGGATGGTCGACCGGGTGGTGGATCGACGCGAGCTCAAGGAAACCGTTTCGCGGATCCTCCGTCACATGCTGGGACAACCCCCTGCGCGGACCGAGTCCCCCCCGGTTCCGTGACCCCGCGTTCCGGGACGCCGGCCCCGGGGAGGCGACGGGCCGGGGGAGCGCTTCCCGAGCGCCTCGACCTCCCTTTCTCCGATCCCCTCGCGGGTAGCCTCTTTCCCCCCCTGGCCACCGGGGTTCACTGGGGGCTGGATCGGACCCGGGCGGCGCTGGAGGCTCTGGACAACCCTCAGGAAAGGTACGCCACCCTTCACGTAGGCGGCACCAACGGCAAGGGTTCGGTTGCCGCGACGCTGGCGTCCATCCTGGGAAGGAACGGCCTGCAGGTGGGGTGCTACACCTCACCCCACCTCTGCTCCTTCCGGGAGCGCTTCACCCTGGGCGGGGAAGCCCTCTCCCGGGAGGTGCTCACGGCCCGCGCCGGGGAGATCCGGGAGGTGGTGGCGCGTTTCGGACTGACCTTCTTCGAGGCCGTGACCGTACTGGGCTTCCACGCCTTCGCCCGGGAGGGCGCCGACGTGGTGGTGGTGGAGGTGGGGCTGGGTGGAAGGCTGGACGCCACCAATGTGATTCGTCCTCTGGTGTCCGCGGTGACCAACGTGGCGCTGGACCACGCCGATTTCCTGGGGGAGACCCTTCCCGAGGTCGCCATGGAAAAGGCGGGCATCATTAAGGAAGGCGTGCCCTTCGTGACTTCCGAGACCGATCCTGAGGTGCGGGGGCTCCTGAAGAGCGTGGCCGACCAGAGGGGCGCTCCTTTTACGGCGGTGGATCCGGAGCGGGTCATCTCCGGGCTGCGGGTGCGTCCCGACGGAACCGGGTTCACTCTGCAGAGCAGCGCATTCGGCACTCTGGATCTCTTCACGCCCCTCGCGGGGCGGCACCAGGCAGGGAATGCGGCGCTGGCGGTGGAGATCGCCGGGGACGTCGCCTCCCACTTCTCCATCGCTCCGGAGCAGGTGGTGGAGGGTGTGGCCAGGGTGCGCCACCCCGGCCGGGACCAGGTGGAGGTGGTGGAGGGAAAGACGTGGATCTTCGACGTGGCTCACAACACGGCGGGCGTTCTTTCCCTGGTGGACACGGTGGACCGGCTGGGGCTTCCGAGACCGCTGGTGGCGCTGGTGGGTGTGCTGGGGGACAAGGACTGGAGAAGCATGCTTCCCCCCCTTCTGGCCAGAGCGGATTTTGCGGTGCTCACCCTCCCGCCCTCGGCTCCACCGGAGAGGGTGTGGGATCCCAGGGAGGCGGCCCGGGTGGTGGCCCACGTCGCCCCCATGCGGGTGGAGGAGGACTTCGTCGCGGCCATAACCCTGGCCCGGGCGGAGGCGGGCGAGGGAACGGTGGTGGTGACGGGATCCTGCCACACCGTAGGCGCTGCCCTCACCGTGCTGGAGCGGGAGCCCCTGCGGGATCCCTAGGAGGGGCGGGGGGGGGGGCATGGGCGGGCCGCGGCAGGCCGCG
>JBHHWB010000110.1:0-7951 GCA_046756305.1 Gemmatimonadota bacterium
AAGCCCCCGCGAGCCCAGAGCCGTGAGATCGGCGCGCAGCGCCTCGGCCCTGCGGCGGAGGGACGCGAGGATGCCCTCGACCTCCTCGGGACGAACCAGGGCGCGGGCGCGCAGCCAGGCGTCGCCGCTGTCGTCGCCCTCCACCTCGAACTCGGGAAGATGAAAGAGCGCCGGGGAGAATCCGCGCCACGCGCCTTCGGGCCGGTGGTCCTCCCGGAAGGAAAAACCTCCGTAGAAGCGGACCACCGGGGCCCGGGTCGCACGGTCTGGAAGCACCGGATCCTTCGCCAGAGCCACCGCCTCCGTTTCCACCCCCGCGAAGCGGTCCCCACGCTCCTGCGGCCCCGACTCGATCTCGGCCACCGCACCACAGTGAGCCACCCAGCGTCCTCCCCGGGCCCAGAACCCCCGGGCCCGGCCCGCTGCCAGGTCCAGGAAGGCCCCGGGACGAACGTCAGGAGCCGGGATGGTCACGGTGGCGAGACGCGGCTCGCCGGAAGATGAATTCACCTACGGGATCTCCCTACAAGAGGATCAACACCCGCCCTTCTTCGGGCGAGCTTCGAATATAGACGCGACGGGGACCCCAGCGGAACACCGGCGGAGGCCCTGGCGCAAACGCTTCAGGGGTTGGAAGATCTCCCGTTGCCTCGTCATCCCTTTTCCGGGAGCCTCATTGCCCACACCTGTGCACTACGTCCCCATCCTGACCACTCTGGTGGCGGCTCTCTTCGCCCCCGTCATCTTTCGCCGGTGGCGGCGGCGGCGCCCGGCGCCCCACCTCTTCTGGTGGTGCCTGGGAGTCGCAGCGTTCGGCGTGGGCACTCTTACCGAATCCATCACCACCCTCTTCGGCTGGAGCGAGCCCGTCTTCCGGGCATGGTACATCTCCGGCGCCCTTCTGGGTGGCGCGCCTCTGGCGCAGGGGACGGTGTATCTTCTCCTCCCCAGGAAAGTGGCAGACCGCCTCACGGTGGCACTCCTCACAGTCATCGCGGTGGCCAGCGCCCTGGTGCTCCTGTCCCCCATCGACCACGACGCCGTGGAGGCGCACCGCCTCACCGGACAGGTGATGGAGTGGCGCCGCGCCCGCCTCGTCAGCCCCTTCATCAACCTCTACGCCGCCGGCTTCCTCATCGGGGGCGCGATCTTTTCCGCGTGGCGCTTCCGCCGCGATCCAACGGCGCGCGACCGCTTCCTGGGCAACTGCTTCATCGCCGTGGGGGCGCTCCTCCCGGGCATCGGTGGCACCTCCGCCCGCTTCGGGCACACCGAGGTCCTGTACGTGACGGAACTCGTGGGGCTGAGCCTCATCTGGCTGGGATACCACTTCAACGTACGCTCTCCCGTGCGGGGGGCGCCCACCGCAAAGGCCGGCGTCACCGAGGAGTAGCGCCGGGCCGAGCGTCGCAGCCGGGCCCGGACGCCGCGCCGCCGGAGTAGCGCCCGTCCAGGATCCAGGGGCCCGAGGCCGTCCTCACTCCTCGGAGGGAGTCTCTTCCCCGGGGCGGCGGCGCTTCCGGAAGGGGGAGCGGAGCATTCCGGGAAGCTCCCTCCACTCCGATTCCTCGTAGCCGTCCAGCCCGAGGGCGATTTCGGCCGGGTCGTCCCTCAGGCGGAAGCTGCCCAGGAAGCGGTCCCAGAAGGAGAAGAGGCTCGAGTAGTTGGAATCGGTCTCGGGCTGCCAGCGTGAGTGGTGGACGCGATGCATGGCCGGGGTCACGATGACCGCCCGTAGCAGGCGATCCGCCGTCGGCGCCAGGCGGATGTTGCTATGGTGAAAGAGGATCACGGGAAGCGCCAGCGTCTCATACAGGGCGAGTTGGGGGATGGTCAGGCCCAGGAGGGGGAGAACCGCCAGGCGCGCCACGCCCGACAGCAGGATCTCCACCGTATGGAAGCGAACTCCACTGGTGGCGTCCATTTCGGCGTCGGAGTGGTGCACGGCATGAAATCGCCACAGAAGGGGAATGCGGTGGTTGATCCTGTGCCACGTATACTGCCAGAGATCCATGAGAAGGATCGCCGCAATCCACATCGCCACCTCGGGGAGACGCACCATGTGCAGGAGGCCGAAACCATGCACCCGGGCCCATTCGGTGACGGCCAGCGCGCCGCCCGCGAGAAGGAGAGAGGTCACCACGGCGTTGAGAATTCCGATGGCGAGGTTGGCCAGGGCGTGGGGAACCCGTTTCTCGTAGCCTTCCACCATCGGGATGGTGGCTTCAGCCAGCCAGAGCAGGGCCAGCCAGACGGCGGCGAGAAGTGTCTCCTGGGGCATGATTCCTCTTCGTCGGGGAGCTCGGAAAGGGTCGGCTGCGCCTCCCGGTTCCAGGGCTTCCTCTACCCGAGAACCTTTCGCCGGTGCCCCATTCCGTCGCATCTTGAGGCGGCAGTCTCACCCTTCCTCTCTGGACGTGCGATGAGCGACGCTGAAAAGACGACCCCCTCGCCGAGGAGCCCCCTTCCACCCCTGTCGTGGCCTCCTCCCGGACTGGAAAAACTCCAGGGGAGGCTCTGGAAGGCTATCGGTCTTACATGGGTGGGGAGCATCATCCTGGTACTCCCGCTCCTGTGGGAGCTCGCCACGGAGCAGCCCTTCTGGAGCCTGGGCCCCTTCGAGGGCAACTGGCAGGTGGGCGTCTCCCTCGCCGTCCTGGGCATGATCATCATCGTGTCCGGCTTCTGGGTTCTCTTCCGTCTCCTGCGGGACGCAGCGGCGGCATCCGACGCTGGCTACGGCACCTACACCATCCTTGAAGTGGCCTCCGATATCGGTCGGGATACCGGCTTCCTCATCCAGGGCAAGCGCCACTTCTCCTCCCTTGACACCGACTACCGCGCCGCCATCGCCATGGCACGCCTCCGGGGCGCCGGTCTGGTGCTGGCCGCCGCCGTCTACCTCTCCGTGGGCTTCGGTCTCTCCGTGCTCCTGGCGGCGAGGGGATTCGTGACGCCCTCGGGAATCTGGCTCCTCACCCTGGGGCCCACCGTCGTCCTCCTCGTTCTGGGGTTGGGCTACCTCTTCACGGCCAACACCCGGGTCCACAGCGCAAAGCAGACGTGGCTGGCTCAGGCGGGTGGGGGTCGCGTGCAGAGCGAGGCGGCGGCATGGGCCGGCCGCCTGGATGAAGCGGGAGGCGCCATCGCTCTCGGTGCGGGCCCCAAGGGCGAAGCGGGGAAATTCCGCAGCGGCGCCACGGTGATCATCGTCCTGGCGCTGGCCACGCTCATCCCCACGGCCACGGTGGCGGTGACCGCCACCATCGGTCCCATCCTCGCCGAGATCGCCGTCCCCCAGTTCCTCTCGGTTCAGGAGATGGCGGGCGCGGCCGAGGTCCTGCGCCGCTATCGGGTGGAGCTGGACCGGGACATTCCAGCGAGCCGCGCAGGAAGCGCCTTGCAGAACCTGGCCTTCGTCGGCACCGACGGCACTCCGGAGCCGTGGGAGCGGCGCCCGGAAACCGTCTATGCCGAGGGGTGGTTCCCCAACCCGGATTTCTTCCCCGATCCCTTTTCCGAAACGGTGGCGCACGATCTCATCGCCCGCTCCCTCTCGGAGTTCTCAGATGAGGAGCGAGCGGCCCTGCGTCAGGCCGCGGACCATCCGGCCCAGGCCGAGTTCGAGGTCCTCGCCCATGCGCCGCTTGTGGACGTGGTGAACGGGCGCTGGGTGCTTCCCTTCCCCGACACACTCACCTTCCAGTCCCTTCCCTGGCCCCGCTTCGCCGCCATGCGAACGGCGGGTCTCGCCCGGGTGGCCCGCGCCGCAGTCCAGCTTGGCGACCGTGACCAGCAGGGAGCGGAATCCACCCTGAGAGACCTCATCTCCACGGGCTTCCTCCTCATCGATCAGGGGCCCACCCTCATCGACAACCTCATGGGGGTGGTTCTGGCCAACATGGGCGGAGACGCCCTGGAGGCGCTCTACCAGCGGACGGGAGACGAAGCCAGCGAGCGGGCTCTGCGCTGGTCCCGGGAGGGCGCTGCAGCGGCGGCCCGGCGGGCCCGGGCCGGCCTGGTGGCCGAGGACATCCGCTCCCTCCTCCAGGGAATCCCGGATCTGGTCCTGGATGAGGATCCGCTCCGTGGACTCCGCTGGGAGTATTTCGCCACCTTCAACATGCTGGCCCCATGCATCAACGTGCACAAGATGGTCTTCGGCCCCGACGAGACGTACGACGAGTGGCGAATGGAGGCCCGGGATGCCCTGGTGCGGGTCCGCGGTGAAACCGAGCTCTTCGAGCTGGCGGAGGGGGCCGCCTTCGGGCCCCGGGAGGCAAGCAACCTGAAAGGATTCCTTCCCCATCTCCTCAGCCTCACCCTGGGCAGCGGCGGCGCGCCGGGAAGCTGCGCGTCCCTCATCAATTCCCTGGGCTCGGGAGAGTCCATGTGAGGTGGTGGACCTTCGCCGGAGCTTCCCCCCCTGCTGACGTCACCCTTCGGCGTGGCTCTGTCGAGATGAGAGGGCGCTGCGCCGGATCCGCCTCCTTTGTGATGCTGGTGCTCCTGGCGGCGTGCGGGGGCGCCGAATCAGGATCAGGCGGCCCCGCCCGGGAAGCGGGGGCGGCGCGGCCGGCCATACCCCCTCCCGGGACCGACATCTGGATCGCAGAGCTGAGTCGGGACGCCGACGGCGGCCTCGTCGTAGGAATGCCGGTCAATGTCACGGACCGCCCCGGCTATGACAATCAGCCCTATTTCCTCAACGATACGGCGGGCTTCTGGTACACCGTCATCGACGAGTCTGGACAAGCCGACATCTGGTTCTACGACCTGGGCCTGGGCGCGGCCCGAGCGGTCACCCGCACCTCACCCGAGAGCGAATACAGCGCCACCCCCCTCCCCGATCGGTCGGGGTTCTCCGCCGTCCGCGTGGAGGCCGACTCCACCCAGCGCCTCTGGCGCTTCGATCGCTCGGGAGAGAACGCCGTCCCCCTCCTTCCCGACCTGAAGCCGGTGGGCTATCAGGCATGGGCCGACGACTCGACGCTGGTCCTCTACGTACTGGGAGACCCTCCCACGCTGCAGGTGGTGAACACGGCCACCGGCGAGGCCCGGGTGGTGGCCCGCAACGTGGGCCGCGCCATCCAGCGCATCCCGGGAACCCACGCCGTGAGCTTTACCCAGCGAACTGAGGACGGCACCGAGATCCGGCGTCTCGACCCCGCCACCGGCGCCACGGGGCGCGTCGCACCGGGCGTCGACGCCGCCGACTTCCACACCTGGACGCCTGACGGAACCCTCCTGCAGGCGTCGGGATCGAAGCTTTACGCCTGGGACCCCGAGGCGGAGCGCTGGAACGAGGTCGCCGATTTCTCCCATCTCGGCCTCACCCTGAGCCGCCTGGCGGTCAGCCCTGACGGGACGCGCATCGCGCTGGTGGCGGAAGGGAGTTGACCGGTCGCTGCCGGCGGCGGTGCGATCTCCACCCTCAGGTGTACAGCCCCCGACGCCGAAGCAGGGTGTAGGTGCCCACCTTCATTACGTCGTTGAAGACGAACCAGGCCAGGGCGTAGGCCCACATGTACCCGGCCAGCTTCCATCCGATGGGCGTGATGAGAAAGCCGTAGACAGCGATGAGCGTCCCCAGGACCCGGGTGGAGAAGGTGGCTCCGAAGAGGATCCACGAGGGATAGGGTTTCTTCCAGAACCACTCGTCGGTGCGGGTGTTGTAGATCGTCCCGTGGCCCGCGACCACCAGCTTGGCAAAAAAGAGGGACTGGATCATCTCCATGGAGAAGTCGAGCTGCACCAGGATGAAAAAGAGGAGGAAGGAGGAGATCACGCCGGACACGCCCAGAACGCTGGCCACTGTGAGGAGCTCCGGCATGTTCCAGCGCACAGGCGCCATCTGGATCTTGGTATTGTCGTAGGCGATGGCCAGGTGGTCTCCGGTGATCATCTTCACCGCCACGCCGTGGTCGCGGCTGGGGCGGCGTTCACGAAGGTCTCCACTCCCGGGTTTCGGGCTGCGGGAATCCGGCGAGATCCTGTTCAAGGTAGCGCAACGGCGCTCCTCTTCGGTAGATGCGGAATTGTTCTCCTCCGCATGATCTTCCATGTTGTAAAGTCGGCCTGCCCGGCTCTGGCCCGAGGGGGAAGAGCGCGGGATTGGGAACCACCTTCTCCGGACCTCGCCATGAGCGTTGTTGACCTCTTCTGGCTCTTCATCATCCTCTCCAGCCTGGCACCGCTCCTTCAGCAGCGCACGCGGGAGGCGCAGAGAGCCGCCCTCCTGCATCGCATGGAGAAGAGCCGGGGATCGCGCGTGATTTCCCTGATCCACCGGCAGGAAGCCCTCTCCTTCCTGGGAATGGCCTTCGCCCGCTACATCGACATCGAGGACTCGGAAGCCATTCTCCGGGCCATCCGAATGACCGACGACGACGTGCCCATCGATCTCGTGCTGCACACGCCGGGAGGACTGGTGCTGGCCGCGGAGCAGATCGCCTGGGCGCTGGCCGAGCACCCCGCCAAGGTCACCGTCTTCATTCCCCACTACGCCATGTCCGGAGGCACGCTCCTGGCTCTGGCCGCCGACGAGGTGGTCATGGATTCCTACGCTGTGCTGGGCCCTGTGGACCCCCAACTCGGCCAGTTCGCCGCCGCCTCCATCCTGGCCGCCGTGGAGCGCAAGGATGTGAACAAGGTAGACGACCAGACCCTCATCATGGCCGACCTGGCCAAGAAGGCCATTCAGCAGGTGCGCGAAGCGGTGGAAGGCATCCTGGAAACCCGAGGCGTGGAGGCAAAGAAGGCCAAGCACCTCGCCGACATCCTCAGCAAAGGACGCTGGACCCATGACTACCCCATCCGGGTGAGCGAAGCCCGTGAGCTGGGGATGGAGGTGTCCACGGAGATGCCTCCCGAGATCTACGTCCTCATGCAGCTCTATCCCCAGTCGGGAAAGAAGCGCCCCTCGGTCCAGTACGTGGACGGACCCCGTGGCGGCGGCAGCCCAAAGTCCCCGCCGGCCCGGCCCGCCGGGAGTGAGCGATGATCCCCTTCGGGGACAACGTCGCCAGGGAAAGCTATCCCCTGGTCACCAAGATCCTCATCGGTCTCAACATCTGGTTCTTCTTCGTCGAGATCACCCAGGGACCGGCGCTGGACACCTTCATCATGACGTGGGGGGCGGTTCCCGCACGGCTCGCCCATTGGCAGCACGAACCCTGGGTCCTCCTCACCATCTTCACCTCCATGTTCCTGCACGGGGGATGGCTCCACATCATTGGAAACATGATCTTCCTGTCCGTCTTCGGACCCGCGGTGGAGGACGACCTGGGGCACCTGCGCTTTCTCGCCCTCTACCTCGCGGCGGGGCTGGCCGCAGGACTCACCCAGGCCGTGGCGACCCCCTTGTCCACCGTGCCCCAGATCGGCGCGAGCGGTGCCATCGCGGGCGTCCTGGGCGCCTACCTCATCCTCTTTCCCGCGGCTCGGGTGTTCGTGTTGGTCCCGCTCCTGATCTTCTTTCCTGTGCTGGTCTTCCCCGCCTGGTTCGTCCTGACGTGGTGGTTCCTCATCCAGTTCTTCTCCGGAGTCTGGTCCCTGGCGACAGGGGCCACGGGCAGCGGGGGCATCGCCTACTGGGCACATGTGGGAGGGTTTGTGTTCGGGGCGGCGGTCGCCCTCCTCCTGGCATACCCGCGAAAACATCGTATCCGCTATTACGATCCCGGGCACGGCCTGAGCCATCTCGACACGCTGCCATACGGGCCACCGCACTCCTGAACGAGGCCGAGGGTGAATATGGACGGCACCGCATTCCTGCAGGCCCTGGCGGCACTCCTGGCCATCGCCAACCCCCTGGGAGGAGCCCCCGTCTTTCTGGAGATCACCGACGGCGAAACTCCGAGGCAGCGCCGCAAAGACGCCCTCACCGCCTCCCTGGCCGTCTTCGGCATTCTGGGAGCCTGTTCACGCTACAGGGGGATGTCGTAACTTG
>JBHHWB010000111.1:0-7280 GCA_046756305.1 Gemmatimonadota bacterium
CCGACGTTCCCGAGGAGAAGCCCGCCGAGAAGGCTCTCGCCGGAGCGGCGGCCCAAGCGGGAGGGGCTGCGGGCGCCGGCGAGACGGACACGCCGCAGGAATCCGCTCCTTCCCCGGAGGAGGACGATGCCGGTGGAGGCGCGCCGGGAGAGGCTGCTGCGCCCGCTCAACCCCCTCGTATGCGGGACTTCACCGTGCTCGTCGTCGACGACGAGCGGGATTCCCGGGATCTCATGGCGCATTACCTTGAGGACTTCGGGTGTAACGTTCTGCAGGCCGGCAGCGGGGAAGACGGCCTGAAGCTGGCGGTCGAGCACCAGCCCGACCTCATCACCCTGGACCTCATGATGCCCGGGATGACGGGGTGGGAGGTTCTCAAGGAACTGAAAGCGGATCCGGTTCTGCGGCGGATTCCCGTGGTGGTGGTGAGCATCGTCGCCGGGGAAGGTCGAGGACAGCTCCTGGGCGCCGTGGACCTGGTGACCAAGCCCTTCGAACGAGAGGATCTCCTCCGTGTGCTCTGGCGCAATCTGGTCCGGAAGCGCGGAGGGCGGGTCCTGGTCGTGGATGACGATCCCCGTACGCGCAAGCTCCTCACCGAATATCTGGGCTCTCTGGGTCTCGAGGTGGTGACGGCCGAGGATGGCCAGGAGGGTCTCGCGGCGGTTCGCAGCGAAGCGCCCGATGCCGTCCTCCTGGACCTGCTCATGCCGGTGATGGACGGCATGACGTTCCTTCAGAGGTTGCGATCGGACCCCAACTACCTGGGGCTGCCCGTCTTGGTCCTTACGGCCAAGGAGTTGGACCGCAAGGATCTCAAGCAACTGTCCGATATGGCCTCCGCGGTCGTGATGAAGGACGACACCATGGCGCCCACCCTGAAGGAGATGTTGAGCTCCATCTTCACCCTGACGGAGTCCGTATCTTCGGAATGAATGCGGGTGATCCCCGGCGGATCCTGGTCATCGAGGACGACCCGGAGATTCGGCATCTCCTGGGTGTCGTCCTCGCCGCACCGGACCGGGAGATCCTGCAGGCGGAAACGGTGGAGGAAGCCAACGCGCGCATGCGGGACACCGCGCCCGACCTGGTGCTTCTGGACCTCATCCTCCCCGACGACGACGGGCGCGCCGTACTGAGAAACCTGAAGCGGGACCCGGCTCGCGCCGACATCCCCGTGATCGTGCTTACGGTGAAGGATTCGCCGGAAGTGCGGGCCGAATGCTTCGCCCTCGGTGCCGAGAGTTTCATCAGCAAGCCTTTTGACCCCGAGGCCCTGGCCGAGGAAGTCCACGTCCGCCTGGAGCGGGAGGCGGCCCGCGAACGGGCGGCGCTCACGGACCGACTGACCGGGCTGCGCAACCGGGCGGGACTGCTGGTGGATCTACGATCCGAGCCCGCCCTGGACACGCTGGTCTACGTCTCATTGGACGGGTATGAGGAGCTGCAGCAGAAATGGGGGTGGGGCACGGCGGAGCGCATGGAGCACATGGCGGCGCAGCGCTTGGCGGAGATCCTACGCCATGTCGGCGATGGGATCGGTGCGCTGAGTCGTCCCTTTCCGGGCGCCGCCGCCGTTCCGGTACAGGGCGCAGAGCGTGCTGCGGAAGTGGCGGAAAACCTTCTGGAAGGTGTGCGCACGCTTTCCGTGGAGGATCCCGAAGGGGAGCCCTTTCGCCTCACCGCGTCGGTGGCGGTCGTCAGCAGGCGCGACGGCGAAGAACCCGAGGATCTTCTCATCCGCGCGCGGGAAGCTGCCGACAAGGTGGCTCAGGCGGGAGGCAACCGGTTCGGGGGCGAAGAGGATGAGGCGGCGGCGGGTGCCCTGCGTATCGTGGTGGCGGACGACGACGACATCACCGCCCAGATTCTGGTGCATCGCCTGGAAAAGGAGGGCTTCGCCGTGGAGCGCCTGGACAATGGGCAGGCGGCCTATGAGCGGATCCTGGAGGAGGTTCCCGCCCTGGTGATCCTGGATGTAAAGATGCCGGGCCTCGACGGGTTCGAAGTGCTACAACGGTTGCGAAAGACCCCAGCCCTGGACCGGGTTCCCATTATCATGGTCACGTCCATGGGCAAGGAAGGGGACATCGTCCGCGGGTTCGATCTCGGGGCCGACGACTATATCCAGAAGCCCTTCTCTCCCACGGAATTGGTCGCCCGTGTGCGGCGCCTGATCCGGCGCGGGCACGTGCCGGACGCCGCGTAGGGACCGGGCTGTGCCGGGTCTTCCCTCACTTCTGGAGGAGGCCGGCGTCCGGGATGCGGCGCTGGTGGTCATCGCCTACCTGGTAGGCGTCCTCCTCCTCCTCTCCTTCGCATTCGCCGTCTACACCTTCTGGCTGCGCTTCCGCCACCGCGCCCGCGACGCCCGGTGGAACCGGCTTCGCGAGGGGTGGGAAACCCCGGTTCTGGAGGTCCTGGACGACCCGGGCGGGATCCCGGCGCTGCAGGCCTCCATCCCACGGGAGATGCGACTCTACTTCGTGCGCTTCGTGGTGGAGTTCGCCCGCAGGGTGCGAGGCCCCGAGTTGGATACGCTGCGCCGGCTTGCGCTCCCCTTCCTGGAACCCCTGGTGCGACGCACGCTCAGCGGAGACGTGGAGGTGAGGACCCGGGCGGTGCAGACCTTGGGGACGTTGGGGCTTCCCCGCTACGCCGACGTGGTGGTCGAGGCCATGGACGACCCCTCTCCCCTTGTGGCCATGGTGGCGGTCCGGGCCCTGGCGCGTCCCGAGTACGCGGAGTTCACTGAGCCGGTGCTCAAGCGCCTCTACCGTTTCCATTCCTGGAGTCGCGGGTTTCTCTCGGCCATGCTGGCGGGAATCGGGAGCGAGGGAGTTCCGCATCTGCGAAAGGCGTTGGCGGACGGCGAGGAAGAGCCGTGGGTTCGCGCCGTGGTGGCTGACGCGTTGGCGGTCCTCGGGGACCCCGGGTCCGGGGACATTGCGGCGGGCGTGGTGGAGATCGAGGAGGACGAGGACCTTCTGGCGGCGGCGCTGAGGCTCCTGGCGGTGGTGGGGAGGCCCGAACACATCGACGTCGTACGGGTACGGTGCGCCTCCCCCATTCCTCATGTACGAAGCCACGCCCTGAAGGCCCTGGGCGTTCTCGGGCGCGAAGAAGACGTGCCCCGCCTTCTAGGGGCCGTGGCAGACCCGTCGCCGTGGGTAGCGTTGAGGGCGGCGGAAGGCATCCTCGCGGCGGGCGCCCACCCGCTCCTCCGGGATCTGGCGGAGTCGGACCATCCGCGGGCGCTGCTGGCCGCTCAGGTGCTGGCCGAGGCTGAAATCCCGTGAGCGGCCTCTTCTGGGGCGCGGCTGGCGCCTTCAACTACGTGGTGCTGGCCTACTTCATTCTTCTGAACGCTGTCTATTTGGCGACCAGCCTCTTCGCCTTTCGCGCCCTGCGCCGCTACGCCCTGCGCCTGAAATCCCTGGATCTGGAGGACCTCATCACGTCGGGAGGGGCGCCTCCCATCACCCTTCTCGCCCCTGCGTACAACGAGGAGGCCACCTGCGTCGAATCGGTCCGCTCCCTTCTCACCCTGGAATATCCCGAGTTCGAGATCATCGTGGTCAACGACGGCTCCACCGACGGGACCCTGGAGCGGCTCAGCGGGACGTTCAATCTCAAGCCCACGGCCCGCATCCCCACCGCAGCCCTGCCTGCGGCTCCGGTGCGCACCGTCTACCGAAGTCACCGTCACCCCAACCTGTGGGTCGTGGACAAGGAGAACGGAGGCAAGGCCGATGCCCTGAACACGGGGATCAACTTCTGCCGCACGCCCCTCTTCTGCGCCATGGACGCCGATTCCCTCCTGGAGCGGCAGGCCCTCATTCGCATCGTGCGCCCCTTCATGGAAGACGCCCATACGGTGGCGGCGGGAGGGGTGCTGCGGATCGCCAACGGATGCGTGGTGCGCCAGGGGCAGGTCGTGGACGTCCGCCTGCCCCGTAACCTCTGGGCTCGCTTCCAGGTGCTGGAGTACCTGCGCGCATTCCTCTCGGGACGCATGGGCTGGGACGCCATGGACGCCACGCTGGTGATCTCCGGGGCCTTCGGGATCTTCCGGCGCAGCACGGTGGTGGAGGCCGGAGGGTATGCCACCGACACCGTGGGTGAGGACATGGAGTTGGTCGTGCGTCTTCACCGGCACTGCTCCGAGCGGAAGGAGCCCTACCGGATTCACTTCGTTCCCGATCCGGTGGCCTGGACCGAGTGCCCCGAGACGCTGAAGGTCCTGGGCCGGCAGCGGGACCGATGGCAGCGCGGCCTCTTCCAGTCCCTGACCCGTCATCGCGTGATGCTCTTCAATTCCCGCTATGGCAAGGCGGGGCTTCTCGCTTTCCCGTATTTCTTCTTCCTGGAGATGCTGGGACCCGTCATCGAAGTAGGGGGCTACGGGGTCTTCGCCGCCACCGTCCTCGCCGGCCGCGCCGACTTTCTCTTCGTGGTGGCCTTCCTCATGGTGGCGGTGGTCCTGGGCATAGGCCTGTCGGTGGCGGCGGTGGCGCTGGAGGAGCTCTCCTTCCGTCGGTATCCACGCATCACCGATCTCCTGCAGCTTTTCCTGCTCGGAATCCTGGAGAACTTCGGCTACCGTCAGCTCTCGGTGTGGTGGCGTCTGAAAGGCACGATCTCGGCGTTGCGGGGCATCGAGGGGTGGGGCGTCATGACCCGGAGAGGCTTCACACTCCTGGATGACGAGGACGAGGAAGTTTGATCTTTCCGGATCTCCCGGCCCTGACGCCCCACGCTTGGATCCCCGGACCGAGGGAAGCCCTCCTCGGGGCGGGGGCGGGCCTTGTGGTGGGCGTCTTCGCCGGGGCCGCGGCGGGAGCCCTTCACGACGGGGGCCGTCCGGTGGCCTACACGCGGAAGGTGTTTCACTTCGCCGTGTTCACCGCCGCGGCCGCCATCTATTTTCTGGAGGGGCTTGCCACTACCAACGCCTTCGGAGTGGTGGTGGCCGGCCTGGTGATGGCCGCCGTGCGGGCCGGCCGCGAGAGCCCGCTATTCCGTGCTCTGGCCCGCCCGGGGGACCGTCCTCACGAAGCGTGGTTCATCCTCGTGCCTCTGGTTGCGACGGCCGTAGGGGGGCTTGCCGCCGCCTTCGTGGCGGGCAAGTACGCGGCGGTGGGCTATCTAGTGGCGGGGTGGGGCGACGCCGTGGGAGAGCCGGTAGGCAGGCGTTGGGGCCGTCACCGCTACCGGGTGCCCTCCCTGCGGGGCGTGGCCGTCACCCGCAGTTGGGAAGGCTCCCTCGCTGTCTTCGTGGTGTCTGCGCTGGCGGCCGGGGTGACCCTCTACGCCCTGGAAAGGGGAGACATGTCTTTCACCGCCGCGGCCGGACGTGCGGTGCTGGTTGCCCTCGTGGCGGCCGGCGTGGAGGCATGGAGCAGCCACGGCCTGGACAACCTGACGGTTCCGGTGGCGGCGGCGTGGCTTGCGGCGCTCACGGCGGGCGGGGGATAGGAGCGTCGATCCCGACCGCACGCGCCTTCCGGTTCACGGCGCGACCTCCGGGTCGAGGCGCGTCCCTGGGATGGAGGCGCGTCCCTCAGGTCGAGGTCCCGTCCCTTCCGGGGCCTCTCTCATTCTTGCCGGAGGACCCACCCGTCATGATCTGCCCGTCTTCGTCCAGGAGCGGGTAGGGGCGGCCCTCGCCCCGGTATCGCCGGCCCAGCGTGGGGTACGCCCACTCGAAGAGGATGCGGCGGAACGCCTCGTCGTCCAGGCGGGATTCGGCGTACATGTCTGCGGCCTCCCTCTGACGATAGGCTTCGTAGAGAAGAAGGGCGGTGGCCACCGAGACGTTCAGGGAGTGGACCATGCCCACCATGGGGATGGTCACGTGGACATCGGCCAGCTCCAGGCCCCGTTCCGAAACCCCGTACAATTCCGCCCCCATCATGAAGGCGGTGGGTCGGGTGTAGTCGGGTTCGCGGTAGTCTACGGCGTCGGCCGAGGGGTGGGCGGCGAGAAGGGCGAAGCCTTCTTCCTTCAGCCGTGCCACCGCCTCGTCCACCGTGGCATGGCGGTGGACCCGGATCCACTTTCGTGTTCCCGCCGAGGTGCCGTGGTGGAGGTCCAGGCCGTGGTCCGGAGGGACGGCGTGTGCATCGAGAACGCCTACGGCGTCGCAGTTGCGCAGGATGGCGCTGAAGTTGTGGGACTTGTTCACCTTTTCCATGAGAACGGTGAGATCCGGCTGCCGCCGCGTGAGGACGGACCGGAGACGATGGAAGCGATGGGGCCGCATAGGGGACGGAACCGTGTCGGTGGGCTTGAGTGGGTGGCTTCGGGATGTGGTCTCCGGGAATCTGTATTATCCTTGGACGCCCGGAAACGGGCAACGACGTTCGGAGGAAACCCTTCAGCTCCGAGGGAAGGCGTGGGACGGATGATCCGCCGGCAGGGTACCGGGCCTCTGAGCAGGGGCGCACTGCGCGCCGGCGCGGCGGGTATCTGTGCGCTTCTGGCGCTGGGCGGCTGTGACCGCAAGGGCGAGATCCTCATCGTCCCCGAATTCGATGAAACGGCCACCTTCGATTCCGGTTGGGACGGCTGGATCCCGGCCTGGGCGGCCGAGGGGGCCGCGACGGCTTCCGTCACCCGCCAGGCGGTGGGGGAGATGGGCGAAGGGGCGGCGGTACGCTTCCGGCTCAACGCCCCGACGGGCCGCGTTACGGCCTGGGTGGAGCGCACCTTCGAGGTTGAGTCGGATCAACGGTACAGGGCGGAGGTCACCCTCATGCTGGGCCTTGCCGATGACCTCCCTCCCGAGGGATGGGCATGGGTGGCGCGTGCCGACTCGACGGCGCCGGCCGGGGGGGAGGCCCTTTCCCCGGTTGCGCTCCCCGGCGGGCTTCAGGGAACGGGGGAAGGTCTTGCGTGGACCCCGCTCACCCTTACCGTGGAAGGGACCTCCGATGAGGACGGGACGCTGGTTCTTGCTCTGGGGGTGAGGATGTCTGCGGTGGGGGCCGGCAGCGTCTACATGGATGACGTGCGGGCCCGCTTCTTCCGAACGTTCTGACTCCTTCGCACACGGACGCGCCGGCTCCCGGGGGGCCGGACGAAGGGCTGTTCCGGAGCGGGCCCGGCGGGTCCCATGCGCGCCGGAGCGCCGTGGCAGCGGAGGGCGGAGAAGGAGAAGGCCGGGGTGGCGAAATGGTAGACGCAGGGGACTTAAAATCCCCTGGGAGAAATCCCGTGTGGGTTCGAATCCCACCCCCGGCATCCCGTCCCCGTGTCCGCCCGTGGCAAAAAATATT
>JBHHWB010000112.1:0-7086 GCA_046756305.1 Gemmatimonadota bacterium
TCGAGTCGCCGCCTACGGCCTGGGGCCGTGGCGTCCCCAACGCGGCCCGCTGCATTACTCGGACAGGCTCCTGGGGAAGATCTGCCCTGCCAGTGCAGGTCTTTCCCGGGAGTCCATCCCCCTTGCACGTCGGGCGCAGCGCCCCCGGCTTTGTCCGGATTCGCTGCCCCCGGCCCACCTGGATCGGTTGCCCCCGTGCGGTTGGGGGCGTTAAGGTATGCTCTCGGCACATTCAACCAAGGAAATCGGCACCGCGTGGCAAAAGAAGCGATTGAGATCGAAGGGACGGTAAGCGAGGTCCTCCCCAACGCGACCTTTCGGGTCGAGTTGGAGAACGGACATGAAGTCCTGGCATATCTTTCGGGAAAGATGCGGAAGAACTACATCCGTGTGCTCGAGGGCGACCGGGTAAAGGTGGAGCTCTCTCCCTACGACCTCACCCGGGGGCGGGTTACGTACCGCTACAAGTAGGCCGCTCCGCTCCTGAAACTCCGCCACCTCACACTCCGTAGGACCCACTGAAGACGGCCTGTGGACGGCCGGCATCGGATCGTGGGAGGAGTGTCATGAGGACGTTTGCGACAATTACGGTGGCGGGGATCGCCGGCCTGGTTCTACTCAAGCTGCTGGGGGTCGTCGTGCTCCCGCTCCTGGCCCTCTTTCTGGGCGTGATCGCGCTCACGGTCAAGCTGGCCGTGGTGGCGGCGGTGGGATACTTCGTGTACTCCCTCTTCAAGCGGGCGAGAAAAGACCCCGTCGTGGGCTGAGACGCCTCCCGGGAGGGATGGGGCACTCCCCCTTCTTGCAGAGCCCTTCTATTCCACCAGCGATCGGAGTTTTTCGATCTGCTCCGTCTGGCCGAGGACGATGACCTCGTCGCCTGGTTCCAGGCGTGTATCGGCCACCGGGTTGAAAAGGAACTCGTGGCCTACCCGTTCCTTCTTCCTGATGGCGATGACGATGAAGCCCGTACGCTGGGGGATGCGGGCCTCGGCCAGCGTCTGACCGGCCACCGGCGCCTCGGGGCTCACCGACACCTGCTCCAACCGCAGTGAGAGGTCGGAGGATCGTGTCGCGATGTCCAGGAAGGACACCACCGACGGCCGCAGCACCACGGAAGCCATGCGGATGGCGCTGCTCACGTTGGGGCTGACCACCTGATCCGCGCCGGCGCGATAGAGCTTGTCCATCGTCTCTTCTTCGTAGGCCCGAGCCACGATCTTCACTTTGGCGGCGAGATCCCTGGCGGACAGGCACACGAAGAGATTGTCCGTGTCGGCACTGAGGCAGGTCACGAGACCCCGGGCGCGCAGAAGACCGGCTTCCAGGAGGACATGGTCGTGGGTGGCGTCGCCTTCCAGAATGACCGCGTCGGGGAGGAATTCCAGGACCGCACCGATGTTGTTCGGGTCGCGCTCGATGAGGACGTAAGGACTCTGCATGGAATCCAGTTCCTGCGCCACCTGCCGTCCCGTTCTTCCGGCGCCGCACACGATGACGTGATCCTTCATTTTTTCGATACGGCTCATGATTCTGCGTCTCCGAAGAACGTCCTTGAGGTCCAGTTCGACGATGAGGGAGGTGGTGAGGGCGAACCACACCCCCATCCAGGTCAGGCCGGCCAGCAGGAGGACCATGGTATAGGTACGTCCCGCCGGAGTCAGGGGGATGACCTCGTCGTATCCTACGGCAGTGAGGGTGATGACGGTCATATAGACCGCATCCCAAACGTTTGCGTCCTCGATGATGATGTAGCCCGCGGTGCCCAGGACGGTCAGGGCCGCGAAGACGATCAGGGTGCCGATGAAGCGGCGGGTAAACAGCGATATTGATGTCACGCTGATCTGCTTCCTTCGGGAGCGGAGCGAGGACGCTTGACATTCACCTCCCAGGAAGCTAGGCAGGACAAGGGTTTTCGGCTACTCGTCACTCTTGACGCCCTGAGGAAGTGGGCATAACGTAGGGCTAACCTGACCCACGGGTCCGGGGAGACATTCGCGCTTTGCGGCGTATCGACTGTCCAGGACCACTCGATAGCCGGTGCCTCCCGGGTCCCAACCAGGGCGGCTCCGGCCGCGACCCAACATTTCTCATCCAGCCAATAGGAGCTGCCAGATGAACAAGTCCGATCTCGTGGACGCCCTCGCTGAAGCCACCGGCATGACCAAAGCTGACGCCGGCCGGGCCGTGGACGCCATGTTCAGCCCCAGTGACGGCATCATCGCCCGGACGCTCAAGGCGGGCGACCGCGTCCAGATCACCGGCTTCGGCACCTTCGAGGCGAAGCACCGCAAGGCGCGTACGGGCCGGAACCCTCGCACGGGCGAGACCATCATGATTGCCGCGACCAAGACGCCCAGCTTCCGGGCCGGCAAGGGTCTCAAGGACGGCATCAAGTAGGGACACCCGGGTAGGAACCCCCTTCACGCCGGAGGAGCCGCAACGTCCGGTCCGGAGGGCCGCTGCTGAAGTCGAGAGGGCCACGCCGCGATTCAAGCGGCGTGGCCCTCTCCGCATTCACGGACGTCTGCGGCGTGGGGCCCCCGACCCGGCCTTCTTGGGACGGTCGAGGTCTGCGCGGACGGCGCGTCCGCGAATGGTCGTGCCGTTGAGGGCTTTCATAACCTTCTGAGCCATGTTGTCCTGAATTTCCACCAGGGTATGGCTCTCATGGATGTCGATCTTCCCCACCGCTGAGCCCGGAACGCCAGCCTCGCCGGTGATGGCTCCCAGGAGATCTCGAGGGGATACCCCGTCCCGCTCCCCCACCGAAAGGAAGAGGCGGATCCACCCGCGGATGGCGTCCTTCTCCGGGACTTCCGCGGCGGAGGTGCCCGCTTCCGGCGCTGCAGTCCGGCTGCGCAGGAGGGCGGCGGCGGCGGCGGCGACCCGTTCCGCTCCATAACGGCCGAAGAGGGGCTGAAGCACCGAGAGATACGCATCCACATCGCGGGTATCCATGGCCCGGCAGAGCGATGCCAGAAACGCCTGCATGTCGGAGCTTGCCCCGACAGACGGAAGGGGTGACGGCTCCAGAGCGTAGCCGGCCCGCCGCGCCGCATCTCGCAGGTGGGGGATCTCGCGCGGTGAAACCAGGACCACGCCCCCGTGAACGAGCCCGTGGCGGCGGTCCATCTCGTCGGCGTCGGCCGGCACGTCGGCGCTGAGAACGGTCACGCCTTCGGCGCCTTCGGCGGCCGCCCGAGCTTCCAGGGCATCCACTCCCAGCCAGACGGGGAGGGTGTCGTCGCCGGGCGCACCGGCGGTGAAGCCGTGAAGCGTGAGGTGGTCGCCCATGTCCGCCGCCCGATCTTCGTTGCGGCAGTAGACCAGAACGTGTCTGTGATCGTTCTCGAGAAGCTCGGCCACGGTGGCCACCAGCGCTTCGTCTTCCCTCCGGGAAATCACGCGGAAGCGCAGAAGTCCTCGGCCGGGCGAATCCCCACCGGGAAGCCCTTCGGCAGGTGTAGGAGGAAGCACAGCGGCCCTGCGCGCGTGGCGCTCGGCGAAGCGCCGCACCTCATCGGTGAGAGGCAGGGCGGTTATAATGCGCTGGCTGTCCTTGGGCACCAGGCTCAGCAGCTCCTCGACCACGGCGAGGCTGCCCAGCGTTTCCATGATGTTGGCTCCGGCCGTGACCAGAACCTGGACGTTGCTCAGGTCTATTTCGCTGGCCTCGGCCGCCGCTTTCAGGCGGGTGGGTTCTCCCACCAGAATGTGGGCGAGCTGGGGAAGCGCCCAGGCTCCACCCACGCCCGCTACCGTATGGCCGGCGGCGCCCGCAATGCGCGCCGCCGACTCGGCCAGGAAATGCGCTTCCTCGTCGGTGGGTGCCAGGACCAGGCAGCGGGTTCCCGCTCCTGCTCCCTCCACCAACTCGGGGAGTGCCGCCATCCAGGCCGTAGCGGCGCCACTTCCCGGACCCGCCGCCAGGACCAGGTTGTGACCCCGGCGCAGCACCGGAAGGGCCGCTTCCTGCAGCGGAGTGGGGGATTCGATGCCCTCGGAGGCAAGGGCCTCCACCACCTCGGGGCGCAGATCCAGATCGTCGAATGAGGTCATGTGGGGGCGGCTCAGCCGTCGGATTCCAGAGCGAGACCGCCCCGGTCTCCGGGTTCGTAAGGAAGAGCGTTGAGGAAGCGCTGCACCTCGTAGTCGATCCGTGACGTGCGGAGGTTGTCCGTGGTTGCCACGACTTCCGTGTAGGGTCCGTGCCTGTGGGCACTCACGGTGACGGTGCCCTCCGCTCCCGAGAAGGTGGCCATGTGGTTCCCGGATTTGGTCGGGGACACTCCCACCAGTTCAGGCAGCAGGCGATTCGCCTTCTCCAGCACCTCTGCGGGCGAGAGGGCGGTCTTTCGCTCATATCCAGCCATGGGGTTCCTCGTGACGGCGTTGCGTTTTTGGGACGACGGCGCTTCGCATTCGGGGGCCGCTGCCCCTGACCGGGCTCACGATCCGAATAAGAAGGTGCCTACTGCGGGCCGGGAGTGGAAGCCCTCCAGACGGGCGGCACCCCGGACCAGGGTGGGGATGCGATGCACATCCATTTCCCGGGCCCGCCGGGCCCCCTCGGCCACGCGGGCGGTATAGCGATCCACGTCCAGGGTCGCCTTGGCCTCGGTGCGGTCGAGTCCGAGCTCGGTGGCGAGGGCGACGAGGACGTCGATACGGCCGATGTCTGCGCCCTCCTTCCAGAAGGCGCGGAAGAGCGCGGCGCGCAGGGCGGCGTCCAACCCGTGCTCGCTTCCGTAGAGCACCAGTTCGTGTGCCTTGCGGGTCCAGGGCAGGAGAAGCGGCTCCCGGAGTTCGCCGGGATCCGACGCGCTCAGGGCCTCCTGCCACCGGGAGGCCCAACCCGGGTCCCGCGGGGAAAGCATGGGGCGGGGCGGTGGGCGAAGCTCCACGGGCACCCAGCGGACGGCCACCTCGCCTCCCTCCTCGTGGGGGGAGAGCGATTGATGTAGGAGATAGGAGAGCGGGTCGGTGAAATCGAAGAAACATTCCACAGGCAGTGCGGTGTCCATGGCAACAAGGTCGCCCTGCCGGGGGGTCGAGGGAAGTGGATCACGGGGCGTGAAGGGGAGTGGCTTTCTTGAAATCATACTGCCGGCGGTTGATATTCCGGGCCCCCCGGAATCCGGGCACGGAACCTCCGGCACTCGAGGATGAAGATGCAATTCAGCTCCAACATCGGCCGTCTCAAGCCTTCCGCCACCATCGCCGTCAACACCCTGGCGAAGGAGCTGGCCGCGGAGGGGCGTGATATCATCAATCTGAGCGCCGGCGAGCCCGATTTCGATACGCCCGCGTTCATTTCCGAGGCGGGAGTCCAGGGGATCCGGGAAGGGAAGACGCGCTACACCCCTCCCGCCGGGATGCCGGAACTCCGGCAAGCCATTGCGGCCCACCTCGCCGCCAGGTCGGGGAGGGAGGTCGACTGGAACCGCATCGTGGTTACGTCGGGCGCCAAGCAGGCACTGTTCAACGCCACCTTCTCTCTCTTCGGGCCTGGCGACGAGGTTCTGATTCCGACGCCCTACTGGACCAGCTATCCCGATGTGGTAGCCCTGGCCAGGGCTGAGCCGGTTCCGGTACCCGGTGCGGTGGAGAGGGATTTCAAGGTCACGGCGGAAGAGCTGGAAGGCTATCGGACCGAGCGTACCCGCGGGCTCATCCTCAACACGCCGTGCAATCCCACCGGCGCCGTCTACCACGGGCACGAGCTCGAAGCTATTGCGAGATGGGCACGGGGCCACGGAATCTGGCTCCTGTCGGATGAGATCTATCACAACATCTACCACGCCGACGATGCTCCCGTGGCGCCCGGCCTGCTGGACCTCCCCGAGGACGCCCTGGGCGATTTCGTGCTCCTCGACGGCGCGTCCAAGAGCTACGCCATGACCGGGTGGCGCATCGGCTTTTCCCTGAGCCCCCTGGATCTGGCCGCCAAGATGACCGCCCTCCAGAGCCAGATCACGTCCAACGCCGCAGCCCCCAGTCAGGCTGCAGCTCTGGCGGCCTTCAGTCGGGAGGAGGAGGCGCGGGCCTCCATCGCCGCCATGGAGCAGGCGTTCCGCCGCCGCCGTGATCTGGTGGTGGAGCGCATGCGCGAACGCCTGCCGGGTGTGGGATTCATCGTTCCCACAGGCGCGTTCTACCTCTATTTCCGGGTGGATACGCTCTTCACCGGCGAGATCCGGGACGCCACCGCATGGTGCAGCCATCTCCTGCGCGAGGAAGGGGTCGCCCTGGTTCCGGGAGCAGCGTTCGGAGACGATCGCTGGGTGCGCATGAGCTATGCCGCCTCGGATGAAACCCTGGAAGAGGCTTTCGCACGCATGGGGCGTCTGGTGAGCAACGCGGCGGGCCATGCCTGACCTGAACGGCGCCGGACCTCCCCGCACCGACCTCGAGCGGTATGCGGAGGAGGTCTTCGTGCGGGAGGATCCTCTCCTGGCCGAGCTGCGGGCCGAAACGTTGGCGCGGGGATTTCCCGCCATCCAGGTGCCGGCACGGACGGGCCACCTCCTGTCCCTTCTGGTGCGCATCTCGGGAGCGCGGCGGATCGTGGAGGTGGGGACCCTCGGCGGCTACTCGGCGCTCTGGATGTCCAAGGCCCTGCCGGAGACGGGGCGGATCCTCACCGTCGAGAAGGAGCCCGACCGGGCGGAGCTGGCCCGGGAATTCATCGACCGGGCGGGCCGCCGTGAGGCGATCGAGGTGGCCGTCGCCGACGCCATGGACGTCCTGATAGACATGGATCCCCAGGACGGATGGGACCTCATCTTTCTCGATGCCGACAAGGAGCGCCTGCCTCTCTATCTACGGGAGTCGGAACGCATCCTCCATCCCGGCGGGCTCCTCGTGGCGGACAATGCCTTTCGCAAGGGAAGGGTCCTGGACGATCCCGGAGACGCCGATCCCGACACACGGGGTGTTCAGGCCTTCAATCGCGCGCTCGCCGCCAGCCCCCACTTCGACGCCATGATCATCCCCGTGGGGGACGAGGTGGCGGTGGGCGTCCGGCGCTAGGAGCCTGTCCGAGTAATGCAGCGGGCCGCGCGCAGGGGTCTTGCGTGTGCT
>JBHHWB010000113.1:0-6756 GCA_046756305.1 Gemmatimonadota bacterium
GTGGGTTGGGGCGGCACGGCCCCATCCCGGTCGTTGGCGCCTCTCGACGTAGCCTCGGCTATGCCTTCGAGTCGCCGCCTACGGCCTGGGGCCGTGGCGTCCCCAACGCGGCCCGCTGCATTACTCGGACAGGCTCCTAGGAGCCTGTCCGGGTGACGGCCAAGGAGGCGGTGGCGGGGTGTGACGGCGGTCGATCAGGCTGGTTCATCGGGTTTCGGAGGGTGGGTGCGGGTTCATGCAGCAGCTCCTCTACCCTGCGAAGAAGCTCATGAGGTTTGAAGGGCTTCGCAAGGACGATGCCGGGATCCTCCGACTGGATCTTGATAAACTCCTCGTCGTCCGGGTAGGCGGAGATGAAGAGGAAAGGGAGATTGCCGTGGGTCTCGCGCACCGCTTCCGCCAGCCCCGCGCCGCTCAGGCGAGGCATACGGATATCGGTCACCACGAGATCGAAGAGGTGCGGCGCATCTCGAATCGCCTTTAACGCCTCTCGTCCGTCGTCGGCAAGGTGCACCTCATACCCCTCCCGTTCCAGGGCCCGACGCACCAGATCGCGGATCTCGGGTTTGTCCTCGGCAACCAGGATCGTCACCGGAGCGGCAGCGGTCCTCTCGCCGTGCTCCTCCGCGGCCAGAGCGGAGTCCTCGGCGGGAGGCAGAAGGACCGTGACACTGGTTCCCTCCCCCGGCTCGGTGTCGACGCGAATCGTCCCACCAAACAGGTGTACCGTGTGAAAAGCGTTGGCGAGTCCAAGCCCGCTGCCTTCGTGCTCCTCCTTGGTCGTGAAGAACGGCTCGAAAACCCGGGATTGAGTCTCTTCGTCCATACCCTTGCCGTCGTCCGTAACGCGAAAAGCAACCCAGAGCCCGTCGTCCTCGACCGTGAGGGTCTCGATTCGAATGCGGCCATGGTCCTCCACGGCATCGCGCGCGTTGATGACGAGGTTGAGAAGGATCTGCTCGAGCTGCGCCCGA
The DNA here is from genome assembly GCA_046756305.1 of Gemmatimonadota bacterium. GTDB lineage: Bacteria > Gemmatimonadota > Gemmatimonadetes > Longimicrobiales > Gaopeijiaceae > JBHHWB01. Next base: position 975 of record JBHHWB010000113.1, read on the forward strand.
TCGGCGGTCACCGGGGGCAGCCCCCGTTCCAGTCGGACTTCGAGGGAAATATCCTCCCGCAGTACGCGAGCCAGAAGAGGCTCCACGCCGGCCACCAAATCATTGATGTCCACCATCTCCGTGCCCCCAGCCTCCTTACGACTGAAGGATAGGAGCTTGCGGGTGAGTTCGGTCCCGCGCTCGGCCGCCTCGGTGATCTGGTCGAGTTCCCGGCGGAGAGGATCCCTCGAGGAAAGGCTCGACTCGATGAGACCGGCGTTGCCTGCGATGACCGTGAGCAGGTTGTTGAAGTCGTGGGCGATCCCGCCGGCGAGGCGGCTGACCGCTTCCATCTTCTGGTGGCGACGGAGTTCCTGGTCCCTCCTCCGCTCCTCGGTGACATCCACCACGAACACCTCGAAGGCTTCGGATCCATCCTCGGTCCGGATGCTTCTTCCATTCATGCGAACCACAAGGGGCGTGCCGTCCTTGCGCTTCCACATCACCTCAAGATCCAGGAAGGCCCGCCCGCCTCCATGGCTCGCCACAAGTTCCGCGCGGAGGTCCGGATCCACGTACAGATCCCGGAGACCCACCGCGAGAAGCTCCTCGGCCGAGTCATATCCCAGCATCTCCACCAGGGCCTGATTCACCTCCTTGAAACACCCTTCCGGTGTGGATACATAAATTCCGAAAACGGCATTGTCGAAGATGCTCTGGTACCGCTCCCTGGAGCGACGCTCCGCCTCCCTGGCCTCGCGCATCCGGGTTATGGCGGTGTCCAGGCGCTCCACCAGCTCCACCAGCTCGGTGGGAGCTCCGGCGGGAACCTCAACTCCCTCTGCGCCCCCCTCTCCGGCGAGGCTCTGGATCACCTTTCGAAAAGGTCGGGAGATGCTTCGGTAGGTCCTCCACGAAAGAATCACGGCAAGCGCCAGGACCAGGGCCAGGACCCCTCCCACCCTGTAGAGGTTGGCCAGAACCAGGGCCCGGGCCTTGTCCGTGGGGACTCCGGCCAGGACCTTCCACCCCACCTCCGGCAGGGGGGCCCTTCCCCAGAGGCGCTCGGTCCCTTCCAGGTCCGACGCCACTATCACCCAGGTTCCCGGCAGCACCTCTTCCGATTCGAATTCCTCCACGTGCACCACCCGCCCGACCGTCTCGCCAGGATCCCGGGACCGGGCCACCACCACATTGTTTCGGTCTACGATGGTAACCAGCACGTCGTCCTGGCTCCGGATTCCCGCCAGCCGCTCCTGGAAGCGGTCTAACCGGACCGAAGCCCCCATCACTCCGGCCACACCTCCGTCCCGGCCATGCAGGGGCGCAGCCAGCATCAGAACCCGCTCACCCGGGACTCTCCCCACCTGTGGATCCCCCACAACGAACCCGCTGTCGGCAAGAGCGCCCTGGACCCAGGATCGGCTCAGAATGTTGGATGAGGCACCGGAAGGGAGAGGCAGGGTCGTACAGATCACTTCGCCCGTGGTGTCGGCCACCACCACGTTGTCGACCACCGCGATCATGTTTCGGGTGCGCACGGCCGTCCGGCTGCAGCGTTCTGGATCGAGGAGTTCCCCGCCCACCTCGCCCGCCACCCCGACAAGGCCCGCCTCGGCCTGGCCCAGGAACTGGCGGGCGCCGACGGCGGTGACTTCGGCAAGATTGAGGACGTTGCTCCGCTCGCTCCGGATCAGGACCTGGCGTTCACGCCAGAGAAGCCATCCCTGGCCCAGAAGGAGCGGCACGCCCACACCCGCCATGAGGGCGACCATTCGCCAACGGATGGACCGGCTGCGTGGCCGACGCTGGAACATCGCCATACCGAAGGGGATCCGAAGGGTGTGGGAAGGGCAGCGACAGTATAAAGGAACCTGCTCTTAGACTCGGCATTTCGTAAACCAGCCTTTAGGGCGTAAACATCCGCCCGTCCTCCGACGATACTTCTGTCGGGAGGGGTGCGTGTCTCCGCACCGCCCCTCACTCTGTTCCCGCACCAAGGGGGCCATGTGTTCACACGACTTCTTTCCCTCCTGGGATGGAAGCAAATGCCGAGACGGGCCGTCGGGCCGGCTCCGCCACGCGCATCCGACGGCGGCGCGAACGGAACGGGCACGGCAGCCCGGCGGCGACCCTGGGTGCGGGGCATCTCCCGCCCCCGTGAATCGGCCCAAGATGTATCACCCCCTTCTCCGCTGCTTCGTACGGGCAGAGACGCCGGTCGCCGGGCTGCATCCATCCGCATCCAGGAGGAACTGGTCGAACGGATCCGTACGCTGCGACCCCATGTCCTGCGCGAGTCCGCTCATTCCGATGTGGGTGCCTTCATCAACACCCTTCGCGCGGCGGGCCCCGCCGTGATTCGGCAGCCCCCCATGGCGGCCCAGAACATCCTCGTCGTGCTCAACAAGAGAAACGCGCGCGTGGGGGAGCTTACCCGCCTCATCGAGCGGGACCCGGCATTGGTGCACTCCCTTCTTCGTCATGCCAATTCCGCATGGTATGCCACGGGAGGATCACAGCCGGTGGTCACCGTGAGGGGAGCCATACAACGGATCGGCACCAACGGAGTCCATGCCACCGTCATGTCCAGCATCATGAAGGGTCAACTCTCGCGCCCGGGGACCGAGTACAGCCGGATGGCCCACGTGGCATGGGAACACATGGTGCGTGTGGCCCCCCTGGTTCGCCTTCTGGCGACTCCCTTCGGAATGGACCCGGAAGAAGTGTACACCCTGGGTCTTCTCCACGATGTAGGCAAGCTCGCCTTCTTCGACCGAATCGCAGACCTGCGGCGAAGGAAACGTCGCGCCGTACGGTTGTCCTCCGGATTTCTCGAGGATGCCCTGGCGATCCTCCATGAACCGCTGGGAGGTCTTGCCTGCCTCCAGTGGGGTCTTTCCGGCGAATTCGCAGAGGCGGTGGCGTCTCACCACCGGAGCCCTCCCCCGGAAATGGGAGGGCATCCGACAGAGGTCCTCTATCTGGCCGAACGACTCGACCTGGCCTGGAAGCAGGGCCGGGTTGCCGACGTGGACGCCCTGTGGGAAGAGGGCGGTCTCACCACCCCCAAGGAGCAGGTCCTACCGCTGCTCCCCGAGGCGGCCGCCCCCTACGGCGACGTCCTCGCCGCGAGGGTGCGCGCCCAGGTCGCCCTCCCTCCGGAGGGCAGGTTCATGGAAGTCGCCAGACAGGTCATGGCCTGAGAAGGGACCGCAGAGTTTCAGTCCCCCGCCTCCACGTAGATCTCCCCGCCCTTTTCCCGAAACTCCTCGGCCATCTCCTCCATTCCGGCCTCGATGGCCTCCACCGTCTCCAACCCGTGCTCCTCAGCGTACCGGCGAATGTCCTCGGTAATCTTCATGGAGCAGAACTTGGGTCCGCACATGGAGCAGAAGTGGGCGATCTTGGCGCCCTCCGCCGGAAGGGTTTCGTCGTGATATTCGATGGCCGTCATGGGATCCAGTGACAGGTTGAACTGATCCCGCCACCGGAACTCGAAGCGCGCCTTGGAGAGGGCGTCGTCCCACTCCTGAGCCCGGGGGTGCCCCTTGGCCAGATCCGCCGCGTGGGCGGCGATCCTATAGGTGATGACGCCTCGCTTGACGTCGTCCCGGTTTGGAAGCCCCAGGTGCTCCTTGGGCGTCACATAGCAGAGCATGGCGGTACCGTACCACCCGATCTGGGCGGCGCCGATGGCGCTGGTGATGTGGTCGTACCCCGGCGCTACGTCGGTGACCAGCGGCCCCAGGGTGTAGAAGGGCGCTTCGTCACACCACTCGAGCTGCTTGTCCATGTTCTCCTTGATCATGTGCATGGGCACATGTCCCGGTCCCTCGTTCATCACCTGGACGCCGTGCTCCCAGGCGATCCGCGTCAGCTCCCCCTGAACCTTTAGCTCGGCGAACTGGGCCTCGTCGTTGGCATCGGCGATGGACCCCGGCCGCAGGCCGTCTCCCAGGGAGAAGGAGACGTCGTAGGCGGCCATGATCTCGCACAACTCACGGAAATGGGTGTAGGTGAAGTTTTCCTTGTGGTGGGCCAGGCACCACTTGGCGATGATGCTTCCGCCGCGGCTCACGATCCCCGTGACCCGATTCGCCGTAAGGGGGATGAAGCGCAGCAGCACCCCGGCGTGGACGGTGAAATAGTCCACCCCCTGCTCGCACTGCTCGATAATGGTGTCGCGGTAGATCTCCCAGGTCAGCTCCTCGGGGATGCCGCCCACCTTCTCCAGGGCCTGATAGATGGGCACCGTACCGATGGGCACGGGGCTGTTGCGGAGGATCCATTCCCGGGTCTCGTGGATGTCGGCGCCGGTGGAGAGGTCCATGACGGTATCGGCGCCCCACAGCGTCGCCCAGCGGAGCTTCTCAACCTCCTCGTCGATGGACGAACTCACCGCCGAGTTCCCGATGTTGGCGTTGATCTTCACCTTGAAAGCCCGCCCGATGATGGTGGGCTCGAGCTCGGGGTGGTTGATGTTGGCGGGGATGATGGCCCGGCCCCGGGCCACCTCGCTGCGCACGAACTCGGGGTCCATCCCCTCCCGGATGGCTACGAACTCCATCTCCGGCGTAATCTCCCCGGAGCGGGCGTACGTCATCTGGGTGACGGGGCTGCGGCCACGGAGGGTACGGCGCCTGAGCGCCTCGGGCATCTCCACCGTGGAGGCGGGCTCCCGGGTGCGCGGAGTCTCTTCCACGTCCCGCGCCCGGATCCACGGATCACGAAGGGGCGGGAGTCCTTCCCGCACGTCCACGCCCAGAGGGCCGCTGGTGTCGTGAACCCGCAGAGGGGGCTCTCCACCGCTCAGGTGAATCTCCCGCATGGGCACGCGGACGCCCCGCGTCCCCTCCACGTATACCTTCCGGGAGTTGGGGAAGGCTCCCGGATAGTCGGTGCCGACGTCATCGGTGCGGCCGTTCGTGCTCTGCTCGCTCATGCTGCTCCACCTCGAGGAGGGATTCCGTATGCGGGAGGAGCGCGAACGCGAAGGCCGACGACGACGCGCGCGCCGCCAACGGCCACCAGGGGATGGAGCCCCGGGGGGCTCCGTCGCCGCGCTCCCTCCGCCGGTCTCATCCGGATCAGGTTCCAAGGGTCGTTCTCAATCCCGCTCGGGTCCCCGGGATGTCCGGGTCACCGGGCCGACGGGATGCCCCTGGCGGCTCTCTCAAGGTAGGGGATGCCGAAGCGAAGCGGGAGACCCCGGGAACCTCTCCTCACCCACTGGTATTACATTAGTAAATTAGTATATTTCTATCCCTTAGATTCATCGGTCCCAACATTGCGGCACGTCGGCCGCCGTGCGGGACTCACGAGGAGGACATAACTCATGGCTGTTATCGAGGTCACCGACGCCACCTTCGAGCAGGACGTGGTCAGCCAGGATGGGATCACCGTCGTGGATTTCTGGGCCCCCTGGTGCGGTCCCTGCCGCATCGTCGGCCCGGTCATCGAAGAGCTGGCTGAGGAATATGAGGGCGAGGTTCGCTTCGCCAAGGTCAACGTGGACGACAACCAGCAGATCGCCGGTACCTTCGGGATCCGCTCCATCCCCACCATCGGGTTCTTCAAGGACGGAGAAGCCGTGGGGGCAGTCGTGGGCGCCTACCCCAAGGAGGCGCTCCAGCAGGTGATCGAGCAGGTGAAGGACGGAACCGCCCAGACCGAGTAGCTCCGGCCACAGCGATCCCAACTGGGGCCCGCTGCGTTACCCGGACAGGCTCCTAGGAGCCTGTCCGGGTCATGCAGTGGGCCGCACGCAGGGGTCTTGCGTGTGCTCATGGTAGGAACGACG
>JBHHWB010000114.1:0-6676 GCA_046756305.1 Gemmatimonadota bacterium
CGGGTCGAGGAGGATGTCGCCGGGCGGTGGCCCACGTGCCGGCGCGACGGGCGGGGGCCGGTCGGGCAGACCCCACCCCGCGCAATGCATGCATTGCGCGGGGGCCCCGGATCGAGGTGAACGAGGATGGAGCGGACGACCGGGGGATCGGTGAGGAAGGCGAGGATCCGCATCTGACCACCACGGCTCGGGCACAGCAGTGGCAGCACCTCGTAGATGGGGGCGAGAAGCTGGGCCCAGCGGATTCGCGCGGATCGAGCTGGAGCCGGGGAGATCTCGGTGCCGCGGGACTCCGGGGTCTCAGAGGGCTCGATGTCGCCGTCCGCGACCGGGCCGTCGTCGGACTCTCCTTCGCGCAGGGCGATCACCTGGGGCCGAAGTTGGGCGTTCGGTGCAAGGACTCCGTAATACCGGTGGCGGTGCATACGGGGTGGCGGGACGAGCGGCGCCAGGCGCTGGAGCAACTCCACGGGAGACAGGATGAGGACGGTACGCCCGTCGGGCGTGGGTCCCGGAAGACGGTAGAGGAGCCGTGCATCCGGCGCCGTGAGGGCCTCCTTGCCGCCCATGGCATGGAGGCGATGAAGCGCGAAGGGTGGCCGGGCACAGTAGCGGACGAGCCGCTCGAGGCCGTGGCGGTCGTGCCCTTCGATACGGACCGAGGCGTCGATGCTGAAGCCACCCGTGCCCTGCCAGGTGAGCATGTCGGCGGTGGTGGACGCGCCGAGGAGATCGTGGCGGCGGAAGTACCGGAGCACGCGTTTCTGGACTGTGTGCTGGAGCTCCTGCCAGTGGCGCGGTTCGAGCTCGGATGCTTCGTGGAACTCCACTCCACCCCGGTCGGACTCCAAGAACACCCCGTCGAGGACGACGACGTGGTCGTGGAGATGGGCGTTGAGGCTGGACCCGAAGCGGTGCAGGAACGAGACGGCGCCGATCTGCATCCCCGACACGGACGCTGGAACCCCGGGACTCGTGGCGTGCAGGGTGGAGCGGACGGCACGGAGGAAGATCTTGAGGACCCCGCTTGCAATCTTCGGCTCGCTGTGCAGGTAGGGTCGCAGCCGTTTCGGAACCGAGAGCACCCACTGCCGGACGGGGAGCCACGGAAGGACCCGAGCGAAGCCGTGGGCCAGGATCCCGCATCGAAGGTATGCCCGGAAGTCGCGCTCGACCGAGGAGGGCATCCCCCAGCCTCTGGGGTCTTCGTCCTCGGCTGTGGCGAGGAAGGTCTCGAGGTGGTGCTGCACGACGGGGTAGAGCGGAGTCGCCGTGGGGCGACACGGTCGGTAGACGAATCGCGATGCACCCGCTGAAGGAGGGTGCGGCGGAGGGCGGCGAGAGTGAGGTGCCTGACGCCGCCGTCGGTCCGTGTGACGGCGCAAAGGGGGAGCTTCAGCCACCCCCCGAGCTTGCCGGCTCGGTTGGGCAGGGCCATGGGCTCATGGGACGCCGGCCGGGCGATGGCGCCGCGAACGGACGCCGAAGGGCGAAGTGAGCCAGTTCCACGTCAGCCTCTCAACCCGAGACGGAGGGACCGAGGTACGGCTCAACGTGAACCGCGACGGAGCCTTCATCCTCAGACCACGAGGCTCCAGCGCCTTGACCCGGTGAGCCGGCGAGTGAGGATGAGGGCGACAAGCGTGATCCCCGAACCCAGCAGGATGTTCAGGGCGTGCAGGGCGTGGAGGTGGCCCTCCCCGAAGAGCTTCATCAGGGCGGCGCCCAATGCATTCCAGAGGGGCGGCTGGGCGTGAAGCCACCAGAGGCTTTCCAACGCCCTGTCGTGCAGGAGGTTGGAAGGGATGTTCTGCCAGAACCAGGACCAAGCGTCCGGGCCAAAGCCGTGGACGGTGGTGAGACCACGGCCCAGAGCGAAGTATCCCGCGAGACACGCATGGAGAACCGCCAGGGCGGCGCCGTCGCGCATGCCGGCGGACGGAGCCTCCAGGTGCCCGCTTCCGTCTGTTGCTTGTTGCTCCGGGCCGGTGGGCGTCGGCTCGGGGGAGGGTGGGGGTGGCGTTGAGGGCATGGGGGCAAGATGATCCGCGCTCCGGGCTACGACCAGGGCCGGGGCTCAACCAGGAGAGACCGTGGCTACTTAACCCGAGGGCGCCGCCGCCCGCCTCCTGGCCACCGCGGACGTGGTCGTGCGGGACGTCCGAGACGCGCCCGCATCCGCTCCGTGTGGGAACCCTCCCAGTACACCCGGTCGCACTCCGGGCAGTGCGCGAACGTGTGGTGGCGTTCGGCCACGCAGGGTGGAGCCCTGGGGCGCGCCTCGTCCTCGGGCAGCGGCACGAGGAGGGCGTTGCACACCGGACAGCGGGAGAAGAGGAAGAGCCGGATCGCGGACGCCAGGCGCATGCGCGTCACGATCTGCCTGACCTGGGCGTCCACGTGCTCCGATTCCAGGATGACGCAGTTCGATACCTGCCACTCGTCGCAAAGGCGGCGATCGCGGGTGAGGATGTGCCGTCCTTCGGCCAGGCTGCGGCGCACCAGATCCTCATCGGCGATCTCCGGATCGTAGGCCGTGTCGAACCCCAGGATCCTTAGCCAGCGCGCCAGGCGCCCCAGCATGGCGTCGGCGATGAAGCGAGGCTCCGTCGCGGGCAGGGGTGGGGCCAACCGCTTCTCCTTCCCTACCCGGGCGCCGCACGTGCAGTGGATGGTGCGGCCGAACTGAAAGAGGGTAACGTCGTACTCGCGTCCACACGCGCAACAGGTGACGGCCATGGATCGAAAGTGCCGTGCGCGGCCGCTGGAGACAAAGGACCTCGCGGGTGCGCATGACCGCCGTTCCGGGTCGCGCCGCGGCCCGGTGTCCACTCTCAGCCGGTGTCCCGCGTGAACCCGGCGTCGGTCGTGGGTCGGCGTCGCCCGTCAGCCCGGAGTCACCGCAGCTCGCTGTGCCGTACGCGTCTGCCACCGGTTGACGATCAAGACGACCGGTCGTATTATTCGTGCCATGCGCCACGTCACCGAGGAGCCCCGGACCCGCCCCGAGCGCGGCGACAACGTCCGCGACACCCTGCTCGAGTGCGGACTCGCCACGTTCGTGCGGCAGGGCTACCACGGTACGGGCATAAAGGAGATCGTCCGCCAGGCCGGCGTGCCGAAGGGCTCGTTCTACAACTACTTCGACAGCAAGGAGGCGTTCGGCGCCGCCGTCATCGATCGGTACGCCGGGCGAATCCACGGGCGTCTCGATGAGATGGTGCAGGCCCCGGGCGATCCCCTGGACCGGCTGAAGGACTTCTTCCGGACACAACTCCGGACCCATAAGGAGCGCGGTTCCGGATGCCTCATCGGTAACCTCGGCGCGGAGTTCGGGGGCGACAGCGAGGTCATGCGCCGGGCGCTGGCGCGCGGCGTCGAGGGCATCCGCGAGCGCTTCGGCCGGTTGATCGCTCTGGCGCAGGAGCGGGGCACGGCACGCTCCGACATCGCGCCCGAGCGCCTGGGAGGGCTCCTCTTCTCGGCGTGGGAGGGAGCGCTCGTGCAGATGCAGGTGGAGGGGGACGCCCGCGCGGCACGCGAGTGTTGCGACCTTCTGCTCGACGGCTTCTTCCGGCCTTGAAAGGTCGCTGAGAAACGCGCGCGCACGGCGCGCAGGGGTCTCGCGAGTCCGAGAGCAACAACGACGACGAAGCACAGCAGGGCTACGATGAGGATAAGAGACGACCGGTCATATCAACTCTGGAGGACTGAATGACGGACTTCACGATTCACACGCTGGACTCCGCGCCTTCCGGAGCCAGGGAGATGCTCGAGGCCACCACTACCCGCTTCGGCTTTCTGCCGAACCTCATGGGTGTGATGGCGGAGGCACCCGCAACCCTCAAGGCCTACCTGGCCCTCGGTGAGGCGTTCGCGGAAAGTTCCCTGACGCCGGTGGAACAGCAGCTCGTGCTTCTCACGGTCAGCCGGCACAACGGCTGCGCCTACTGCATGGCGGCCCACTCGGCGGGAGCGGCGATGGCGGGCATGCACGAGTCCGACGTGCGGGCGCTGCGCGCCGGAGCCATGCTGGAGGATCCACGGCTCGAGGCGCTTCGCCGCTTCACGCTCGCGGTTCTCGAGAAGCGCGGATGGGTCTCTCCCGAAGACCGGGATGAGTTCCTCGCGCACGGCTACACCCGACAGCACATCCTCGAGGTACTCACGGGCATCGCCATGAAGACGCTGAGCAACTACGTGAACCACATCGCGGGTACGCCGCTCGACGAGGCGTTCTCCGCCGTCGCCTGGAGTCCGGAGGAAGAGGGCGGCGGGGCCGCCGCCACGCCGAACCCCACCGGAGCCTGACGCCCGTGGGGGAGTCCTTCGAGGAGTTCCGCACGTCGTTCTTCTACGGATCACGCACAGATCTGTCCTTCAAGTTCCTCAAGAACCTGTCGGACGACGACGCGGCCCGCTTCCTCCAGGAGTTGCTGGGGTGGATCGGCGAGGCGTTCGACACCGGCGACGTGCGGCCCCTCATCGACGCGGCGTACGAGGCGCAGGTCCGGGCGTACGAGGGCCGGGACCCGGGCCCGTGGACGTACGACGACGCGCCGTTTGCCCCGCTCGCCCGGCCGCTGGCCGAGTCGCGCGTGTTGCTCATGACATCGAGCGGGCACTTCGTGCGGGGCGACGACCCCCGCCCGTTCGGCGTCGAGGACATGACGCAGGAAGAGGCCATCGCCCGGATCGGTGACTTCCTCCGCAGCGCGCCCACGGTCTCGACGATCCCCCGGGACACTCCCGCCGCCGACATCCGGGTGCGCCACGGAGGATACGACGTGCGCTCCACCCTACGGGACCTGAACGTGACCTTTCCGCGCGACCGCCTCGTCGAGGCGGAGGCCGTCGGACGCATCGGCCATCTGGCGGATGAGCTGCTCTCGTTTCCGGGAGCCGCTTCGCAGGGTCGTCTCCTCAACGTCCTGCCGGAGTGGATCGCGCGGATCCACGACGCGCGCATCGACGCGGTCATCCTCGTCCCGGTCTGACCGATGTGTCACGTGTCGGTCGGACACGTTGCACGCGAGATCGAGGCCTCGGGCATACCCACCGTGGTCATCATGGTACGATCGTTCCGCCGTGTGGCGGAAGCGATGGGGGTGCCGAGAGCCGTGATCACGCGTCATCCCATGGGTCGCCCCCTCGGCGCACCCGGTGACACCGAGCGTCAGCGGAGCGTCATCGAGGACGCGCTCGCTCTCCTCGAGCAAGCGCAAGCGGGGCGCACCGTGATGGAACGGGAAACTTCGTACCGGCCGGGCCGCTTTCGTACGAGGAAGTCTGACGTAACCTTGCGCACGAGGCCCGAAGAGGATCCATGCCGATAAATGTGATGAACACCATCCAACGGACGATGACGGACGAGACCGCGAGGCGAAACGGTGCCACGGCCCGCGATGGCGCCATGACACTCCCTGTCATCGAGGTGACGACCCGGCACGACTAGTGCGGACGCCCGACAGAGCGCCGCGCGGCTACATTCAGGCTGAACGGCTGGCAGAGGTCTGGTTACACACCGGGACGATCTGCAACCTCGCCTGCCCATTCTGCCTCAAGGGGTCGCGCCCGGGCGACAACCGTCTGGAGGCCGTGACGCTCGCCGACGTCATCCCGTTCATCGACGAGACGGTCGCCCTCGGCGTGCGGCAGTTCTCCTGCACCGGCGGCGAGCCTTTCGTCGTACGTGACGTGCCGACGATCCTGGGCTACGCGCTCGAGCGGGGCTCTTGTCTCGTGCTGACCAACGGCACGCTGCCCCTGCGGCGGCGCCTCGACGAGCTGGACGACCTGCTGCGCAAGCCCCATCCCCGGCGCTTCCGCATCAGCCTGGACTATCCCTCGCCCGAACGGCACGACGCAGGGCGTGGCGAGGGCACGTTCGCGATGGCACTCGAAACCCCGGGGTGACCTGCACCGGCGCGGCTTCGGCGTCTCGGTGGCGCGCTACCACACGGCCGAGTCGCGCGCGGCGTTCATGAGCGCGTCGAGCCGGATGGTGGTGAAGTCCAACGGGCGGATGCGGGCGTACGCCTGCACGCTCGACGACGACGAGGAGGATTACGAGCTGGGTGGCACGCTCGCCGAAAGCCTGAAGCTGCGGATCGGGCTCAAACACCACCGGTGCTGCGCGTGCTTCGCGTTCGGCGCGTCGTGTAGCGAACTCCGCCACCCATGTGGCCCGGAGTCGCCGGATCGAGGCCTTCGACAGCGGCGCCCCTTCGCCCAACAAGCCCCTGAGGGCCAGTTCGAAGTCGCCCTCTGCCAAGCCGTGAAGGTAGAGCTCGGGGATCAACTCTCCGACCTCCTTCGTCCGCCTGGCGAACAACGGCAGCACCCGGCTCTCGAAGCGCTCCTCCAGGCCGCGGACCCGAGGACGCCTCACGGTGACGGTGCCCGAACTCATGCTCAGCCGCCGGGGCTTGCCGTAGCCGTTGCGGTAGCCCGGTGCCGGGTCCACGGCACTCTTTCGCTCCGATTTCTCACGGCCAAGCACCTCGGTGACTTCCTCCTCCAGGATCTGCTGGATGAACTCCTGCGCTCGCTCCCGGACCATCCGCTCCAAGCTCTCCCACATCGGCGTGGTGGACTCGGTCCCGGGTCCGGCGGTATCCTTCTTCATGAGGCGACGTTCCTTTCCCCGGGCGCCAACCCGGATTCTCTGGTTAAT
>JBHHWB010000115.1:0-6514 GCA_046756305.1 Gemmatimonadota bacterium
GCCTGGGGCCGTGGCGTCCCCAACGCGGCCCGCTGCATGACCCGGACAGGCTCCCAGGCCCGGCCGAAACGATCAGACCACCGGGCGATCCAGAAAGCGGTACTGGATGGCTTCGGCGGCGTGGCGGGGGGCCACCCGGGCGGATCCATCCAGGTCGGCGATGGTGCGGGCCACCCTCAAGGTGCGGTGTACGCCGCGGGCCGAAAGCCCCAGGAGATCCACGGCCCGTTGCAGAAGGCGCGCCACCTCAGCCGAAGGGCGGAATTCGTCTGCAGCGGGGCGCCGGCGGCGGAAGGCCGCGGCGCGCAGCACCCGCCCACGAACGCTGCTGGAACCTTCCCTCGCCGCCCCACCAGCCCGGGACAGCTCGGCCCAGGACACGGCGGGGACCTCGATGTGAAGATCGATACGATCCAGGAGAGGCCCCGAGACGCGGCCTCTGTAGCGGGCGATCCGAAAGGGATCGCACAGGCATCGATCCGTGCCGTCCCCCAGGTATCCGCAGGGGCAGGGGTTCATGGCGGCCACCAGGAGGAATCGCGCCGGGAACCGCACCGCCTGCCGGGCCCGGGAGAGTTCCACGGCACCGTCCTCCAGCGGCTGCCGCAGCACCTCCAGAACCCCGCGGCGAAACTCGGGGAGCTCGTCGAGAAAGAGAACACCCCGATGGGCCAGGCTCACCTCCCCCGGCTTGAGGGGGCGCCCGCCCCCGACGAGACCCGCCACCGTCACGGTGTGGTGCGGGGCCCGAAAGGGTCGCGTGGTGAGGAGGGCACCCCCAGCGGGAAGGCGCCCCGCCACCGAGTGCACCCGGGTGACTTCTACCGCCTCTTCCACGTTCAGAGGGGGAAGGAGTCCTGGAAGGCGCCGCGCCAGCATGGTTTTTCCCGACCCCGGCGGGCCGACCAGGATCACGTTGTGCCCTCCCGCCGCGGCGATCTCGAGCCCCCGTTTCACCGTCTCCTGACCGCAGACCTCCGAGAGATCCAACGCCGCGGGAGCATCATCCCCGAGAGCCTGCCGGGGGTTGACGGTGATGTGGGGAAGGGACCGGGCGCCGGTGAAATGAGCCACCACGGCCTCCAGATTTTCGGCGCCGAGAACCGTGACCGAGGACACCAACGCCGCCTCGCGCGCGTTGGCCCGGGGAAGGATCAACGTGCCCACCCCGTCGGCGGCGCAGCGGGTCGCGGCGCTGAGGGCGCCCCGTACCGGACGGACCCTTCCGTCCAACCCCAGTTCCCCCATCATGGCCACGCCGTCCACTGCAGCAGCCGGAACGACGCCTTCCGCTGCCAGCAGGCCCATGGCGACGGGCAGGTCCAGGGCGCTCCCCTCCTTGGGAACGTCGGCCGGAGCCAGGTTCACGGTGATGCGCTTCGGCGGCAGAGAAAAGCCCGAAGCCCGCAGCGCGGCGGCCACCCGTTCGCGGCCTTCCCGCACCGCCCCGTGGGGAAGTCCCACCACGTTGAAGGAGGGCAGTCCCACCCCCAGAGCCACCTCCACCCGCACCGGAAAGCTCTCGATTCCCTCCAGGGCGGTACTCAGAACCGTCGCCATCATAGGGAGAACGATCCCGCCCCGGCTGCGCCGCAGCCATGTCGGTACAGGACGTCCCCCCTGGGCCGGGACGCCCGCCCCCGCTCTCAGACGGCGAAGAGGGGCGGCACGCGCCGGTTGTAGTCGGTGGCGTCCTGGAACGCCTTGGCGACCCGAAGCGTCTCCGCCTCCCCCCACAGGTGTCCGATGAAGGAGATGCTCACCGGCACCCCCTCCTCAGTGAAACCGCTGGGCACCACTACGGCGGGGTGCCCGGTGAGGTTGGTGGTGAGAAGTACGCTCCGGTCCTGCCCTCCCCCGAAGGAAGGTGTGATGAAGACGTCCACTCCCTCCATGGCCGCCTCCATGGCGCCCATGAGCATGGTGCGCACCCGATTCGCCTGCAGGTATTCCACCGCCGGAATCATGCGGGCCGTACGGAAGGAGTTGGGCCAGCTTCCCGGGGTCTGGCGCGTAAGGAGGTCGTCACGGCCGCTGCGCGTCAGCTCGTCGAAGGCGGCGGCCGCCTCGGCGGAAAGGATGATGCGCAGCGCCGATACGGGATAGGCGTTGGGCAGCTCCATCGGAATCAGATCGATTCCCATCGCCCGGAAGACCTCCAGAGCGGCCTGGTCGAAGGCTTGGGTGCGGCGGTCTGCCTCGAAGGCCGACGCATAGTATCCGATGCGCAGTTCGGAGAGAGGACGCAGCGCGTCCCAGTCGAAGGGAACGTCGCGAGCCGTCGGGTCCTCCCCGTCGGAACCATGGATGGCCTCCAGCACCAGGGCGCAGTCCTCGGCGCTCCGGCACAGGGGGCCCAGCTTGTCCATGCTCCAGGAGAGCGCCATGGCGCCGGCCCGGCTCACCCGCCCGAAGGTGGGGCGCAGTCCGCTGGCGCCGGTACGGGTCGAGGGCGACACGATGGAACCCAGCGTCTCGCTCCCGATGGCGAAGCCCACGAGTCCGGCGGCGGTGGCGGCGGCCGAGCCCGCAGAGGATCCGCTGGAGCCCTGATCCAGGTTCCACGGACTGCGTGTGCGGCCGCCGTACCAGTAGTCGCCCATGGCCAGGGCGCCCAGAGTGAGCTTGGCCACCAGGATCGCTCCCGCGTCGTCGAGGCGTCGAACCACCGTGGCGTCCCGCTCGATACGCTGCTCCCGGTAGGGCTCGGCGCCCCAGGTGGTGGGATAGCCCCGCACCGCCAGAAGGTCCTTGGCGCCCCACGGAATCCCGTGGAGGGGCCCCCGGTAGTGTCCCACCTGCACCTCCTTGTCCAGGAGGCGGGCCTGGGATACCGCCCGGTCCTTGGTGAGGGTGATGACGGCTTCCAGGCGGGGTCCGTGGGTCTCGAGACGGTCCAGATACATCTCGGTGAGCTCGAGCGCCGTCACCTGCCGGGTACGTATGAGGCGGGAGAGACGCGTGACCGGCCAGAACGCCACCTCTTCCAGGTCGGCCGGTCGCGTCACCTCCGTCTCCACGGTGGGGTGCCGGGAACGCCGGACCGCCGGATAGGGGCGGCCGGGGAGCTGGGGATCGAAGACGAGGGCGGGAGGCACCGAGTTGGGAATCTCCACCTCCCGGAGACGCTCGTAGGCCCGGAGATTGTTGTTGAGCCCCCGCAGCATCATCTCCCGCTCTTCATCGCTGAATTCCAGCCCCGCCACCTTTTCGGCGTCGGCCAGCACCTCGCGGGTCACCGCTCCCGCCTCCTGGATCCTCGCCCAGAGGACGCCGGGAAAGAGGCCGCCTCCGACGCCGAAGGCGCCGAGGAAGGACATGAACGCCCTGCGATTCAGGGCTGGGGGAAGATCTCGAGGCATGAACGCTGCTCCTGCCGGGCCGGCGGCGAGGGGAAGAATGCACCCCGCCAAGGGTGCGGTCCGAGATTTCCCGCCGCAAGCGTAGGGAAATCCCCGCTTGTGTCTCCGGGGAGAGGCTCATACCCTTTGGGGCCGGTCGCCGGATGCCATCCGACGATCCATGCTTTTTCACTCCGTTCGGAACCCAGAAGGGAGCGCGTCCATGAAGGTCGCCGTCCTGAAGGAAACCCGCCCCGGAGAACAGCGCGTCGCGCTGGTTCCCCAGGGTGTCCAGACCCTGAAGAAATCGGGCCTGGAAATCGTCGTGGAGTCGGGCGCAGGCGTCGCCGCCGGCGTCTCGGACGAGGATTACACGAACGCCGGCGCTGAGGTCGTTTCCGGCGCCCAGGCCGTACTCGGCGGGGCGGACATCGTCCTGCACATCAACCCGCCCACGGAAGAGGAAATCGCCGCCATGGGCGAGGGAACCATTCTGGTCTCCTTTCTCAACCCCCTGGGGGATCCCGAGGGGGTGAAGCGCCTGGCGGCCAAGCAGATCACCGCCATCTCCATGGAAATGGTGCCCCGCATCACCCGGGCCCAGACCATGGACGCCCTCTCCTCCCAGGCGACGGTGGCAGGATACAAGGCGGTGCTCATGGCCGCCAACGCCATCCCCCGCTTCCTTCCCATGTTCACTACGGCGGCCGGAACCATCCGCCCGGGACACGCCCTGATCCTCGGCGCAGGCGTGGCGGGACTTCAGGCCATCGCCACGGCCCGGCGCTTGGGTGCGGTGGTGGAAGCCTTCGACGTCCGCCCCGCGGTCAAGGAGCAGGTCGAGTCCCTGGGGGCCACCTTCCTGGAGACTGAGGAAGAGGTGGTGGCTGAAGGCGAGGGCGGGTACGCCAAGGAGCTCTCCGAGGAGCAGCACAAGAAGGAGCTGGAACTCATCGCGGCCCACATCGCCAATGCCGACATCACCATCACCACCGCCCAGATCCCGGGAAGGCCCGCGCCGGTGCTCATCACCCGGGAGATGGTGGAGGCCATGAAGCCGGGTTCGGTCATCGTGGACCTGGCCGCTGAGACCGGAGGCAACTGCGAGCTGACCCGGGCGGGCGAGGACGTGGTGGCCAACCAGGTCACCGTCATGGGCCCGGTCAACCTCGCCGCCACCCTCCCCGTTCACGCCAGCCAGATGTATTCGAAGAACATCGTCACCCTGGTGGCCGAATTCGTGGACAAGGAAGGCGCACTGAATCTGGACTTCGAAAACGACGTGGTCGGCCCCGCCACCGTGACCCACGGGGGCGAGGTGGTGAACGAACGGGTCAGAAAGGTGCTGGGGTCGTAGACCGCGGAGATCTGTTGAAGAGACCGGAAACAATCACGCCCAACTCCAAGGAGATCCCATGGGCGAGTTGATGACAGGACTGTACGTGTTCGTGCTTGCGACTCTGGCGGGCCGCGAGGTGATCACCAAGGTGCCGCCCACCTTGCATACGCCGCTCATGTCGGGGGCCAACGCCATTTCGGGCATCTCCATCGTGGGCGCTCTTGTGGTGGCGGGACATGCCCAGGGCACGACCCAGATGGTTCTCGGTGTGGCGGCCATCGCCATGGCCACCATCAACGTGGTCGGCGGCTTCATGGTCACGGACCGCATGCTCAGCATGTTCAAGAAGCGCTAGGGGAGGCACCGACATGACTACCGAAATCATCGTCGAGCTGGTCTACCTCCTCTCGGCCACGCTCTTCGTGGTGGGGCTCAAGCGGCTCCAGTCCCCCGCCACCGCCCGCGCCGGAAACGCCATCGCGGCCTTCGCCATGCTCCTGGCCATCGTGGCCACCATCGTGGACAACGAGATCCTCTCCTGGAGCGGCATCCTCATCGGCATCGCCATCGGCGGCGGGATCGGCGGCGTGGCCGCGCGCATGGTGCAGATGACGGCCATGCCCCAGATGGTGGGCCTGTTCAACGGCTTCGGCGGTGGGGCGTCGGCCCTGGTGGCCATCGCCGAATACCTCAAGGCCTCCAGTCACCCCGGAGTGACGACTTCGGGCGTCACCATCATGCTCGGGGTGTTCATCGGCGGAGTGACCTTCTCCGGCTCCATGATCGCCTTCCTGAAGCTCCAGGAATGGATGACGGGAAATCCCATCACCTATCCGGGACAGAAGACGCTGAACGCCCTCTTCTTCCTGGCCGCCGTCGTGATGAGCGTTTTCGCCCTGGGTCTCGGAAACGTGGAGCCCCTGACCGGCTTCCTCGTCCTCATCGGCCTGGCCCTGGTCCTGGGCGTCACGCTGACGATCCCCATCGGCGGCGCCGACATGCCGGTAGTGATCTCGCTCCTCAACTCCTATTCGGGGCTGGCGGCGGCGGCGGCGGGTTTCGTCATCAACAACATGGTGCTCATCATCTCCGGCGCCCTGGTGGGCGCGTCCGGCCTCATCCTCACCATGCTCATGTGCAAGGGGATGAACCGGTCGCTGGCCAATGTGGCCTTCGGAGCCTTCGGGGGAACCGCCGGCGTGGACCGCTCCCAGATCGGAAAGCGCCCGGTGCGCTCCGCCGACGCAGAAACGGTGGCCGCCGAGCTGGGCTACGTGAACTCGGTGATCATCGTCCCCGGGTACGGCCTGGCCGTGGCGCAGGCGCAGCACGAACTCCGCAAGGTGGCGGATCTCCTGGAACAGCGGGGCGTGGACGTGAAGTTTGCCATCCACCCGGTGGCGGGCCGGATGCCCGGACACATGAACGTCCTTCTGGCCGAAGCCGACGTGCCTTACGACAAGCTCTACGACCTGGACGAGATCAATGACGATTTCCCCAACACTGACGCCGTGTTGGTGGTGGGCGCCAACGACGTGGTGAACCCGGCCGCTCGGGATCCCAATTCCATCATCGCCGGCATGCCCATCCTGGACGTGGACAAGGCGCGCCGGGTCATCGTCATGAAGCGTTCGCTGTCGCCGGGCTTCGCCGGGATCGACAACGACCTCTTCTACATGGATAAGACGCTCATGTTTTTCGGGGATGCGAAACAGTCCATGAGCGACCTCATCAAGGAGCTGCGGGAGCTCAACTAGGAGCCTGTCCGAGTAATGCAGCGGGCCGCGCCACCCGTGACTCCGTCACGGGTACCCGGGTCTTGCGTGCGCTCATG
>JBHHWB010000116.1:0-6385 GCA_046756305.1 Gemmatimonadota bacterium
GCCTGGGGCCGTGGCGTCCCCAACGCGGCCTGCTGCATTACTCGGACAGGCTCCTAGGGCCTGGGGGGTGACCTGCGTGTGCGGCCCATCCCCCGAGAGCGTGTCCCGGGTGCCCGCGCTTCAGCGGTCCGTTACCCCCCCGAAGACCAGTTCACAAGAGGCATCACCGGCAACACGCCGCCGCTCCGGATGATGTTCACCAGCCCGATCTGAATCCCCTTCAGCGTTTCCGCATAGTTGACGAGCCCGATCTGGAGGCCCTGAAAGTTGCGGGCATGGCTGACCAGAGAGAGCTGGAGACCCTGGCCCCGGTCTGCCATGTTGAGGGCGCCGATCTGCACCCCCTCCAGTTCCCCTTCCACGATATTTACAAATTGGTTGGACTGGACCCCGAGGGCGTCCCCCTCGACGAAGCCGACCAGACCCCACTGCACACCGGTGAAATCGCGACTCACGTGACTCACCAGGCCGATGTCCACGCCGGTGACGTCCATGTTCCGCCCGTAGAGGATGCTCAGGCGGAGGCCCCGGACGGCGTCCTCTTCAGGGAACGCCTGGATGGGCGAAAGAAGGGACACCTGGAAGGGATGCTCTTCCTGCGCAGCGAGGGCTCCGGGAACGCCCGCCAGCACCATCAAACCCACGATTGCCACCATTTTCGTACGCATCTTTCCCCTCACCGAATGGGTTCAACCACCCTGCGACGCCCGCGTCCTGGCAGGCTCCGTTCACAAGGGTGAGCAGGATCGGTGCCAGAAGCCTCCTTGACACCACCCCGACAGGCGCCGAGGGTTGGCGCCATGCGCCTATCTCTTCCTTTCCTCCTTCTCCTTGCCGCCGGTGTGCCGGCTGCGGCCGTCACGGCCGCATCCATGGCGGCGCCAACCGCCTCGGCGCCGGGCCCATCCCGCGCCGTCTCCTTTCCCGTCCGGACCGAGCTTTCCGATGGGGACGCCCTCCTGGAGGAGCTGGGCTGCGCCGCCTGCCACACCGGGGTGGGCGACGCTGCCCTCATTCGCTCCCGG
Source organism: Gemmatimonadota bacterium (assembly GCA_046756305.1). GTDB lineage: Bacteria > Gemmatimonadota > Gemmatimonadetes > Longimicrobiales > Gaopeijiaceae > JBHHWB01. The sequence goes on from JBHHWB010000116.1 coordinate 1,026, forward strand.
GCTCCTGCCCTGGGTCGCGCAGCGTCTGCGCCCCTGGCCGCCGAGTTCATCTTCACGTATCTGGAGAGGCCGACGTCCAGGCGCACCGACATAGGCCGGTCCCGCATGCCCGACTTCGGACTGGATGAGGGAGAGCGCCTCGCCCTGGCCCTCTTTCTCGGCGCACCTGCATCGAGGGCGGACGCCCTCGCCCCGGTGCAGAGCCGACATCCCGGCGTGGACGCGTCGCTGGGCGGCCGCATCTATGCGGCGCTGGGGTGCGGAGGCTGTCACGGAGCCGCAGAACCTTCACGTCCCTTCCCCGACGTGCATGTCGGACCCGACCTGTCGAAGGAGGGCGCGCGGGTCCTTCCTTCCTGGCTCGCAGACTACGTGCGGGCCCCCCGACCCATCCGCCGCCCCGGCGATCCGACAGCGCCGGGAGCACGCATGCCCCGCTTCGGACTCTCCGACGCAGAAGCGGCAGCCATCACCGACGCCCTCGCTCGACGCGGACTCCCCCCCGGTCGAGCCGGAAGCAGACCGGATACCCTTCCCGCCCTCACACCCTACCAGGCGGCAAGGATGAGGACCCTCCTGGCGAAGCGCGTCGCGTGCCTGGGATGCCATACCGTGGACGGTGAAGGCGGCCGTATCGGGCCCGGCCTGGAGGATATCGCCGCACGCCTCCGTCCCTCTTTTGTGGCACAGATGATCGAATCACCCCGGGAGGCCGCCCCCGGAGCCCTCATGCCGCGCCAGGATCTTCCTCCCGGCGCCGCCCGGCGCCTGGCCCGCTACCTCCTGGATCGAAGCCGAATCGCCGGAGGAGGAGAGGGGTCACACCTCGCCCCGGCCTCATCCTCCCTGGCCACCCCCGCCTCGCCCTCCCTGGCCGACCCGGCCCACCCGGCGTGGAGCGGCGCGACCGGCCGCCGGGCCGCCGAAGACGAAGGGTCGCGGCTGTATGCGCGCCACTGCGCCGCCTGCCATGGGGCTTCAGGGCGGGCGGATGGGTGGAACGCCCCGTATCTTCCCGTGGCGCCCACCGCCCACGCCGATTCGACGCTCATGGCGCGGCGCGCCGACGATACCCTCTTCGACGGAATCTACGCCGGGGCCTGGGTGCTGGACGGGAGCAACCGTATGCCGGCGTTCGGAAACCTCCTCGCTCCCGCGGAGATTCGCGCACTGATTCGCAGAATCCGCGACCTTTGCCGCTGCTCCACTCCGGCGTGGAGCAAGCCGCCGAAGGGAGGAGGACAGTCGGGAGGCGCACGGGGGCTGACGCCGGCCCCGAACGAAGGGCCGACGCCATCCCCGAACGAAGGGCCGACGCCGTCCCCGAACGAAGCGCAACCGCCCCTTGACGGAGAACCTCTGTGGTGATGCTCTCGGCGCCACGCGCAGGACGACCCGCGAGGCTGGGGCGCTACGGCCTCCTCCTCGTGACCCTGGCCTGGTCCGCCTGCGGTCCCGGGGGAGAATCGGGCGTCGGCGGCCCGGACGGTCTGGCGCCCTTCCCCGCCCCCCCTCCCCCGCCCCAAGCCCGCGTGGAACCCACCGACTTCATCGGCGCCGAAGCCTGCGCGGAATGCCACGATGAGCAGTACCGGGCCTGGGCCGGCTCCACCCACGGGCGGGCGGGCGGCGCCCCGAGCCCCGACGTGGTCATCGCGCCCTTCAACGGCCGTCCCATCCGATTCGCCGACGCCACCGTGATCCCACGGGTGCGCGGGGGACGGTACGAGTTTCTCGTCCGCCAGAAGAGCTTTCCCGATACCGTATACACGGTAAGCGGCGTCATCGGCGGAGGACACATGATCGGCGGTGGGACGCAAGGCTTCCTGACCCGATGGGAAGACGGGACGGAACGCTTCCTCCCCTGGGACTGGTCGCGGGGCGCCTCGGTTTGGTTCTGCAACACGGGAAGCAGAAAGAACCAGGGCTGGGTCCCCATCTCCCCCGAGATGCGACTCGCAGACTGCGGCGACTGGCCTCCGCTGCGCCCCATCGGCACGGTGGCGCGCTTCGCCAACTGTCAGGAATGCCACGGAAGCCAGATCCGCACCGAGTTCAACCCTCAGGCCAGAGCCTACCTCACCTCCTACACGACACTCCAGATCAACTGCGAATCCTGCCACGGACCGGGGCGAGAGCACGTCCTGCGCGCCCGCTCTGCGGCGGCATCCGCGGCGGCATCCGCGGCGGAATCAGCTCCGTCCGCCGCGTCCATGACTTCCGCCGCCGGCCCGTCCGACCTTGCCATGCCGTCCCTCACATGGCTGGACAAGGACGCGTCCCTGGAAGTGTGCTTTCGCTGCCACATCCTCAAGGATGTAGTCACCGAAGGCTATCTGCCGGGGGAGGACCTGCGCGCCTATTACGCCTGGAAGTTTCCCGTCCTCGGGGATCAGCCCTACTTCGCCGACGGTCGCGTGCGAACCTTCGCCTACCAGGGGAACCATCTGGCCAGCGCCTGTTACCTGGAGGGCCCCATGGATTGCGTCAGCTGCCATGAGCCCCACGCGCAGGGATACTGGGACACCAATCGCGAGCCCCTGGCATCTCCCTTCGACGATGGCCAGTGCACTTCCTGTCATCCCAGCAAAGACTTGAACTTGCGGCAGCATACCCGCCACCCTCCTGAGTCCGACGGGGCGCGCTGCGTGAACTGCCACATGCCGTATCTCCAGCATCCCGAGGTGGGCAAGGCCATTCCCTTCGCCCGCTCCGATCACACCATCGCCATCCCGAGACCCGTATTCGACGCCGATCTGGGAATCACGGGGGCGTGCGCGTCGTGCCACGAAGACATGAAGCCGCTCCAGCTCCAGGACGCCGTACGCCGATGGTGGGGTGAGCTCAAGCCCCACCGTCCGCTGGTCGAGGGACAGATCAAGGAGCTGCGCGCACGCTCTGCCCGGGAGGCCGCCGCGATTCTTCTCCATCCCGAGGAAGACGATCCCCTCCTCCAGTTTCAGGCGCTGAGCCGCCTCCTGGTGGGCTACCTCCCGCCCGACACCGCTCTTCTGGATGCAGAGGCGACGGATCGGCTGCGAGAACTCGCTCAGGGGCCGGATCTCGAGGTGCGAGCCCTGGCCCTGGCGACGCTCCACTGGATAGGCGGGGACATGCCAGAGACGCGCGCCCTCCTGGTCCGGGCCCTGAAAACGGCTGCGGACCCCTACGCCCTGACGGGCCGTTGGGTTCTGGCCCTGGGCTTCCTGGGTGACCACTACCGGAAAAAGGGCAACGTCCTGCGCTCCGAGGCGGCGTACCGGAAGGCCCTCCAGATCCGGCCAGGAGACGAGCGCATCGAAGAGAACCTGGGCCTCCTCTACAGCCAGGCCGGTCGACCCCAGGACGCCGTACGCGTCTTCCAGGAGAGCCTGTCCGCCAACCCCGACCGACCCCTGGTGTGGGTGAACCTGGGAATCGCCCTGGCCGCCCAGGGAGACGCGGCCGGCGCACGCGCCGCCTACGAGAACGCCATCCGGCAGAATCCCCATGAGGCGCTGGCCTACTTCAACCTGGGGAACCTCCTCCAGAGGAGCGAACGCTTCGAGGAGGCCGCCGCAGCCTACAGGAAGGCGGTGGCCGCGGATCCCGGTCTGGGACGGGCCCACTTCGAGCTCGCCCGAACCCTCATCCGCCTGGGCCGCTACGCGGAGGCGCTTCCAGAGGCGCGGCGTGCGGTAGAGTTCCTTCCGGACCACGCACCGTCCGCCCAGATGCTCGCCGACCTGGAACGGGCCGCCGCCGGCCGACAGAATCCATGACCCGCGGGAGCGCGACCCCATGACTCACGAAGAATACCTGCAAAACGACGCCGTCTCCCTCGCCGAAATGGTACGCAGTGGGGCCGTCACCCCCACGGAGCTGTTGGATCTGGCCACCGCACGCATCGCCGCTCTCAACCCGCGCCTCAACGCGGTGGTGTACAGCATGGAGGAGGAAGCCCGCCGGCATGCCCCGGAAGCTCCGGGCCGTGAGCCCTTTCCCGGTGTGCCCTTTCTGGCCAAGGATCTCGTCAGCAACTACGCCCCGCATCCCACCTCCGCCGCTTCACGCCTTCTCAAAGACATCCCGACCCACCACGATTCGGAGATGGCGCGGCGCGTCAAGGCAGCCGGACTTCTCGTGCTTGGGAAGACCAACCTCCCCGAGTGGGGGCTGGTGCCCTACACGGAGCCCGAACTCTTCGGCCCGTGCAACAACCCGTGGAACCTGGCGCGTTCCACCGGCGGTTCCAGCGGGGGTTCGGCGGCCGCCGTGGCGGCGGGAATCGTCCCCATGGCGGGCGGAGGCGACGGGGGAGGCTCCATCCGCATCCCGGCTTCGTGCTGCGGCCTCTTCGGCCTCAAGCCGACCCGGGGTCGTACCCCCACCGGGCCCGACTACGGCCTTCTCTGGCGGGGGGCCGTGGTGGAGCACGTGCTCACCCGCTCCGTACGCGACAGCGCGGTAATGCTGGACGCGACCCGCGGGCCCGACCCCGGCGCTCCCTTCGAGATCCCGCCACCTTCGGTGCCCTATGCCCGGGCCGCAGCCGAAGATCCGCCTGGCCTGCGCATCGCCATGACCACCCGACCTCACCTCCTGGCGGAGGTCCACCCCGACTGCGTGGCTGCCGCCGAAGACGCCGCGAGGCTTCTGGAGGATCTGGGCCACGATGTGACGGAGGCCGCTCCCGAGACCGGCGACCCCCAGCGTTTTGCCATGGCCTTCCTCACCATGGTGGCCGCCGAGCTGGCGGCGGACTTCCGGGACGTGGAGGAGATCCTTGGCAAGAAGGTCCGCCGGGGTGAAGTGGAGCCGGCCACCTGGGCGCTCTCCCTCCTGGGCCGCTCCATCCCGTCGGAGGCCTACGCCTCGGCGCTGCGCACGCTGGAGCGTGTCGGGCGCTCCCTGGGCCCCTTCTTTCGGGAGTACGATTTCCTCCTCACCCCCACTCTCGCCTTCCCGCCCCCACCTCACGGCGCGTTGGCGCCCAGCGGCTTCGAGCGGATGCTGCTGAAGATCTTCGGCGCCCTGGGATCGGGGACCCTTCTGCGCATGGCCGGCCTCCTGGAGCAGGTGGCAGGGGACGCTTTCGGGTTCATCCCCTGGACGCCGGTCTACAACGTGACGGGGCATCCGGCCGCGTCGCTCCCCCTGTACTGGAACGGGGAGGGCCTCCCCGTGGGCATCCACCTGGTGGGCCGCTGGGGACGCGAGGACCTCCTCTTCCAGCTCAGCGGTCAGCTGGAGCGGGCCCGGCCCTGGTTCGACCGCCTCCCCGAACTGGCCCGCGCCGGGTAGGAGCCTGTCCGGGTAATGCAGTGGGCCGCACGCAGGGGGCTTGCGTGTGCTCATGGTAGGAACGACGACGCGTCGTA
>JBHHWB010000117.1:0-6128 GCA_046756305.1 Gemmatimonadota bacterium
GACTTGCATGTGTTAAGCACGCCGCCAGCGTTCGTCCTGAGCCAGGATCAAACTCTCCATTGAATGAAAAAGCTCGAACAGCTCTGAATGAACGCGATCGTGATCGATCAAACGTTCGGAATTCTACGTTTGTAACCCACTCGGCCTTGCGGCCGAACCCGGCGGGACGTAGCGCCTGCCGGTCGTGGGCCCGCTCACTTATCTCGAAACCTCGGTTTTCAATCAGCTCTGTTCTGCCCGGAGGGAAGCCGAGAAAAAACGGCTCCGCAACCTCACTTCGAGCAAAACGCAGCGGCGGCAGTCCAGCGCCCGCTCGCTGCGAGATGTCAAAGGTAATAAACCCATGACCCGTGTCAACACCCCTCGGGGCAGGAATTTAACCCGCCGAGAGGAAGGGTGAGCGACCGGATTTGAACCGGCGACCTCCAGGGCCACAACCTGGCGCTCTAACCGACTGAGCTACGCCCACCATGGTCTCCCTCCCCACCCTCGTTCGGGCGGGCTCGGAGGTCGCGACCCGCCTATTCGGTCTCGGTCGCGAGCGCTAAAAGCTAAGGCATCGCGGCGCGGCGGTAAACCGGGAGGGCCGCTCTCGCGAGACCGTGCGCCGCCCCCCCGCCCGCGCCCCCTCATACGGGACCGGGGCCCCCCGCAGTGGGAGTGCCCCCTTGTCGCCGCTCAGAACGGAAATCCTGCTACCCGGTCCCCGGAATGGGGTCATACGCCGAAGGGTCCGCTCCCGTGGGCGGACCCGCGAGCCATCAAAGAAGCGCGGCCACCTCGGGATCGGATATCGAACCGTCGGCGTTGTAGTTCACGGGGAATACCACGCCGCGGGCGGTGCGCGTGATGGCGGTGGTGATGACGGAGGTGGAATCTCCGGTAAACCAGAGGGAGGCCGTCCAGGTCCTCATAGCTGTTGATCTGGCAGATCCGTTCCAGGGTATCCACGTTCTCCCCACCAAACTCCGAGAGTTCTCCGGGGAGGTAGAGGCGAACCTGCCTGAACCTCTGAGGCTCGAACACGGCGCTTTCGCGTCCCTTCTGCTTCCCCTGCTCCACCTTCACCGGGTCGAAGGGAAGTTCAGGCGCTGTGGGCTCTTCGGCGAGGCCGCATCCCCGCCATGGCCAGGACAATTCCAGGCATCAACCGCCGGAGCGGCCGAAAAATGGCGGGAATCTGCGATCAGCGATTTCTCTCTTGGGGGGTATGGACGTGTTCCCTGCACACGGGCGCCCGCGCACATCATAAAGAAATGCAGGCCGAATCCATGCCGAAAGGAAGATGATTCTCGATTTTGCCCGGCGCCCTGGGCGGCGCCTCGCCGGTCGGCCCTGCGTCGCTTCGGACGGTGGGGGAATGCGCCCGCTGGGACTCGAACCCAGGACCCTCGGCTTAGAAGGCCGATGCTCTATCCAGCTGAGCTACGGGCGCCGTGCCCGGCGGACCTCGCGTGCCGGGGCAACCCCGAAAGCTAGGCCAGGCGGCCCCGTGACTCAACGGAAGAACGATTTCTGGGCGGAAGCGCCCGTCTCCTGCAGACGCCGGTAGGTGCCGTCGGGACGGAGTACCCAGGCTCGTGGATCGTCCAGGTAGCGGGAGAGGATCGCCTCCAGACGGTCACGGGCCCGAGGTTCAAGAACCGGCACGGCTACCTCGACGCGGTGGCGCAGGTTGCGCTCACGCCAGTCCGCCGAACCGATGTAATACTCCCTCGCCCCCCCATTCTCAAAGGCGTAGATACGGCTGTGCTCCAGGAAGCGTCCCAGGACGCTCCGGACCCGGATCCCCTCCGAAAGACCCGGTACCCCCGGCCGGAGGGTGCAGAGGCCCCGGACCACCAGGTCCACCGCCACTCCGGCGTCGCTGGCTCGGTACAGGGCTCGGATCACCTCGCGGTCCGAGAGACCGTTGAGTTTCGCCCGGATGCCCGCGGCGCGGCCTCCCCGGGCATGGGCCTCTTCGCGCTGGATGCGACGGAGGAGGTTGGAGGCGAACTGGTGGGGCGCAACCCAGAGGAGGCGGCATGCGTGATCCGGAGGGCCCTGCGAAGCCGTGAGATGGTTGAAGAAATCCGCAAGCTCGGCGCCGATATCCGCGTCGGCCGTGAAGAGTCCCAGGTCGGTGTAGAAGCGCGCTGTGCCCGCGTTGTAGTTTCCCGTGCCGATGTGGCTGTAGCGCCTGGGAACACCGTCGTCGTCCCGCCGCACGACCAGGGCGGTCTTGGCGTGGGTTTTATAGCCCACGATTCCGTACATGACGTGAACCCCCCCGTCGGTCAGACGCCGGGTCCAGGCGATATTGCGCTCCTCGTCGAAACGGGCCTTGAGTTCGACGAAGACGGTGACATCCTTCCCCTTCGCCGCCGCCTCCAGGAGCGCCGCGGCGATCTCCGAGTCCTCCTCGGTGCGGTACAGGGTCAACTTGATGGATACGACCTGCGGATCCCTGGCGGCCTCCCCGAGAAACCGCACCACCGAGGAGTCGAAGTCGTCGTACGGATGATGGACGAGAACATCTCCTTCGTCGAGGATCCGGAAGGGGGACGTGGCGGACGAGAAGGTGGGACGAGGCTCGAACGGCGGCCACCGACCGCCGGGAATCTCGAGGAGTTCCCGCAGCCCTACCAGGGTACCGGCGTCCATCATGCCATGAACCTCATACACGTCGTCCTCCGCGAGGAGGTGGCGCCCCAGCGCGTTCTCCTCCCTCAGGGATTGAAGGAGGTGGATGCGGAGGTCCCGCGGCATTTTCTCGGCCACTTCCAGCCGAACGACGGGGAGGAAGGGGCGTGCGCCCACCTCCCCTTCCATGGCCGGGAGGATGCTCTGCCACGCCGCTTCATCCACGTCCAGTTCCCCGAGGCGGGTCACGCGGAAAGGAAAGGCGTCCAGCACGGTCCGATCCGGGAACAAACTCCCGATCTGGGCGCAGAGAAGATCTTCGAGCAGCAGGAAGTCCTCGGATCCGGGGACGGGCAGGAAGCGAGGCATTCCTGGGGGGAGGGAGATCTCGGCGAAGCGTCCCGGGGCCTGCTCGGATCCAGCGAGCCGGACGGCCAGGGACATCCGCAGGTTCTCGAGTCGCGGGAAAGGCTGTCCCGGAGTCACGGACAGGGATCGCGGTGTCAGGAGGGGCAGCACCTCCCGTCGGAAGCGCTTGGCCAGAGTCTCCCGCTGGGAGGCCGTGAGCTGGTCCCATTTCCTCAGCGCCCTTCCCCGGGCCGCCAGAGCGGGGAGAAGGGTACCGTGCAGGCAAGAGGCTGCCCGCATCTCCAACGCGCGGGAGCGGAGGCCGATGAAATCCAGGACCCTGCGGGTTTCTGCCGCGCCATTTCCGTGGGCAGGGAGATGGGCCGCCCGGACCTTCAGACGTCCGGCCCGCACCATGAAGAATTCGTCCTGATTCCCGGCCAGGATTCCGAGGAACGCGAGACGTTCGAGGAGGGGAATCCGCTCATCTTCGGCCATCTCCAGGACCCGCCTGTTGAAGTCGAGGAGGCTCAGGTCCGGGTCCAGAAAGGGGGGATGGGCTTCGTTGCGGCGCGCATCGCCCAAGAAGTCGAGGGGAGGAAAGGCCGCCGACGGGCGGGACACGGCCGGGAAGGACTTCAGGAGGCGCATCCCGGCCTCGGAGGTGGAAAAGAGCTGCAGCGCCCCGCGCAGGAGGTCGTCGTCGAGCCCTGGCGCTCCGCATCGCAGGAGGAGCTCGGGAAGGGGAACCCAGGCGGCATGGGAGATCTCCGCAGAAGGCCCCTCCTGCAGCCAGAGCTCCAGAGTTCCCTCCTCACCGGCGAAAGATGTGAACCCCACGAGACGGGGCCGATCCCCGGCCGGGGTGGGCAGGAGGCTCGTAGAGAACCGTTCAGCCGCCGCTTCTCCCGATCCCAGTGTGCTCGGGAGGGTCAGGCCGCTGGGGCCCGGGACCAAAGCGAGGGCCTCCCCGTCGAGGAGGAGGAGCGCAAGGCGCGGCGGCGCCGGGGCGGACGGCGCGCCCGCGGCCTGCACCGGCGACTTGGAATCCAGGGCTCGGGCGCCGGCCGTGCCGCCCAGGGTACGGGCACGCCACCGCGCTCCGGCGCGGCGGGCGAGAAGATGGAGTCCCTCGGCGGAAGGGATTGAGGCTTCCACACTCATCTCCCATCGCAGCGGTTCACTGACCCGGCCCTGGACCAGGAGGGCGTCAAGTCTCAGGCGAAAACGCGGGGGGAAAAGAGGAAGGCGCGAGAGGCCCCGCTCGACCCGCTCCACATCCAGAGCGACGAGGGGGCGCAGGGCTGCAGGGTCGGTGAGCTCTCGGATGCGATCGGCGACCTCTCCTGCCCCAGCGAGAGTGGCATAAACGGCTCCCGGCGAATCCAGCTTCTGGGAAAGACGGGACTCCTCCATGATCCCTTCGAGGTCCACGGAACGGGTGGTGGTCAACAGGATCGAGTCGTGGCTTGCTCCGGTTTGCCAGCACAGGGTGGCGCCCATGGAGCGGAGGAGGCCTGCAGACGTGTCGAAGTAGGTTTCCCGCACGAGGGAAATCCGGGGTGGAGACGCGAAAAGCCCCAGGACCCGGAGGGAGCGGAAGGCCTCTGCGGCGGCCCCCGCGTCCGGCAAAGCGGCGACGAAGCGGCGGATGATCACCGGTGTCCCGCCCGCCGGTGCTTGCGGGTCGGCAGGTATCGCGTGAGGCGAGGGGCGTGATTTCCTCCCTCGTCGGCCAGGTACAAACGGCCGGAGGCGTCCACCGCGATCCCTTCCGGTTGGGGGTGTCGTCGCCGCTTGAGTTGCACCGCCCCGAGGATGTTGCCGCGGCGGTCCACCTCCAGGAGGACGTTCTCTCGAGCCGCCACGACGAGGAAGGAGGCGGTGCCCTGGAGGGGCGTCACTCCGGAGGGATGGACTTCTTCCTCCATCCCCCACTTCCGGAGGGGACGGGCGTCCACAGAGAGACGCTGGAAGACCTCACGATCCGGCGCCGGGGAGACGAGGTAGATTCGCATCCGCCCGCGCCGCCTGGACGGGTTCTTGCAGATGGCGACCAGGGTGTCGCCCGCAAGCGTGGCCAGCCCTTCGGCGTTGCAGTCGTCGGGAAGGGCGAGACGATGCGCGATAAAGGGGACGGTGCCCCCCGGGGGGCCTTCCTTGAACTCCAGGAGTTCACCGCTGCTGCGGAGAAGAACGAAGCGATCCCCCGTGTACGTCAGGCCCTCGAAATCTCCCTTCAGCGCCGGTCGCCCGACCTGAAACCAGCCCCGCACCGTCCCGGAGTCAGGATCGAGCTCGAAGATGACGGCGGCCTCGTCATGGTGGGTGTAAAGGCGCCCGTCGGGTGTGAAGGCAAGCCCCGAGATCTCCGTCAAGGCCGCCGGCAGCGTCCAATGAAGATCCCGCTTCGACGTGTCGAAAGGTGGATGCGCGCTGTCGCCCGGCGCTTCCGTTTGGGCTGCGACGGGAGCGACGCAGCCCACCGCGCTGGCCAGGAGGGCGCGACAAAGGAACGGCATCCGCGAGGGCCCCGTCATGCCCGAGGGTGCAGACCTCGGAGGGGGCGCAGCTCCGCTGCAGAGAGGGGTGGGGTTTCCGAGGCGGCGAGGTTCGCCAACTGGTCCATCACGGCGCCTTCCACCCCCGGATCATCCATGCGCGCGAGGTAGATGAGGAGGTGGCCGCCCTCTTCGGTGGAAGAGATCTCTGCAAGCTTCCACCGTGCGGCATATTCCTCCACAATGGATTCCACCGCGGACTGGGCTTGGGACGCTTCCTGGGCCCGCACCAGGAGGAGGACGTTGGCCCGCCGGGTTTTCTTCCGCTTGCGTTCTTCCGAGATGTGGCGCTCCATGCGCTGCGCTCGCCCAGCGACATCGGCAAGATCGTCCGGCGAGAGGGCGTCCAGAAGCGCGGCGTCCCCCACCCGAAGCGCGGACGCCCCGGTGGATGGCCCCGCCACAGCGTCGCCCAGGGTGATTCCGCCGGGGCCGGTACCGAGGTGGCTGTATGGATTTCCGAAGCGTGTGAACCAGAGGCCGAGGATAACCCCGTTGAACACCAGGGAAAGGGCGAAAGCCAGGAGCCTGTCCGGGTAATGCAGTGGGCCGCACGCAGGGGTCTTGCGTGTGCTCATGGTAGGAACGACGACG
>JBHHWB010000118.1:0-5962 GCA_046756305.1 Gemmatimonadota bacterium
CCGTAGCTACGGCTACGACGCGTCGTCGTTCCTACCATGAGCACACGCAAGCCCCGGGTACCCGTGACGGAGTCACGGGTGGTGCGGCCCACTGCATTACCCGGACAGGCTCCTAGCCTTCCTCCAGAAGCTCCGGACGCCGCTCCCGGGTGAGGCGCTCCGCCTGGGCCCTGCGCCACTCGGCGATGCGGTCGTGGTCCCCGGAGCGCAGAACCTCGGGCACCTCGTATCCCCTGTAGACGGGGGGACGGGTATAGGAAGGAGCGCTCAGGAGCCCCGTGTCGTAGAAGGAGTCGGTGGCGGCGGCGGCGTGGTCCCCCATGGCGCCCGGCAGAAGACGCACCACGGCGTCGGTGACGGCCAGCGCCGCCACCTCGCCCCCGGAGAGGACGAAGTCGCCCAGGCTCACCTCCTCGGTGGCCAGGTGGTCTGCCACCCGCTGATCCACGTCCTTGTAGTGCCCGCACAGGAGGGTGAGCTCCGGATCCACGGCGTAGCGCACGGCATCGGCGTGGCAGAAGGGACGCCCCCGGGCGCTGAGGAGAACGATGGGCCCCCGGGGCTCCAGCTCGTCCACCGCCTCGAAGAAGGGCTCGGGCTTCATCACCATTCCGGCCCCGCCGCCGTAGGGCACGTCATCCACCGTGCGGTGCCGATCGTGGGTGAAGTCGCGTAGATCCAGGATCCGATACTCCACCAAGCCGGCTTCCCGGGCCCGCTTGGGGATGGAAAGCCCCAGAGGCCCGGTGAAGAAGTCGGGAAAGAGGGTGACGATGTTGATCCGCATGGGCACGTCCCGGGTCACAGGTCGAGGAGGCCTTCCGGAGGATCCACCGTGAGGCGCCGGCCCTCCACATCCAGCTTCACCACGAGGCGCTCCAGGAAGGGAATCATGACCTCCCCGGCGGGACCGTGCACCTCCAGAAGGTCTGCCGGGCGCAGTTCGTAGACCTCATGGATATGCCCTACAACCGTGCCGTCCACAAGGCATACCTCCATCCCCAGCAGCTCGTGGTAGAAGACCTCGCCCTCCTCCCTGGCGGCCAGGTCTTCCCGGGCCAGCATGGCGTAGTGGCCCACCAGCGCCTCGGCCTGGGCGCGGTCCTCCACGCCCCCGAAGGAGGTGAGGAAACCGCGGCGGAAGGGGCGCACCGCCGCAATGCGAAGGGGCGGAAGGTCGGGGTCGGGCTCGCCCGTCTCCCCGGTGCCTAGATACACCACCACCCCGGGGACGAACACGCCCTCGGGGTGGTCGGTGAGGGGCCAGACGAAGATCTCGCCCTTGGTTCCGTGGGGCTTGTTCAGGTGTCCCACGGCGAGGAAACGCGGGTCGGGCTGAGCCATCGCTCCTCCCGTCCGAGGGTTACTCGGACTTTTCCTCGGCGTCAGCGTCTTCGGAAGCCTCATCGGCGGGCGCTTCCTCCGCGGCGGCCTCCGGCTCGGCGGGGGCTCCAGCATCTTCTTCCGGAGCCGCAGCCTCCTCAGCTTCGGCAGCAGCGGCCGCCTCGGCTTCGGCAGCAGCAGCCTCGGCAGCGGCGGCCTCTTCGGCCTGCTTCGCCTCTTCCGCCTTCTTGGCCTCCTCGGCCCGCCGGGCGGCCAGGGCTTCGGCCCGCTTGGCCTTGGCCTCCTCGGGCGATTCGCGCCCCACGGCCATGTCGGCGGTGCCGCCAGCGCGGGCCTTGCTGATGAGGGACTTCACCGTCCCGGAGGGCTGAGCGCCCTGCCCGAGCCAGTAGTCCACCCGCTCCAGGTCCAGGACCAGGCGGGCCGGCTGGGAAAGGGGCTTATAGAACCCCAGGGTCTCCACGAAGCGTCCATCGCGCGGAGACTGGCTGTCGGCCACCACTACGCGGTAGTGAGGCTGCTTTTTCCGGCCCATGCGCCGGAGTCGAATTCGTACGGGCATCTTCCTGACGTTCCTTGGGTACGGCCGGGCGACGCGCCGCGGCGCCGCGCCTCCACGCCGGAACTTCCCCGGCGGAGACAGACGTATACGATAACGTCGTATCCGGGAGGTGTACAGGCGCCAGGCGCCCTTCGCTTCACCCTCCCTGGAGCTCGGTCGAAGCCTTCCACGGCGCCGGAACCCACCGGGCATCTCCGTCCTCTCCCGGTGCATGGCTCACCTGGGTCAGGCCCGTGCCGTCGGGACGCATCACCCACACGTTCCAGTCCCCGCCCGCGTCGGACACGAATGCGATCCACCGGCCGTCGGGCGACCACGAGGGATCGCGTTCATTCGCCTCTCCGGCAAGGAGCGATCTCCGTTCCCGGGTGGCCACATCCACGATGAAGAGGTCCGTGCCCGTTCCGCCGTCCCCCTCGCCGAAAAAGACCATCTCCCGGGCGTCGGGAGACCAGGAGGCGTGCCCTTCCGCCCGGTTCTCGGTGGGCGTGAGGTTGACCATGGGCTCGCCGTCGGTGGGGATGATCCAGATGTCCTCCGACCCCGCCCGATCCGAGGTGAAGGAGACGGCGCTGCGGTCCGGCGCCCACTCGGGCTGGGTGTCGTTGCCACCGTCGTCAGTGATGAGGGTGGGCTGCCCCGCCTGGTCCGCCGGCTCCACGAAGATGTTGAAGGTCTGTCCCTTGTGGGTGGAGTAGGCAATCCAGGCACCGTCCCGAGACCACGCCACCGGTTCGGTCTCGGAGGGGTTGGCGCCGATACGTCGGAATCCCCGGTCTTCGGCCGAGAAGATGCCCACCCCGCCCTCCTCCTTCATGAGATAGGTGAGGCGGCGCCGGGCCCAGTCCCAGCGCGGGCCGTACTGGGCCCCTTCCCCGCCGAAGAGGAGATGGGGGAGGGAGTCCCCCGGAGCCCATCGGTAGATGTCCCCTTCATCATCTCGCTGGGACACGAACACCACGTCCCAGGTCATGGGCTCCCCCGCCGGAACCGCCTCTTCGCCACCCTCCCCGGCGCACGCCGTGAGCGTGAGAAAAAGGGCCGCCACCAACCCATGTCGTCCGTCCATGAAAGCGTATCCTCCGGGAAGGGCAGAAAAAAAACGATGATCCAGCGCTTAACGCGATTAACTTATGATAGGGACGCAGCTCGTCCCCGGCACCTCTCCCGACCGTTCTTCGACTCACCAGGGCATGATTCGACAGGAGATTCTCAGCCGCATCCGGTCCCGCGGTGATCCGTGGGACCTGGTGGTGATCGGCGGCGGCGCCACCGGCATGGGCACCGCCGTGGACGCTGCAGCGCGGGGCTACGACGTGGTGCTCCTCGAGCAGCACGACTTCGGGAAGGGCACCTCCTCGCGCTCCACAAAGCTGGTGCATGGCGGAGTGCGCTACCTCCAACAGGGCAACGTGCCCCTGGTGGTGGAAGCGCTTAAGGAGCGCGGACTCCTGCGCACAAACGCCCCGCATCTGGTCCACGACCTTCCCTTCGTGGTCCCCAACTACAAGTGGTGGGAAGCCCCCTTCTACGGAATCGGAATGCGCGTGTACGACGCCCTGGCCGGACGCTACGGCTTCGGGCAGTCGCGCAATCTCTCCACCGAGGAGACCCTGGAGCGCATCCCCAACATCGCCACAGAGGGGCTGCGGGGCGGCGTCCTCTACCACGACGGGCAGTTCGATGATGCCCGCCTCCTCATCGCCCTGGCCCGCACCGCCCATGAACAGGGGGCGGCCGTCCTCAACTACGCCCCGGTGACGGGATTGATGAAGGACGAAGAGGGATACGTGATCGGGGTGGAAGCCCGCGACGCGGAGAGCGGGAAGACCTTCTCCGTCAACGGTAGGGTGGTGATCAACGCTACCGGGGTCTTTGCCGACACGGTACGACGGATGGACGATCCCCAGGTGCAGCCCATGGTGCGACCCTCCCAGGGCGTCCATATCGTGCTGGACCGGTCCTTCCTGGCCGGCGACGCCGCCATCATGGTGCCCCATACCGACGACGGCCGCGTCCTCTTCGCCATCCCCTGGCTCGACCGCGTCCTGGTGGGGACCACCGACACTCCCATGGACGTCCCGGCGCTCGAGCCCCTTCCCCTGGAGGAGGAGGTGGAGTTCCTTCTGGGCCACGCCCGCAGGTACATGGACCGGGACCCGTCCCGGGAGGATGTGCTCAGCGTCTTCGCCGGCCTGCGGCCCCTGGTGGCGCCCGACGACACCAAGGACACGGCGGAGATCAGCCGGGAGCACCAGATCCGCATCTCCGATTCGGGACTCGTCACCATCGCCGGGGGGAAGTGGACCACTTACCGGAAGATGGCGGAAGACGTGGTGGACGTGGCCTCGACGGTGGCGGGACTGGCCCCCAGGGAGTGCGTGACCCGCGAGCTCAACATCCACGGCTTCCACGTCCACGCGGAAAAGTTCGGGGTGCTGGCGCCGTACGGCTCCGATGCCCCGGAAGTGGAAGCCCTGCAGCGGGAGATGGCCGAAGGAGAGGCTCCCGTCCACTCCCGCCTCTCCCTCACCCGCGGGGAGGTCGTGTGGTTCGTCCGCCATGAGATGGCTCGTTCGGTGGAGGACGTATTGGCGCGCCGCAGCCGCGCCCTCCTCCTGGACGCCCGCGCCGCGTCGCAGGCGGCGTCTCTCACCGCCTCCCTCCTGGCCGCCGAACTGGTGGGGCGCGGCCCCGACTGGATCGACGCCCAGGTCGAGACGTTCCAGACCCTCGCCAGCCACTACGTTCTGGAGTAATCCCCCCCCATGCCCGTCTTCTATAAGCATCTGGAGTTCTGCCTCCTCATCGTGGCCGATGGTGATTATACCCCTGGGGAGATGCGGCGTGTGGGGAAGGCCGCCCTGGAAGATCCCGAGACGCAGAAGCCGGCGCGCGTACTCCTGGACATGTCGGGCGCCGCCTCGCTGCGCAACCACCGTCCGGCCGACCTGCGGGAAACGGCACGCTTCTTCGCCCAGCTCGTGGAGATGGTGGATCGCGTCGCGGTGCTGGCCACGGACGACCTGAGTTTCGGCCTCATGCGCATGGCGGCAGCCTTCGGGGAGGCCAACGGCCTGAAAGTCGAGGTGTTTCGCGAGAAGGACACGGCCCTGGCTTCGCTGGTCGCACCCCCGGGCTCGGAGGGGAAACGCCGGGAAAGCGGCATCCTAGAGGACCGGGAGGGCCCCCCGGCCACTTGAGGGGATTCCCGCGTGAGCCAGGCGGGAGAGCGCCCCTTCCACGCGTCTCCACTCCTCCTCCCCACCCGGGAGTCCGAAACGGAGGCTGGAGGGTTCATCGAAGCACCGCACCAGAATGCCCTGCCGGGCGAGCAGGTCGCGCATCTCCCGGGCCCGGGGGTGGACAACCCACTGGAAGAGGCCGCAGCCCCCGTCGGGGGGAAGTTGACAGCGACTCAGTAGCGCGGCGAGTTTTGCCCCCTGGCGGTGGATGAGGACACGCGTCCGTTCCTGCCACGCCCGGTCCAGAAGCGCCCGGGTGGCGACCCAACGAGCGGGCCCCGAGACCGTCCAGGGGCCCAGCGATTCCCGCAGATCGCGGAGGACCGCCCCGTCGCCCATCACGAATCCCACCCTCGCCCCGGCCAAACCGAAGAACTTTCCCAGCGATCGCAGCACGATGAGCCCGGGAAGTGGAAGGAGCGGCGCCAGGCTGCACTCCGGCGTGACGTCCATAAAGGCTTCATCAACGATAAGCCACCCTCCCCTTTCCCGGAGAAGTGAGTGCCACGCCAGCAGACGCTCCCGGGAATACCGTGTCCCCGTGGGATTGTTGGGGTGAATGAGGACCACGACGTGGCAGCCGGCAATTTCGGACTCCAGAGCCCCGGGATCCACCCGGCGCACCCCATGTCCTTCCGTACGCCAGGCCCATGCGTGTTCCTCATAGCCAGGCGACGGCACGACGATCCGGGAGGCCGGGCGCAGACGGGGAAGAGCTTGAATGGCCATCTGGGAGCCCGCTACCGGAAGCACGTCCTTAGGAGCCTGTCCGGGTAATGCAGCGGGCCGCGTTGGGGACGCCACGGCCCCA
>JBHHWB010000119.1:0-5768 GCA_046756305.1 Gemmatimonadota bacterium
GGGCGCGCCGCCCCTGAAACTTCTCTCAGGCCGCCGCGTGTTGAACGGGGTGCTGGCCGGCCGCCGGGCCGGCGGCATTCGCGGCAGGAGAGACGAGAGAGAGTGGAGCCATGAGCGACGAAAACGGTCCGGAGCGCATCTGGGAGAAGGTCCTGGGGCCTGACGAGCTGGGGGAGGGGCGGGTCAAGCCGGTTACCTGCCATCACGCCACCGTCTGCATGACCCGCTTCCAGGGGACGTACGCGGCGCTGGACAACCGCTGTCCCCACCAGGGAGGGCCCCTGGGCGAGGGCTCCATCGAGAACGGATGGCTGCGCTGCCCGTGGCACGGCTGGGACTTTCACCCCACCACGGGGAAGCCACCCGGAGGCTTCGACGACGGCGTGCCCACCTATCCCGTAGAGGAGCGCGAGGACGGCGTCTACGTGGGGTTCGCTCCCGAGGAGGCGCACCACCGCACCGTTTCCGACGTCATGGCCGAGACCATGGTGGCGTGGGGCGTGCGTCACGTGTGGGGGATGGTGGGCCATTCCAACCTGGGGCTCGCCGACGCCCTGCGCCGTCAGGCCCGGGCGGGGCGGATCTTCTACTACGGCATCCGCCACGAGGGGGCGGCCTCCTTCGCCGCCAGCGCCTACGGCAAGCTCACGGGCCGGCCCGCGGCGTGCTTCTCCATCGCCGGTCCAGGCGCCACCAACCTCCTCACCGGGCTGTGGGATGCCAACGTGGACCGGGCGCCCGTCCTGGCCCTCACCGGACAGGTGGAGACCCAGGTCCTGGGTCCCGGCGCCTTCCAGGAAGTGGACCTCATGGCCGCCTACGGCAAGGTGGCCCAGTGGAGCCAGACGGTGCTGCCTACCAGCCGCCACGCCGAGCTGGTGAACCTGGCGTGCAAGTCGGCGATCCTGAACCGGGGCGTCTCCCACCTGGTCTTCCCCGACGAGGTGCAGACGCTGGAGGCTCCCGCCGACGAGATGGCGGGAGGCCCCGAGGGACGCATTCCCGACCGGCGCATCGCCCCGCCCGCCGACGCGCTGGAGAAGGCCGTGGATATGCTGCGGGCTGCCGAGCGACCCGTCATCATCGTGGGTCACGGCGCCCGCTTCCGGATGGAAGGCGTCATCGAGCTGGCGGAAATGCTGCGCTGCCCCGTCATCACCACCTTCAAGGGGAAGGGGCTCATCTCCGATGCCCACCCCCTGGGGTGCGGCGTGCTGGGGAGGAGCGGAACCCCCATCGCGAGCTGGTTCATGAACGAGGCCGACGTCCTTCTGGTGCTGGGCGCGTCCTTTTCCAACCACACGGGCATCACCCCCAAGAAGCCCATCATCCAGGTGGACTACGACGCCATGACGCTGGGCAAGTTCCACGCGGTGGACGTCCCCGTGCTGGGCGAGATCGGCGTCACCACGGGGCTGCTGCACGAGCACCTCTCCGGTGGCGCCGCGTCCAAGGACCACACCGAGGAGATTGCCGAGCGGTGGAAGATCTGGCGGGCGGAAAAGGCCCGGCGCCGCGCCGACGACCGGGGCAGGGGCGTGAACTCGGCCGTCATCTTCGACGCCCTCTCGCGCCTGGTTCCCGCAGACGCCATCCTGCCTGTGGACGTGGGGAACAACACCTACTCCTTCGGCCGCTACTTCGAGTGCCGGAGCCAGGCCGTGCTCATGTCAGGGTACCTGGGATCCATCGGGTTCGCCCTGCCCGCGGCGCTGGGCGCCTGGGCTGCCACCCGGGAGGAGGGGAGCCCCTTCCACGGCAGAAAGGTGGTCTCCATCTCGGGGGACGGCGGGTTCGGCCAGTACATGGCGGAGTTCACCACCGCCGTGAAGTACGAAATGAACATCACTCACGTCATCCTCAACAACGACGAGTTGGGGAAGATCTCCAAGGAGCAGCGCGCTGGGAATCTGGACGTGTGGGAGACGGGTTTGCGCAACCCGGACTTCGCCGCCTACGCCCGATTGTGCGGCGCCGAAGGCATCCGGGTGGAGACGGTTGAGGAGCTGGACGCGGGGCTGGAGGCAGCCCTCGGCACCGAAGGTCCGGCGCTGGTGGAGATCCGGTCGGACGCGCTGCTGGTATAGGGCGGCCGCCTTACCCCCCTGCGCCGTCTTCCAGGTTGCGTGCCACCCTCCTGAAGATCTTCTTGAGCTCCCGCATCTGAGGCTGGGCCAGGCGCGAGCCCAGGAAGGAGGCCAGGTGGATGAGAAGGAGGACCGGCACGCCGATCCACACGGCCCACAGGCCCCACGCCGGCTCGTCGGATGCCCACTGGACGTAGCCCAGGACGGCGCCGAAAAGGACGAGGAAGGCCACCAGGAAGTAGAGGAACATGAAGAAGGTCCACACCTCGGGGTGGGGGGCGAAGCGGCCGAAGATGCGGCAGGCCTCGCCGTCCTCGTCCATGCGCAGCGAGAGGTACGGCGACCAGAGACGGCGCTCCGTTTCCGGCAGGTAGAGCTCCACCCACCGGCCCCGGGAGCGCCAGCGGCCCTCCAGCTCCTCTTCTGCGGCCAGGGCGGCGCGCATGCGCTCCACGGCCACGGCGCCGGAGCAGGTCAGGCGCTCCTCGAAGGTGGGGCGGAGAAGGGGGGTCTTCACCCGATGATGCCCGCCAGACCCGCCTCGGCCACTACCAGGAGGATGGCGCGCTGGATGGCTCGGGGCCCGTTCTCGTTCACCCAGTACTCGTCGGGGGAGTGGCCGTGTGCGCCCACGCCGCCGCGGCCGATGGTGACGGCGGGAATGCCCAGGGAAATGGGGATGTTGGAGTCGGTGGAAGAGCGGGCCAGCTCCCCCGTTTCCCCGAAGACCTCCGTGGAGGCCAGCGCCCGTTGCACCAGGGGCGTGGAGGCCGGCATTTCGCCCGAAGGACGGTCGCCGATCCTGTCCTTCACCACGGTGAGGGCGGGCCCGTCGCGGCGCAGCGCGTTCTCCTCGGCCAGGGCCCGGTCCATGGCCGCCAGGAAGGCCGCCTCGATGCGCTTCAGGCTCTCGGGGCTCTCGGAGCGCATATCCACCTCCATCCACGCCTCGAAGGGGATGGAGTTCACCGAGGTCCCGCCGCCGAGACGCCCCACGTTGTAGCTGGTGCGGGGCCCGGAGCGGGTCAGCGTGTCGGCGGCGTCCTGAAAGTAGCGGATGGCGCGGCCCAGGGCGTGAGCCGGATTGGCCAGGCCGAAGGCACCCCAGGAATGGCCGCCGGGGCCCTCGAAAGTGATGCGGTAGCGCACCGAGCCCAGTCCCTTGCTCACGATGCGCTTGATGCCGCCGCCGTCCACATCGATCCAGGCGTCGATGCGGGGAGCGCCGGGCCGGAAGAGAGCCTTCATCCCCCGCAGGTCGCCCAGGCCTTCTTCGCCCACCACCCCCACGAAGAGGACGTCATCGTCGGTCTCCACGCCGGCCTCCTCCATGGCCCGCAGGGCGGTGAGGACCACGACCAGGCCCCGGGTGTCGTCGCCCACGCCGGGGGCGAAGACGGTGTCGCCCACGATGCGGGCCGTTACGTCGGTGCCTTCGGGAAAGACGGTATCCAGATGTCCGCCGAAGCCGATGGTGCGCGTCCCGACCCGTCCCCGGCGCAGGGCGATGACGTTGCCTTCGGCGTCGGTCCACACGCTGTCCGCTCCCGCCTCCATCAGCAGCTCGGCGTAGCGCTTGCCCCGTTCCGTCTCCATGAAGGGAGGCGCCGGAATCTGCACCAGTTCGATGAGACGCTCCAGGGACCAGGCGTCCAGCTCCTCAGCGATGCGGAAGGCCTCCCGCACGGGGGGGGCCTCGGCCAGGGCGGCCACCTGGCGGGCGTACTCGGGATCGGCCCGCTGGACCTGGGCGGCCGCCGGGGCGGGGAGAAGGCCGGCGAAGGCCGGGGCAAGGAGGAGGGTGGCGACGGCAATGCAACGCATGACGATCTCTGAGGTGCTGAAGGTGAACCGAGTTTCTGAAGGTGCCGGGGTGCAACAAATGCGGGGCGCAACGTGGGGCGGGGCGCCGAATCGTGCCAGAGGGGTGATGCCGACCCTTGGAATCCGTTAACTTTAAAGGCTATACACAAGTATTTCTCAAGGCGCCGCCGGCTCGGCCTGTCAGAGCAGCGCGCAGCGGGGTTTCATGTCCATTCGCAATATCGCCATCATCGCCCACGTGGATCACGGAAAGACCACCCTGGTGGACCAGATGTTCCGCCAGGCCGGCGTCTTTCGTGAGAACCAGGCCGTGGAGGAGCGGGTCATGGACTCCAATCCCCTGGAGAAGGAGCGGGGGATCACCATCCTGGCCAAGAACACCGCGGTCCACTGGCACGATGTAAAGATCAACATCGTGGACACCCCGGGCCACGCAGACTTCGGGGGCGAGGTGGAGCGTATCCTGCGCATGGTGGACGGCGTCGTGCTCCTGGTGGATGCGGCCGAGGGCCCCATGCCTCAGACCCGCTTCGTCACCCGCAAGGCGCTGGAGCTGGGCCTGCTGCCGCTGGTGGTGGTGAACAAGGTGGACCGCGCCGATGCCCGCATTCATGAAGTCCACGACGAGGTCCTGGAGCTCTTCATGGACCTGGAGGCCAACGACGCCCAACTGGATGCCCCCTTCCTGTACGCTTCGGGCCGGGAGGGGTACGCCTCCACGGATCCCGGCGCCAGGAGCGGAGATCTGACGCCGCTGTTCGAGACCATCGTGGAGCACTTTCCCGCGCCTCCCGTGGATCCCGAGGGGCCCTTCCAGATGCTCATCTCCACGCTGGACTACTCGCCCTACGTGGGGCGCATCGCCGTGGGCCGCATCGAGCGGGGCAGGGTGCGGGTAGGCGACCGGGTATCGCTTCTTCCCATGGGCGAGCCGGGAATCATCACCGACGATACCCAGGCCGAAGACGCCCGGGTCATGAAGCTCTTCACCTTCCAGGGCCTGGAGCGGGTGGACGTGGAGGAAGCCAACGCCGGCGACATCGTGGCGCTGGCCGGGCTCGAGGGCGTGGAGATCGGCAAGACGGTCACCGATCCCGAGCACCGGGAGCGCCTGCTGGGGATCGCCGTGGAGGAGCCCACGCTGTCGGTGGACTTCACCGTGAACAACTCCCCCTTTGCCGGGCGCTCGGGCAAGTACGTGACCACACGCCAGCTCCGGGAGCGCCTCTACAAGGAGCTGGAGCGCAACGTGGCCCTACGGGTCGAGGACACCGAGCAGCCCGACACCTTCACGGTGAGTGGCCGGGGAGAGCTGCACCTGACCATCCTCATGGAGACGATGCGGCGGGAAGGGTACGAGTTCCAGGTCTCGCGTCCGCGGGTCATCACGCGCCGTGCCCCCGACGGCACCCTGGAGGAGCCCTACGAGGAAGCCGTCGTCGAGGTGCCCTCGGAGATGGTGGGCACCGTCATCGAGGCCATGGGGCCCCGCAAGGCGGAGATGGCGGAGATGAAGCCCATGGGCGACTCGGGCACCACGCGTCTGCGCTTCCGCGTGCCGGCCAGGGGGCTCTTCGGGTACCGCTCCGAGTTCCTGACCCAGACCCGGGGAGAGGGCATCCTGCACCACACCTTCCACTCGTGGGGGCCGTGGGCCGGACCGCTGCACGGCCGCACCCGGGGCGTGCTGGTGGCCGACCGGGTGGGCGCCGCCGTGGGGTTCGCCCTCTTCAACCTGCAGGAACGGGCCACCATGTTCGTCAAGCCGGGCGACGAGGTGTACGGCGGGATGATCGTGGGCGAGAACGTCCGCACCGACGACATGGACGTGAACGTGAGCAAGGAGAAGAAGCTCAC
>JBHHWB010000120.1:0-5766 GCA_046756305.1 Gemmatimonadota bacterium
GTAGCCTGGGCTATGCCTTCGAGTCGCCGCCTACGGCCTGGGGCCGTGGCGTCCCATCGCGGCCCGCTGCATGACCCGGACAGGCTCCTAGCACGGCCACGCTTCCCTCCAGGTTCGCGCAGCGGGGATAGCGCGCCGCCGGGATCTTCACCCCGAACTCCTTTTCCAGGGCCAGGACGAAGTTGAGGAAGTCCAGGGAGTCCATCTCGAACTGTTCCCGGAAGGGGATGCGGGGATCGATGGTCGCCGGGGCGACGGGTACGACGCGGCGCAGGACGGCGAGGACCTGCTCGGAAAGCTCGGGGTTGTCCATGCTTGCGTCAGGAGAAGGGGGAGTCGGGGGTGTCCGCAACGCTCCGGCCGATGGCTCTTCGAAGAATCTTCCCCGAAGGCGTTCGAGGCAAGTGGTCGCGGAAGCGGAGCACGCGGGGCGCCAGGGCGGGTCCCAGCTCCTCGCGGGCGAAGCGGAGGATGTCGCGGCGCAGATCCTCGTCCGGGGTCCGATCCGGCGCCAGGACCACCCACGCCTCGATGACGGTGCCGGCCACCTCGTCGCTGCGTCCGCCCACTCCGGCGTCCACCACCGCCGGATGGCGAAGCAGGGTGGCCTCGATCTCCGCAGGGGCCACCAGATGGCCTGCCGAGTTGAAGAGATCGTCGCGGCGTCCCACGTAGCGCAGCCATCCCTCCCCGTCCCGCTCCATGAGATCCCCGGAGAGATACCACTCGCCGGCGAAGGAGGCGGCGTACAGGTCGGGCCGGTCCAGGTAGGTGCGGAACTGGGAAGGCCATCCCCGGCGGATCACCAACTCCCCCGCCTCTCCCTCGGCGACGGGCTCTACGCCGCCGTCCGGGGCACGTCGGGCGCACATCGTCTCGAAGCCCTCCACCGGGCGCCCGACGAATCCCTCCCGCGGAGCCTCGTCCTGGGGCGTGGCCACCACGATGCAGCCCGTCTCGGTCTGCCACCACGTGTCCCGCACCGGAACGCCCAGCCGGCGGCTCGCCCACCAGGCTTCGGCGGGCATGAGGGGCTCTCCCACGGTGAAAAGTCCACGCAGGGCGGGAGCCCCCCATGGATCCTCCGAGGGATCCAGGCGCCGCAGGAGGCGCAGGGCGGTGGGGGAGGTGTAGAGGACTTCGATCTCCTCGCGAACCACGTTCTCCTTCCAGCGATCCACGTCGAACTCCTCCTCATCGAGGAAGAGGGTGGCGCCGAGCAGGAGAGGCGCCATCATCCCGTAGGAGATCCCCGTGACCCATCCGGGGTCGGCGGTGCACCAGAAGCGCGTCCCGGCCTGAAGCCCCAGAACCCTGCGGCCCGTGAAGCGGTGCGCCCGGGCCGCGTCGTGGGCATGCACAACACCCTTGGGATCGCCGGTGGTGCCGCTGGTGAAGTGGAGGAGGGAGGGATCGCCCTCGTCCACGGGGTAATGCCCCGTCATGGGTTCGTGGCGGGTAAGCCATGAGCACAGGGGCGCCACCCGCTCTTCTCCACCCGACACGCCGGATCCGCTTCCCAGAGCACCGGGATGATCCACGATGAAGATGCGCTCCAGCTCGGGAAGGTTGTCCTGGATCCCCACCACCCTGGATTCGAAGTAGGGACGCGTGGCGACCAGGACCCGGGCACGCCCCCGCTCCAGGCGGCGCCGGATGGGCTCGGGGCCGAAGGAGGCGAAGAGGACCGTCGCGGATGCTCCGGCCCTGAGGGCGCCCATCACCGCGACGTGGAGCTCCGGAATGCGACCCGCCAGCACGGCCACCGTATCGCCCGGCCCGATCCCTTCGGCGCGCAGGCCGCCGGCGAAGAGAGCGGCAGCCCGGTCCAGCTCCGCATAGGTGTAGGGGACCACCGCGCCCGAGCGGGGACGCCAGCGCAGCGCCGTGCGGTCGCCATGGCCTGCCTCCACGTGGAATGTGAGGGCCTGATAGGCGATATTCACCGGTGTGCCGGGCGCGCGCTCACCCTCCCATCCCCCGCCGGACGGTACGGGGGTTCCTTCGGCGTCGGAGACGGACATGTTCCCTCGGCTTGAAGCGGGGATGCAAGCGCTGTGAGCATCCGCAATCTAAAGTCTTTCTTTCGTCCGCGTTCGGTGGCGCTGGTGGGTGCCAGCTCGCGGCCGGGTTCCGTGGGCCGGGTCATCGCTCACAACCTCAAGGATGCCGGCTTCGCGGGCCGCCTGAGCTTCGTCAACCCCAGGGGCGGCGTCATCGAAGGCATTGCCGCCGTCACGAGCCTCGGCGAGCTGGGCGAGGCGCCGGATCTGGGGGTCATCGCCACCCCGCCTCGGACCGTACCGGGCCTGGTTCGGGAGTTCACCGATCTGGGCACGCGCGCCGTGGTGGTCATCACTGCGGGCTTTGGAGAGGGCTCCACCGGCGAGAACGGCGCGCCGCTGGCTCGGGAGCTCCTGGAAGCCACCCGGCCCGAGGGCACGCGCCTCATTGGACCCAACTGTCTGGGCATCCTTGCGCCCAACATGCGGCTCAATGCCTCCTTCTCCCACCTCCACTCCGGGCCCGGATCGTTGGCCTTCGTCGCCCAGTCCGGCGCCATCGTAACCGCGGTCCAGGACTGGGCGGAACCCCGGGGCATCGGCTTTTCCCACCTGGTGTCCCTGGGGGATATGCTGGACGTGGACTTCGGGGACATGCTGGACTACCTGGCCAATGACAGCCGCACCGACGCCATCCTCCTCTACGTGGAAGGCGTCCGACACACGCGCAAGTTCATGTCGGCGGCCCGGGCGGCGGCGCGCATGAAACCGGTTCTGGCGGTGAAAGGCGGCCGTTTCGAGGCCGGCCGGGCCGCGGCGGCCTCCCACACCGGCGCGGCGGCGGGCTCCGATGCGGTCTACGACGCCGCCTTCCGGCGCTCCGGGATCCTGCGGGTCCACACTCTGGAAGAACTCTTCGGCGCGGTGGAGACGCTGGCCCTGGTTCCCCGCCACCGGGGTGACCGGCTGGCCATCGTCACCAACGGAGGCGGGCTGGGCGTGCTGGCCGCCGACGCCCTGGCCGAGTCCAAAGGCCGGCTGGCCGTGCTCTCCGAGGAGACGGTGGGTGCCCTGGCGGATATCCTGCCAGAAACGTGGTCGGGAGCGAACCCGGTGGACATCATCGGGGACGCCCCGGGACAGCGCTACCGCGACGTCCTCCACGTCATCCTTCGCGATCCCCAGGTGGATGCCGTCCTGGTTATCAACTGTCCCACCGCTGTCATCCGCAGGGAGGAAGCGGCGTGGGCGGTGGCCGAGGTGGCCCAGGAGCGGCGCGGAAAGACCCTTCTGACCAGTTGGGTGGGCGCCGGCACCACGGCCCCGGCGCTCAAGATCTTCGCCGATGCCGGGATTCCCTCCTTCGACACGCCGGAGCAGGCCATCCGGGCCTTCATGGAGCTGGTGGAGTACGGGGTGCGCCAGGACCTGCTGCTGGAGACGCCGCCGTCGCTCCCGGAGGCTTTTCAGCCCGATCCGGAGCGGGCCACCCGCATCATCGAGGAGGCGCTGGCCCAGGGCCGCGAATGGCTCACCGAGCCCGAGGCCAAGGAGGTCATCGACGCCTACGGGATCCCCACCGTGGCCACCTACGCCGCGGCGACGCCCTCTGAAGCCGCGCAGGTGGCGGCGCGCATCGGGGGACCGGTGGCGCTGAAGATTCTCTCCAAGGATCTGACCCATAAGTCGGACGTGGGCGGCGTGATTCTCAACCTGGAAGGCCCCGGACTGGTGGAGCGGGCCGCCCGGCAGATGCTGGAGCGCGTCAAGGAGGCCCAGCCCGACGCCACCATCGAAGGGTTCAGCGTGCAGGCCACCGTGCGCCGTCCCGGGGCCTGGGAGATCATCATCGGCGCCACCGAAGACCCTCAGTTCGGACCCGTCCTCCTCTTCGGGCAGGGAGGCACCGCCGTGGAGGTGCTGGACGACGTGTCGCTGGGCTTTCCTCCGCTGAACCTGCGGCTGGCCCACGACATGATGTCCCACACCCGGGTCTATCGTCTGCTGGAGGGATTCCGGGACGTGCCGCAGGCCAACCTGGACGCCCTGGCCCTGACGTTGGTGAAGGTTTCCCAGCTCGTGGTGGATCTGCCCCACGTGTTGGAGCTGGACCTGAATCCCCTGTTGGCCGACGAATACGGAGTCATCGCCCTGGATGCACGGGTGCGGGTACGCCCCGCCGAAGAAGCGCCCCGGCCCCGTTTGGCCATCCGGCCGTATCCCAAGCGCCTGGAGGAAGAAGTGGAGCTCGCCGATGGGCGTAAGCTGCTCTTGCGGCCCATCCTCCCCGAAGACGAACCCTCCCTCCAGGAGACCTTCCGGGCCCTCTCCCCCGAGGACGTACGCTTCCGTTTCTTCGTGCCCCGCAAGACGTTCTCCCACATGAACACGGCGCGCTTTACCCAGATCGATTACGACCGGGAGATGGTCCTGGTCCTCACCGAGAAGGGAATCCCCGGGGAGACCCCCATTCACGGGGTGGTGCAGCTCAGCGCCGACCCCGACAACGAAAAGGCCGAATTCGCCATCCTCCTGAAACGGGAGATGACGGCGCTGGGGCTGGGCGTCTTCCTCATGCGCCGCATCATCGAGTACGCCCGCTCAAGAGGGATCGATCTTCTGTACGGCGATGTTCTGGCGGACAACACGACCATGCTCAAGCTGGCCCGGGTGCTGGGCTTCACCTCCAAGGCCGTGGCGGGCGAGCCGGGGGTGGTCCGGATCACGCTGGATCTCAGGGAAGAGGGGGAGGGGAGGTGATCTCCGCCGCCCCGGGCCTACCGGAGATCGCCAGGCATCCTATCTTCAAGGCGACCCGGTAGCTCAGTTGGCAGAGCAACGGACTTTTAATCCGTAGGTCGTGGGTTCGAGCCCCACCCGGGTCATTGGGCGCCGCTCCCGGATCCTCCAACCTTCCGGCGCCACCCTCCTTCCTGCCTCAGTCGTCTTTCAGCGCGCCTCCCAGCAGCATGGTCACCAGCGAGATGATGATGCTGCCGAGGATGGCGGCGAAGATCCCCGAGACCGCCAGGTGCTCGGTGAGGGCCGCCGTCACCAGGAGGAGGACGCCGTTCACCACGAAGGCGAAGAGCCCCAGGGTGAGGATGAGGAAGGGAAGGGAGAGGAGGATGAGGATGGGCTTGAGGATGGCATTGACGATGCCGAAGACCAGCGCCACCAGCAGGATGTCGAAGAATCCGCCGGTGAGGTGGATGCCCGGCACGACGTAAGCTGCTGCCGAGAGCGCCAACGCGTTGACGAAGAGCCGGATCAGAAAGTTGCGCATGGGAAGACGCCTCCTCACGGGCGGACCGGGTGTGCAGTGCTGCTTCCTCGAACCGTCCCTACGGAATGCCGTGGCCGGAGGATTCGCAAGTGCCTCCCGCCCGCCTCATCCGGACAAGGTGTCCGGACAAGGTGTCCGATTCGGACAAACTGTCCGCTGCCAGGCCGGGCCGTCCCTGGCCTTGGGTCGCATGTAACGCGTTGGCAGAGAACGCATTACGCTCGGCAGTCCGTTCTGGCACCGCCCTTGCCCTCTGAAGGGTCAGCACGACCATGAGGGCTGCGGGACCCGAAGCGGAGCCCGAGCGAACGAGTGAAGCGGTTGATTCCCCCCCAGGACGGGGTTCCGTGGCCCTCATGGTCCCTCCGTCCCGAGCGGAACCTCGAGAGGGTACCGAAGTCCCCCCAGGGTGGACCCTCTCCGGCCCTGCGGATTCTTCTGTAGGGCCACTTTTTTCGCCTGCCGCCGTCCCCCTCG
>JBHHWB010000121.1:0-5641 GCA_046756305.1 Gemmatimonadota bacterium
TCTGCGGCGACGGATCCGCTTTCCGACCCGATTTCTCCCGAAGAACCGGATCACCGTAAGACTCCGGAGCAAAAGCACCGGCCTTGAGGGATAAAACGTCCGCCGCCCGCGGGACGTTGATCGGCTTCTGCGGCGACGGATCCGCTTTCCGACCCGATTTCTCCCGAAGAACCGGATCACCCGAGGACTCCATAGGCGCCGGGTCCAGGTCGGATGCCTCTGTCCCCTGAGCGGTGCGGGAGCGCCGCGGGGGAAGAGCATTGGCGTGGGGATGCGCGACCAGAGCCGGCGCTGCGACGGAAGCCACCTTGGCGGGGCCATACGGAACGGGGGCGGCCGCGCCAGCGACGGGAGCAGCCACGACCGATCGAGGGCCAGTTGGAGATGGAGGGAGCGGACCCGTTCTCGGAGGGCCGGGAGGCCTGCCATCATGGGACGCAGTGGATACCGGACGCCACTTCCCGGTGCGCGAAGCGCTAGAGGACAATTCGACGTGTCCGGGATCCCGAAGGCCCAGAGTCGTGAGGCCCTCCTCCTGAGCAATCCGTTGAAGACGGTCGTAGGCAATCGGACTGCTCCAGGAGCCGTCCACGCGCAGGTCCGCAGCACGCCCTTCCGAGTGGAGGGAGGAACGGGTCCATGTCACGACCGGGCCGGGGCGGCTCCGTCCCTGGGCATAAAGAAAGGCCTGGCGATCCGAAGTTCTGAAGCCTTCCACCAGCTCAACCGTGTGGCCAAACTCTTCCTTCATCCGTTTCTGCACACGGCGCAGCCGCACCTGAAGTTCGGGGTCCAGTCGATCCCATGATCGGTCTGAAACTGTCGGTTCCGACTCCTGCGGACGATCGGAGGATTCCGCCCCGGAGACATCCCCGGACGTAGCCTCACCGACCCCCGCTGCTTCGGCCCGCAAAGCGTCGCCTTGCCCTTCGACAAGTCTGAGCGCCGAAGCGAGGATGCCCAGGAAGCCCTTTTCCGTCTCCCTGGAAGCAGGGGCCGGAGAAGCGAGGCCTCCCTCCGTCGGCACCGGAGCGGCGGGTCCACCCTCGGGGATGACCCTTCCGGACGAGGCGAGCAGCGGGAACTTCATCCGCCGTCGCCCTTCCGCATGATGACTGCAGCCGTAAGGTGGGCGGCGCGTTCCGCCTCGAATTTGCCGAGGACCTGGGCGGCCTGCCGCTCAGCCATACTCATGAGAATCGCCTGGACCTCCGAGTCCGACATCTCCTGTAGCACGGCTGCGGCGTCCACCGGCTTCATGGCCGCGAAGATCTTCGCCAGCTTCTTGGAAGCCGCCGGATCCACCGTGGGAGGAGAAGGAGATGCACCCGGCGCGCCGACCGGAGCGGGAGCCAGCCCGCCCGGCCCTTGCGCCCCAGGAGGAGCATCGCCGCTTCCCCGCACCGTGGCATGACCATCGGGAGCAGGCTCGGGCGTTCCCTTCTCACCCGAGGTATCGGAAGCCTCGTGTATCACCGGATCGCCGGTATCGGGAGAGCGCTCGCCGTGGTCCGTCACCTGTGGGGACGGGTCGCCGCCATCCGCTTCCGTCGCATGGGCGTCAGGCTCCGGCGCAGACGCATCGCCGGTCCCGTGCGCCTCAGCCGCCCTGGCCAAGGAATCCGCCTGTTGCGCCGCAAGTTCGGACAGCATTCTGGCGCTTTCCTTCTTCCCCCCCACGAACGCGCCCACGGCCGTTCCCAGAAGAAGCCCGACCATCCCCATGATGACGATCTTCATCCTAACCTTCCTCCCTCTCTTTGGAGGACCCGGCACGCTGGTGGCGGGTGAGCGCCACCTCGTCCATGGCCTTCTGCTCGCTCTGCGCCTCCTGTGTGCGCCACTGCTCCAGCCTGCGAGTCCGGAGCTGGTCGATTCTCAACCGCTCCCGGGACGCCGCCCGATAGCATTCCATGGAGCGACCCACCTCTGCTTCAGCCTTCCGGCACTGGCTGTTTACCTTTCGTATTTGCCCCTCGAGCCGCTCGACCACAAAGGCCAGGTTCTGGAGGTGCCCCACCGATCCGCCGGCCCCGTGTGCGGCCGCCAGTTCAGCCCGTCCCGCTGCTTGCGCCGCATGGAGGTCCTGGAGTGCACGGCGCGCCCGCTCTGCTTCCCTGCGGGCGTGAGCGAGGCTCAGTGCTGACTGCCGCTCCTCTTCCTCCCGGTGCTCCAGCACCTTTTGCAAGGGAAAACGGAAGGCTGCCATCACCGTCCCCCCTCATCGGCCATCGCGGCGAGGGCCACCAACTGCTCCCGAGTCTCTCCGAAGTCAGAACACTCCTCAGGCGCCTGACACAGGACCCGGCGAATGGCGGGACGCATGCGAATCGCTCGATCCAGGATGGGATCACTCCCGGCTTCATACGCTCCCACCGAGATGAGATCCTCTTTTTCCCGGTAGGCGCCGATGAGCCGTGCGAGTTCCGTCGCGGCACGGAGTTGATCCCCCGAGACGACCTGCTCGCGGACGCGAGAGGCGCTCTCCGTGATCTCGATCGCGGGAAAATGACCCATGCTGGCGAGGCGGCGACTGAGAACGATGTGGCCGTCGAGCACGGCACGCACGTGATCCGCCACCGGCTCGTTGAAATCATCACCCTCCACGAGGACCGTATAGATCCCCGTAATCCCGCCTTCAGCACCATTCCCGCCCCGCTCCAGGAGGCGCGGGAGGGCGGCAAAGACCGACGGGGGGTACCCCTTGGTCGTGGGCGGCTCTCCGACGGCGAGACCGATCTCCCGCCACGCCATGGCCACCCGGGTTACCGAGTCCACCATGAGGAGCACGTGCTTCCCCTGATCCCGGTAATATTCGGCGATGGACGTGGCCACCAGTGCGCCACGGGCTCGGACCAGCGCGGATTGATCGCCGGTGGCGACCACGACAACCGACCGTCTCAGACCTTCGGGTCCAAGGGCGTTCTGAATGAAGTGGCGTACTTCCCGCCCGCGCTCTCCCAGCAGAGCGATCACGTTCACGTCCGCTTGGGCGTGGCGGGCGATCATCCCGAGGAGCGTGCTCTTTCCCACACCGCTCCCGGCGAAAATCCCGATCCTCTGCCCCCGGCCCACCGTGAGGAATCCATCGATGGCGCGCACCCCCGTCCCCATGGGCTCATCAATGGGACGGCGCTCCAGCGGATTCGGTGGATCTGCGGAGAGGGGGACGCTCGTCGTGACACCCAGGTCGCCCAGGCCATCCATGGGGCGGCCCAATCCGTCCAGGATCCTACCCAACAGCCCGGGACCTACCTGAAGGCCGAAAGACCGACCCAGAGGTTCGACGGCGCTTCCGGGGTGGATCCCCTCAACTTCACCCAGAGGCATGAGGAGAACCCCGCGTTCGTGAAAGCCCACGACCTCGGCCAAAACGCTGGCGTGGTGGGTCAGGCTTCGCACACGGCATAGCTCGCCCATGGCGACATCGATCCCGACAGCCTCAATGACGAGGCCCACCACTTTGGTCGCGCGCCCGTACTGGGCGAATCGGGGAGCAGATCGTACGCGCTCCAGGAGAGCCTCAGGCACGGGACAGCCTCTGATAAATGCGCTCCAACGCCTCTCCAACGCGGCCATCCACTACCTTGTCGGGTCCTTCAACGACGCACCCTCCGCGGATCATTTCCTCGTCCGGGACCCAGCGTATTTCATGTGCGGCGACCTCTGCGCCGGGAGACGGAACCTCGGCGCCCTCATTCCCTGAGGACCGCTCCAGATCCGCCTGCCTGAGAAGCAGGAGATCCTCAGGGTGCACCCTGACGCGCAGAGGTTCGTCGGGAAGAAAGAGGGCGATGGCCTTGTGAACGACCTCTACCGCGAAGGAGGGATCGTCTTTCATTTCCCGGTCCACGAGGTGGCGCGCCACCGCGGCGGACAGTGCAACCATCCGCTCTTCCAGGTTGGACTCCCACGCTTCGCGCTGCTCCTGGACGCCCTGCATCAGTTTGCGCGCTGCGGCAAGCGCGGTGGCGAGTTCGCGGCGAGCGGCATCACGCGCCGCCTCCTCCCCCTGGGCTCGCCCACGACGGTACGCCTCCTCCAGCTCCTCGAGGTGGAGCGCTTCATTTTCCGCGCTGCCCCCCCCGCATGCCGTCCCGTGGGCATCCAATTCGTCCGGGAGCCAATGTGCCGCCGACGGCGTTTTCCGTTCCCGGGAAAAACTGTCCACCCTACTCAACGACCAGATCATCCCCACCCCCGATCACGATTTCACCCGCCTCTTCAAGGGCCCGAGCCATCTTGACGACATTCGCTTGCGCCGTCTCCACGTCGCTCACCCTCACCGGTCCCAGGAACTCCATTTCCTCCTGCAGCGCGTCCCGCGCCCGCGAGGACATGGAATTCAGGATCCGATCGGTCAGTTCTTCACTCGCCAGCTTAAGGGCCATAGCCAACTCTTTCGTCTCCACGTCGCGCAGAAGGCGTGTGATGCCAGCGTCATCCAGCTTGACGATGTCCTCGAAGACGAACATGAGATCCTTGATCTGCTCGGACAGCTCCACGTCCGTCTCCGCCACTCCATCGAGGAGGTCTTTTTCGATGCCCGCCGACAGCAGGTTGAGGACCTCGGCGACGGCCTCGGGTCCCCCGGCAACGCTGCCGTCACCCGAGATGGAGATATCGGAATCCGTACCCACCGACTCCTCTATGACGTGGAGCACGTCCGGCATGACTTTTTCCATGCGAGCGATGCGTAGGAGGATGTCACTTCCCACCGACGAGTCCATCTCTCGCAGGATGGAGGCCGTCTGCCCTGGGTCCAGAAAGGCCAGAATGAGGGCCTGCGCTTGAGGATACTCGTTCCGGATCAGTGCCGAGATCTGACGGGCGTCCGCATTCCGAAGGTGCGTCAGAGAAATGTGATCCTGGAGTTGGGTTTCGATTCGCTTGAGAACCTGGGCCGCCTTGGAAGGCCCGAACGCCTTCTCCAACACACGGCGAGCGAAGTCCACCCCTCCCTCCGCTAGGGAGAACGCGGCCTTCTCCGTGTGCTTCCACTCTTCCAGAATCTCTTCGACGACGGCGGGGTCCACCGAATCCATGCGGGCAATCTCGAATGAGATGGCCTCCACTTCTTCGGCGTTGAGATTCTTGGTGATGGAGGCGGAGGCTTCCTCACCAAGGGTCATGAGGAGAACGGCGACCTTCTGTCTTCCCGTCAGTTGGTCGGCGGGCTTTCTACGGGCAAGGGCGGTTCCCATCTCAGGACTCCTTCAACCAGCTCCGCACGACCTTCGCCGTCATCATGGGATCGACGATGTGGGTCGGGGGCTCAGGGGGCGCTTCCACTCGCCCCGCCGCGCTCGCCATCTCCGATGAAGGCGACGCCGGCGGCGCCGGAAGCTGGAGTTCGGCGGGCGCACCGGCCAGAGCCGGCCGGGTCCGAGGCGGCGCCGTTTCTTTGATGGCCGCCACGATACGCAGGGCAAGGAAAAGGGCCACGGCGAGTCCCAGGAGAGAAATGAGGGGCCTCTGGGTCTGCTGAATGAGACCGACGACATCCATTCCGGGCTCATCCACCACCGGCAAGGGCACCGGTTCGGCCGGCGCGCTCGCCACGGTAATGGCGTCACCGCGCTCCGGCATGATGCCCACCGCGTTGGCCACCAGTGACTCCACGCGGTCGAGCTCCTCCGCC
>JBHHWB010000122.1:0-5566 GCA_046756305.1 Gemmatimonadota bacterium
TGCGAACAGAATCCGAAAGAGGACATTCCTATTTCAACCAAACCGGACATTTCTAGTTCAATGCTACAGGTGGCAAGGAGTCGTAGATTGTGGGGATGGAAATCCGAATTCTGTCCCGCGAGGATGTGGCCGGATTGGTGGACATGCCCGGTGCCATCGACGCCATGGCACAGGCATTCGAAGCCCTCTCCACCGGCGCCGCCGAGGCCCCGCTCCGCACCGCCCTGGCCTCGGAGGCGGGCGTGCACCTCTTCATGCCCGCCCAGGTCCCGGACGCGGATGCCCTGGGCGAGAAGGTGGTGTCGGTGAACCACGGGAATGTTGCGCGCGGCCTCCCGGCCATTCACGCCGTGGTTCTCATGTTGGACGATGCGACCGGACGCGCCCGCGCCCTCATGGACGGCACGTGGCTGACGGCGCTGCGCACCGGGGCGGCGGGGGGGCTGGCGGCGGAACACCTTTCCCGCCCCGAGAGTCGGGTGGTGGCGCTCTTCGGCGCCGGCGTCCAGGCACGCACCCAGGTGGAGGCGGTGCGCTGCGTTCGTCCCATTACCGACGTGCGCATCGTCTCCAGAACGCAGGATTCGGCGGAAGCGCTGGCGGGGGAGGTGACGGAGCGTGCAGCGGCTGAGGGGTTCGCTCTGCGCGCGGTGGCCATGACTGACGCGGCGGGGGCCGTCCGGGATGCCGACATCATCATCACCGCCACCAACAGTCCCACGCCCGTCTTCCCCGGGGATGCGGTGAAGGCGGGGGTCCACATCACCGCCGTCGGATCCTACACACCCCGGATGCAGGAGGTGGATGCCGAGCTCATCGCCCGCTCGCGGGTGATCGTGGATCAGATCCAGGCGGTGCTGGCCGAAGGGGGAGATCTGGCGGCACCCATCGCGGAAGGCCGCTTCGGTCCGGAAATCATCGCCGGAGAACTGGGCGAAGTGGTAGCCGGTCTCATTCCGGGGCGGACTTCGGAGGAGGAGATCACCTACTTCAAGTCAGTGGGCAACGCCGTGCAGGACGTGGTTCTGGGCCGGCGGGTGCTGGAGGCGGCAGAGGCCCGGGGCGTGGGGACGCTGGTGCGTCTGGGGTAGGGGATGAAGCGACCGCGAGAGGGGCTTCAATTTCAAGGAATACTCCTTCGAGCATCGCAGATGGTTCTTCACCGTTCTGCTGGCGGCTCATCTCCTCGACATCCCTGAGACTTACTGGAAAGAGGCGCTCAGCCCGCGTCCGGTACCCTCGGAGTACGCGCTCATGTAGGCGGCCTGGTTGGCTGTGGCGGTGGTGGGCCTGTTGAGCTCCGACGAGAAGCTGCACCGAGTGCTCCCCATGGTGTTTCTCGGCGCGGCAATGGTGTACATGGCGTGGGGAGTTCTGATCCTGCATGACTCGGACAGACTCCTAGTGTTGTGTAGCCGAAGTCCGGTAGGCATCGAGGGTGCGACGGACCGGAGCCTTAGCCGAGTCGCGGACCTTTACCCGTCCTTTCGGACCTCTTCCACCCGTGCCCTTGCCCGGCGCACCCGCGGCTGCAGCTCAGCGTCGGCATCGGCCCAGGCGTCCGCGAACGCTTCGTAGTGCTCGGCGGCGCGCGTCGCATCACCCAGCTCGGCGTAGAGGTCACCGAGGCGTTCATGCCCGACGACACGCTCGAGGATGAACTCCGCGTCGGCGCCGAACTGATACGACATCGCCTCTTCGTAGAGCGCGGCGGCCTGCGCAGGACGCCCAGCTCGGGCGTTGAGTTCGGCGAGCTGCCAGCTCAGACACCGGGGACACCCGGCCTGTGTGCGAAAGGCCTCCAGCGCGGCAACGCTTGCTTCCGGCGAGGGGCGGGAGAGGGCGTCGAGGATGATGCTGGCCTCGGAGAGCGCCGTTCCGGCGGCGGCCCCGCCCTCCCGTTCCCACGCATCGAGTGTCGCACGGGCTTCCTCGTACGCGCCGGCCATGGCGAGCTCGTATCCGACCTCCTGCCACGGGCGCGCCACTGCCGGAAGCGCGTCAAAATCTCCGCTCGCGATCACCTTCCGCATAACCCCGGTCGCCGCGTCGGCTCGACCCCCGGCGATGCGCTCGATTTGTGCTCGATTGATTGCGATACGCACTGCCCATCCCGGGTCGCCGGCACTACGGGCCGACTCTACCGCGGCCGTCATGTGCTCGCGGGCCTCGGCCAGCCGGCCTCGCCCGGCGTCGGCGGTGGACATCTCAACGCCAAGGGCGAAGGCCCTCCAGGGCGCCGGCACCGACGACGCGAGGCTCAGTTCGGCGGCCACCTGGTGCGCGCGCTCCTGATCGCCTGCGACGCTCTCGACGAGCCAGCTAACATACCGGTTCCACGTATCGCGTTGCGGATACAGTTCCACCATGCGCGCCAGCGCTGCGCGGGCCTGGTCGGTGCGGCCCAGCGCCACGAGTCCCGCCACGGTGTTCACATGGGACGGCCCGGACTCGCCCGGTCCCCCAACCGCCCGGTCGAGGAGGGCGAGACCCTCCTCCCAGCGGCTCCTCTGCCCATACGCGATGGCCAGGTTGTTGAGAGACGGAGGATCGTCGGGGTACTTGGCAAGAATCCCCTCGTACGCGGCAATCCACGCACGGACGTCGCCGGTGACCACCTGGTGGTAGAAGGCGATGGCGTTCCCGCGCTCGAGTTCGGTGAGGCGGTCGCGAAGCTCGTAGGCTTTCGTCGCCGCGGCTTCCCCCTCGCCCGGTTCCCCGCCTGCGCTCTGGACGACCACCGAGAGTTTCCGCCACGCCATGGCGAAGCCGGGGTCGAGGAAAACCGCCTCCTGGAGAAGCTGCTTGGCCCGAACGTAGTCCCCACGCTCCGCGACGTTCTCTGCTTCGGAATACTTACGGAGCGCCTCGAGCGACGACGTGGTCACCTGATCCAGCGGCGCTTCGGCCTTGATGGATCGGAGCGACTCTCCGGCCTTCTCCCGCAGGTCCTGGCTAAGACCGTCGATGGCCTCGATGACATCGTCGGCTGAGCGAGCCGTGCGCCGGAACGTCGCCAGGGCGTCGCCGGAATCGGCGGAACGGATGGTCGCGAGCAGAATGTACCCGTTGCCCGCCGAGCCCACCTCGCCCTCGATGATCGCCTTTACCCCCGCCCTTGCCGCCACCTCGCGCGCTATTTCGGGTGGGAGCCCGCCTCCGGGGTCACGTTGCATCAGCCCGAGGACCTCGTCGACGCGCGAGGAACCCAGGAGGGTGATCACCTGCGACGATGCCAGGTCGACCCGCAGCGCCTCGGTTACCACGCCGCCCAGCGTGGGGTCGTTGGAGCTGTTTTCGAACTCGGCGAGGATCACCGGCTCGCCCTCCTTGAAGACGCCCTGTGCCGCCAGGCTTCCCAGGGGACCGATCCCGGTTGTCCACATGACGAAATAGGCGACCAGGCTGATTCCCAGGAGCGTGAAGGCGCCCAGTCCCCCGAGAAGCGCGTTCCGCCAGGTGAAGACTCCAGAGGTTTCCGAGGCAGGAGCGGCGACCGTGACCGCCCCGCCCTCATCCTTCGGCTCCGGGACCGAGCCTTTCACTCCCTTGTCCGGTCCCCCTTGTGGAGCCGGGGCGCCGGGAAGTCCCTCCTGAACGAACGCGGTCGCGAGCACCACGGGAAGGCCAAGAAGCAAAAGCACGAAAGCCATTCCCTGCGTCCAGTCCGGCAGCCCGACCGACTCGCTGACGACCTCTACGACCTGGAGTACTCCCCAGGATGCCGCGAGAAAAATTCCTGTAACTTGCCAGAGAGAGCGCCGGTGGATCTCGTGGATCAGGGTCTTGAGAAGATGCATGGGCTCCGGGGGCGGGAGGATCGCTGGGCACACAATGGGGGCATCCCCCCATTCCTTCAAGCTTTTCGTGTGCGCATAGGTTTGGGCGGCCCCTCGGCGGACGCTCTCCAGGGAGGAGTTTTTCGGCGCGGGTTCGGGGGACGGCTTTGCCCTACGATCTGCCGGACATGCCCAGGGAATCCAAACGCCGGCGCCGCTCGGGTGGCAAGGCACAACGGAGGTCCCGGGGGCTCAGCAGCCTTCTTCGTCCAGGGCCACCTTACCCCCATGCTCCGGTATACGACTGCTGAGTAGCCCAGGACAAGGATCATCCCGGGAATTCTCCAACCCAGGCCTACTTTCAGGCCGTACTCCGGCGCCGCCGCGTTCTGCACCGTGAGGGACAGAGCCGCATCGTTGGTCGCCGGGAGAACCATGGGGTAAAGGCCGAAGGAGACAGCCAGCACCAAACCGGCCAGGGCCGGAAACACGTATCCGAGGGGGTGGTCGGCCAGGTTCCTAGTCTTCCGGCATCACGTTCCGGAGTGCCCGAGTCGGTTCATCCTGTGCCGTGGAGGGTGGCTGCTCCGGGACCTGCAGAGTACCTTGCCGGTGCACGCCCCTGTTGCCCCACATGGGTATGGCGGGTATGCTCCCGACGCCGTGTCAGCATCAGTTCCGAGTGTGCTTCGCGGTCCTGACTGTTCTTGCCACACCCATATTTCTCTTTCAATGGACGAATTTCATGAAAGTATGCGTTGTCGGTGCCTCGGGGAAGCTCGGGCAGTATATGGTAGAGCACGCTCTCGACCGGGGTTACGATGTCGTGGGCGTGTGCCGGGAGAAGAGCGTCGGGAAGCTTGAGCGGTTCAGGGGGCGCATGACCGTCGTGCCTGGAGCGACGAATGATCGCAAAATCATCAGGGAAGCGGTCGCAGGGTGCGATGCCGTGCTCACCGTGCTCGTCCCGTGGGGCGTGCAGCAATACTCCACGGGAACCGCTCAGGCCGTACTCGACCACGCCGAACCGGGGGCGCGCCTCGTGTTTTCCTGCGGATGGCACATTACCCGCGATGGCCAGGACGTATACCCATGGAAGCTAAGGATCTTCCTGAAGGTCTTCGGAAGAATCGCGCGGCTGGTGCGCTTCGCCGACCTCGACGATCAGGTGGAGGCGTGCCGCCGCGTGTTCGCCAGCGATACCCGCTGGACGGTCGTGCGTGGAAGCGATCTCGAAGAAGGAGAGAGCCAGGGGCTGCCCGTCTGGAGCCGGCATGTGGGGGATCCCGTTCTCGAGAGCAATCTCACCCGCCGGGTCGATTTCGCCCTGTTCATGGTGGAGGCTCTCCGAAATGACGAATTGATCCAGGAGGCGCCGGCCATCGTAGGCCGTCTTACGCCCTCCGCCCTTGCGCACGCTGGTTCTGCGGAGGCGGCCTGAGTTCTCTGGGTGATGGGTCGTCACGGAGGACCTGCACCAGTAGGACGGATCTTCCCTCCGAGCAACAATCAGGACGACAACGGCGGAGAGGGCGAACCCGCCTGCGGCATCCCAGCCCGCAAAGCGCGGCAGGGACATCTCGTCGAATCGCAGACGGCCTTCCATCGTCCCCAGGAACCCGGAAAAGATGAGCCCTGCGATAAGGCCGAATGCGCCCAACCCCAGGGGATAGGGCACGTCGGCTCCGGTGCTCCCTGTAGGCCCCCCTGTGGCGCCACTCTTTTCGAACCCAGGAGCCTGTCCGAGTCATGCAGCGGGCCGCGCCACCCGTGACTCCGTCACGGGT
>JBHHWB010000123.1:0-5443 GCA_046756305.1 Gemmatimonadota bacterium
GCAAAGCCGCATAACGGCGGGAGGCTATCCTAACTTCCGGCCGTCGAGGGGGCCAGTAGAACGGCGCCTGGAGCCCGGGCACGATCCCGAGCGCAGCAACAGTGGGTCGAGGGTGTGACAGGATCCGCTGGATCACGACCTCGCGCTCTTCAGCCGTCACCGTGAAGTGAACGCCCAGTCCTCGACAGCTCTCGCATACGGAGCACCTGCCGCCGCGGTCCACGAGGCCTTCTCCTTCGCACGCCGCTCATTGGGTGGTGATCTCCCCGATCAGCTTGTCGGACAGCGCGCCATGTCCTCGTGCGTGCGTTAGCGCCAGCCGTAGGGCTCCCCGGGCTCTCCACATTTGGAGCACTCCTTGTGGAAGAGCCGCCCCGAGCTGCCGTCGACCGGACAGGTGTGCCAGTACGTGCGCACAGGCATTACCCACCTCCTTTGCTTGCGGTGTCCCGGAGCGCATCGGTTCGATCCAATCGTTCCCACCGGTGGACTTCAGGGTCCCGCCACCGCCCGAAATGCCCCAGGGACGAGGTGTCGGCATAGATGGGACGAAGCAGGTCCAGATCACGGATGATCCCTCGGGGGCTCAGGTCGAAGACCTGTTGTACCGCCCGGGCGATGGATGCCTCCGGAGCCCGGTGGGTCCCCGCCGTATCCAGGCTCACCGACACCGGTTGGTCCAGGCCGATGGCGTAGGCGACCTGCACCGTGCACTCCCGTGCCAACCCTGCCGCCACCACGTTCTTCGCCACCCAACGCGCTGCGTACGCTCCGGAACGGTCCACCTTCGAGGGATCCTTCCTCGAGAACGCTCCGCCTCCGTGAGGGCACCGTCCCCCGTAGGTGTCCACCATGATCTTCCGTCCGGTGAGCCCTGTATCGCCCCTGGGTCCTCCCACCGTCCAGGCACCCGCCGGATTGATGAAGAGCCGGAAGTCCTGGGTGCGCTGCTCCGGAGGGATCACCGGATCCAGTACGTGGGCCTCCAGAAACGCCCGTACGTCGTCCAGCGAGGCGTCGGGCTCGTGCTGCCAGGAAAGAACCACGGCCTGCACGCCCACGGGGCGGCCCTTTTCGTACCGGACCGTGACCTGGCTCTTGGCATCGGGCTTGAGGGGTGTGCCGCCCGCGGCTCTCAGCCTGGTTCCGCGCTCCACCAGATC
The DNA here is from genome assembly GCA_046756305.1 of Gemmatimonadota bacterium. Classification (GTDB taxonomy): domain Bacteria; phylum Gemmatimonadota; class Gemmatimonadetes; order Longimicrobiales; family Gaopeijiaceae; genus JBHHWB01. Next base: position 1,164 of record JBHHWB010000123.1, read on the forward strand.
GGTGGCCAGCGCCCAGGGCAGGGGCATGAGCGCATCCGTCTCATCCACGGCGTAGCCGAACATCATCCCTTGATCGCCCGCTCCAAGGGTGCGGCCCCCGTCGACCCCGGCGCTGATCTCCTCACTCTGACGGTTGAAGCGCACCTCGATTTCGCACGTCTCGGGATCGATGTCGTGCTCGGCGGTGCCGTAGCCCGCGGCTCGCAGGGTCTGTCGAACGAGGTCCACCGCCTCGTCGCGCACCTCGCTGAAGTGTTGAGGACCTGTAGTGCGGAATTCCCCCGCGACCACGACCTTTCCACGAGCGGCGAACGTCTCGCAGGCCACGCGTGCGTCGGGGTCGCGGCTCAGGAACGCATCGAGCACCGCATCGGAGATGCGGTCGCAGAGTTTGTCGGGGTGGCCCATGGACACGGCCTCCGACGTGAAGAGTCCATTATGGAAGAACACGGGTCCTCCTCGCGTGCATGCTCACTTCAGCCTCCTCTGTCGAATACATCCGGGAAGCCGAACGGCCCCCACGCCGACGGGCGTGAAGGCCGCTCGACGCTTTAGGCGGATTGCCGTGGTCAGGAGCGGGTCCGCCAAGCTGTCGCATCAAAGCACCCGCTCCGCCGGCGTCCCGGGGGGGCGCCGGCCGGACTTCACATCTCTCAAACAACGAAGGGTCCCGCTCGGCCAAACCGGACGGGACCCCCGGACGGTTTAGCAGGTTGGTTGCCCGGCTGCAATCGTCACAAATCGCCGGGATGCGGATCGATCCGTATACCTTATCATAACAGCTTGTACGCAAGAAAGGAAGATCCTGGTGCAGATCTACGGGCGCGCCGCTGTGCCGCGCCCCCCTCCCTACTGCTTTGCCAGGTTGATGTCGAAGTCCTCGAACCCCGATCCATTCAGTGTTCCCGTAATCAGCGTTTCCGTAACCAGCTTACCGGAGAAGTTCATTTCCTCGTACCCGACCGCGCCCAGGACGAGGCTCAGGTTCGGGTACGTGTGCGTCCCCTGTCTGACGGTCAGCGCGACGGTCAGGTCAGGCGCGGATACGTTCCCGCTGCCTGACACCGCGCCTCCCAGGCCTTCCGCGAGCACCAGGCTGAGCGTGATCCCCAGGGAACTGCCCTTCCACGATCCACTCACGACGGGATCGGGTTCGGGCTCTGCGGGGGTGTCGCCGCAGGCACCCGCGGCCAGGAGGACCACGAACGCCATCACGGAGTAAACGCTTCGCCGCTTCATCTTCTTCATCTCCGTCACTCCCGCTCCAGGGCCCCGATGCGCTCCCATCCTGGCTCTGGCTGCAGCACCACGCGCATGACCAGCAAGTCCTCGATGACGTCCACCGCCGCTCCGCTCTTCCTGAGCTCCGCCGCGACCTGCTCGGGCGACAGCTTGTATAGACCTCCCGTGGACGCGTCGACGGCCAGGCCGATCAGCCCGCCGAAGACCAGGTTGCCCCACACCCAACCGCTCACCGAACGCGTCAGAGCCACCTCGTAGGGCTCATAACCGTCCAGGGCGACGGAAATGACCTGTTGGTTTTTCCGCTTCAAATCGAGCACCAGGGGTGTGCTTCCCCGCTGCATCCCGTTGAGCGTGACCGTGGCGCCCGTCGGGACGCTGGCGACGCCGATCTCCTGGGTCGTGCCGTTCATGATGGTGCCGCATGCCGCCACGAGGAACGGAACCAGGGCGATGATCGCGACGGGTGCCGCGGCACGTCGGATGAGGTGGGTCATGATGTGCCTCCCTTCTCGAGTCACGAGCCGGCGTTGTGCCTGCCTCGGCGGAAAGGATGGAAAGGGGGTGTGACAATCCACATCTCGCGTATCCTGCTATGCCGGTGTATCGTGCCTGCGGGAGTTTGCCGATCCGGTCACACCCCGGCCGCTTCTTAGTCCTGGTTTCCCCTGCGTCCCCAATCGAACGGTCCCATGCCCGAGCGCGTCACCAAGCTGCAGCGCTGGCTCGACCTGGTCGCCTATCTGGCGGGACGGCGTTTTCCCGCCACCCTCGAGGATCTGCGGGAGCACGTCCCCTCCTACGCCCTGGCGCCCGACGCCCCTGAGAGGGAGAAGGAGACCGTCCGGCGCATGTTCGAGCGGGACAAGGATGAGCTGCGTGCTCTGGGCATTCCCATCGAGACGGTGGTGTTCAGCATCAATGCCGGCGCCGAGCATCAGCAGGGGTATCGCCTCTCCCGCCGGAACTTTCAGCTCCCCTACCTACGCCTCCTGAGTGAGGAGAAGAAGGCACGAGGAATGCCATCCGGGGTTGGCGGGACCGGCCGTGCCGCGCCATCCGATGCCTTCGAGCTCGGACGCGACGAAGCTGCGGCGGCGCTTTCGGGCCTTCAGGAGGTGGCCCGGATGCCTTCGCATCCCCTGGCTCCCCACGCCCGGTCCGCTTTCCGCAAGCTGGCCTTCGACCTGGACCCGGATGTGGCGCATCCCGACCCTGTGGTGTTTGCCCGGGATCCGGAGGCCCTGGCGACCCGGGGCTCGCTCCAGCGGCTCTCCGACGCGGTGCTGGCCCGGAAAATGATCTCCTTCGACTACCACTCCATGGGCCGCGACGAAGTGAAGCGCCGCGCCGTCCGGCCCTACGGACTCATCTTCCAGCACGGCCGGTGGTATCTGGTGGGTCATGATGAGGACCGCGGCGCCGTGCGCATGTTCCGGGTGGGCCGGATGAGCAGCTTGGAGCCCGCAACGGCGCGCCCCGCCACGGCGGACTTCGACGTGCCCGCTGATTTTGAGCTGAGCGACTACGGTGGACGCAAGGCGTGGGAGCTGGCCGAGGGCGGGAGCGCGGGGAGCGCCGATGGGGGCATCGCTGGGAACGCGGCCGGGAGCGCCACCGCAGACGGCGAAGGCGAAGAGGCCGCCGCCGAAATCACGGCACTCTTTCGCTTTCCGCGCTCCCTGTGGGCGGAGCGCAACGGGTACGGCTCCCTGGTGGGGGAGCTCTCTGACGGAGCCCAGCTCCGCTCCTTCCAGGTCCGTCGCGCCGATCCGTTTCTCCGGTGGCTTCTCAGTCTGGCGCCCGACGCCCGCGTGACGTCCCCTCCGACGATGAAGGAGGCGTTCGAGCAGATGGCGGCGGCCGTCGTCGCACGCTACGAAATTGGCGAAGATGGAGGTGCGGAAGATGAGTAGCGGGACCACGGCCTCGGCCCGTTTCCGACGCCTTCTCCACATTCTCCCTGCGGCCAGCCGCGAGGGAGGCGCCTCTCTCAGCGCTCTTGCCGAAGAACTCGACACCACGCCCCGCCGGATTTTCGAGGACATCACCGAGGTGGGCGAGCGTGCGTACTACCATCCCGGAGGATGGCCTGACGACATCCAGATTCTGGTGGAAGCGGATCGGATCCAGGTCTTCCAGGCCGGCGGCCTGGACCGGCCGGTGCGGCTCTCGCCCCAGGAGACTCTGTCGCTGGCCCTGGCTCTGCGGGGCGCGTCGGCGGCGTCGCACCTCGGGGAAGCCGCCACGAGAGAGGAACTTCTGGACCGGGCCGAACGCCACCTGGCGGTGATCCCCGAATCCCAAGTCGGTGACGCCTTCCACGCGCCCGACGTAGCCGATGATCCCGGGGAGGTGCGCAGCGAGCTCATGGCCGCGGCCAGGGGGCGGCGGACGTGCGCCATCGTCTACGCTAAGCCCGGTGGGCGCGACACCGAGATCCGGGTGATTCACCCCTACGCTCTGGCATACGCCGAGGGGTCCTGGTACACGGTGGCATGGTGCACCGTGCGGGAGGAAGTGCGCGTCTTCCGCCATGACCGGGTGCTGGAAGCGAGCCGCACCGACCGGACCTTCGCCGTCCCCGACGACTTCCGTGTGGAGGACTACATCCAGGGCGGGAAGGTGTACCGGGCGCCCGACGAGGACCGGGTCCGCGTGTGGTACTCGCCGCGGATCGCCCGCTGGATCCGCGAGCGCGCGGAGCACGAGCGGTGGACGGTGAAGGAGCTGGACGATGGGAGCCTCGTCGCGGAGCACTCCGTGTCCGACCCGCACTGGGTGGTAGGGCACACCCTCACCTACGGCGCCGAAGCCGAAGTGCTGTCCCCCGTGGGCTACCGCCGCCTGGTGCGGGAGGTTGTGGAGGAGCTGGTGGGCTGAGGGGGCTTATACGTAGGGGTGGGTGAGCTGCCCTGCGGGGTGCCTGGCCGTGCGTCGGGTACCTGTCTAGGAGCCTGTCCGGGTAATGCAGTGGGCCGCGCGCAGGGGTCTTGCGTGCGCTCATGGTAGGAACGACGACGCGTCGTAGCCGTAGC
>JBHHWB010000124.1:0-4972 GCA_046756305.1 Gemmatimonadota bacterium
CACGTTTACGTGCGGCTTCGTCCGCTCGAACTTTTGCTTGCCCATCTGTGTCCTCTCGACTCGAATCGTTGAGGCTGTCGTGAGCGGGAGTCTGTGCACCCGCGAGTCGGTTGTTCACGCCCGGAGGCCGGACGCCAAGCTCTGGGCGGGGATTGAACCCGCGACCTCATCCTTACCAAGGATGCGCTCTACCACTGAGCTACCAGAGCGGCCTTCTTCCTTCTGCCCCCGGTGGACCTGCCACCGGAAGCGGGAGACGGGACTCGAACCCGCGACCCTCAGCTTGGAAGGCTGATGCTCTAGCCAACTGAGCTACTCCCGCACTGCTGCTCCTCCGGACTTTCCCTGCCGGAGGACATGGTGGGGGGAGGATTCGAACCTCCGAAGGCTGAGCCAGCAGATTTACAGTCTGCCCCGTTTGACCGCTTCGGTACCCCACCCTGACCTTCGCCCCGGGCCGCACCCGGAAAGCTTCGCCTGCTCCCCCTCGCCAGCGTCCCGACGTGGAAAAGAGCCGCCTCCGGACGGCAGAGGCGGCCTTTTATGAACGAGCTTAGAAAGGTAAGCAGACTGCGAACGGCCATCAACCCCGGAAGGAGGCGGTCCCACCGCCGACGGGGCCGCCATGGTTGCGCCCCCCCGCTCAGGCTTGTTTCTTGTCGCGCAGGAGCGCACCAGCCCCCTCCCAGAACGGCTTCGCCATGTCCTCTCTTCCTTCTCTTCCTTCGCGCCTGGCTCAGGTCCGCAAGCAGACGGGACTGGGACAACGCGGCTTCGCCGCTGCCCTGTTTCAGAGCACCGGATACCGTGTGTCCCACACTACCGTGGGCAATTACGAATCGGGTACCCACGTGCCGGCGGCCTACGTCGCCGCCGTCTCCAGCACCTTCGGGATCTCTCCGTCGTGGCTCCTCACCGGGACAGGCTTGCCCGTTGACCCGGATCCCGGGGCCTCGCAGAAAGCCCTGGAAGCCATGGTGCGCGCTCTGGGCGAAGCCCTTCCCGGCATGCCGTTCGGTAAATCCCAACTGGACACCTTTTTCCGCGTGGCGCCAGACCCCCTGGTCGTTCTCACGCCGGAGGGACATCTGACGCGGTGGAACCCAGCGCTGGAAAAGGTGCTGGGGGTCGAGCGGGGGACTCTCGAAGGAACTCTGCTGCTGCACTGGGTTGCCGACGATGCCCGGGCGGCGTGCACGGAACTTCTCGCCCGTATGGAGGGCCCCGGCCACCCGGCTCGATCCCACCTTCCCCTCAAGACCAAGACCGGCGAACTCCACCACACCGAATGCCACGCCGCCCGGGCACACGGGCTCATCTTCGCCGTCCTGCGGAGCCTTCCCGAATATGAGTGGCGGGAACGCACGCGAAAACTGGCGGCCGCCGTGGAGCATTCGGGGGACTGTGTTCTCATCACCGACCGTGACGGAATCATCGAATACGTGAACCCAGCCTTCACCAGAACGACCGGCTATGCGCCGGAAGAGGCGGTGGGCCGCAATCCGCGCATCCTGCGCTCAGGCATCCACGACGAGGAATTCTATCAGCGGCTCTGGCAGACCATCCAGAAGGGAGACGTCTTCCGCACGGTCTTCGTCAACCGGAAGAAGAGCGGAGAACTCTACCGCGACCACCGGACCATCGCCCCGGTCCTGGACGATAAGGGCCGCATCACCCACTTCGTGGCGACGGGTCGTGACATGGGGCCCTTTGCGGAACGGGAAGACACCCTGCGCGTAAGCGGTGACGCGTAGGAGCCTGTCCGAGTCATGCAGCGGGCCGCGTTGGCGACGCCACGGCCCCAGGCCGTAGGCGGCGACTCGAAGGCATAGCCCAAGCTTCGTCGAGAGGAGCCAACGACCCGGACGGGGCCGGGCCGCCGTCAGGCGTCGTCCAGCACCTCACGGACCTTGCGCGCCAGCTCTTCCGCGGTCCAGGGCTTCTGCAGAAAGGGTGCCGGGGATGTTTCGGACACAACGGACGGTATTCCACCCTCCTGGTACCCGCTCATCAGGATCAACGGAGGTGCTGGAACCGAGATCCGACGAGCCTGTTCTCGGACGGCTTCATACAGTTCCTCCCCGCTCATGCCCGGCATAACGGCATCGGAAACAACGAGGGCCACCTCCCGGGCGTGCTCCTCATATAGTTTCAGAGCCGCCATCCCGTCAGCCGCTGTCAGGACCCGGTATCCGTAGCGTTCCAGGATTTTGCGCCCGACGCGAAGCAGGGGTCCTTCATCTTCCACGAGAAGGATGGTTTCGCTGCCCTCTCGCGGAGGGGCCGTCGCCGGCGCCGGAAAGGCCGCCGCCTCCCCACCCTTGCTGACGGGAAAATATACCCGGACGGTCGTTCCCATCCCCGGTTCACTGTACACATGAACCGCCCCGCCGAGCTGCTTCACGAGTCCGTACACCATGGCCAGCCCCAGACCGGTCCCCATGCCCCTGGGTTTCGTCGTGTAGAAGGGTTCGAACACCTGGGCGCACTCTTCGGGGGTCATGCCCACCCCTGTGTCCGAGACGGAGAGACAGACGTATTCCCCGGGAACGACCCAAGGATGGCGCTCCCTGAAGCTCTCGTCGAGGTGCACCGCGCTGACGCCCACCTCGAGCCGTCCTCCCCGAGGCATGGCGTCGCGGGCGTTGTTGACGAGGTTGAGGAGGATCTGCTCCACGGCGCTGGGATCCCCCGCCACAGGAGGAAGCCGCATCTCCGTGGAGCTTTTCAGCGCGATGCTCTCGGGAATCCCCACCTTGGCGGTCTCGAGAGCCTCCCTCACCACGGCGGAAAGATCGATCCGCTGCTGCCGGATCATGGCCCGGCGCCCAAAGCCGAGCAGGCGGGTGACCACGTCGGCACCCCGTCCGGCCGCGGAAGCGATCTCCGAGATCGATTCCCGCGCCAGGTCCGAATCGGTTCCCACGGATTCGGAGGCGAGCTGGGCATTGGCGAGGATGATGGAAAGCAGGTTATTGAAGTCGTGGGCCATGCCGCTGGTGAGCTGCCCGATGGCCTCCATCTTCTGGGATTGGCGGAGCTGGCCCTCAAGCTTTCTGTGCTCCGTGATGTCCTCGACGATGGCCTCCTTAACGTCCTCCCCGGAATCCGCTACTTTGAGCAGCCAGGCGCCGATGCGCACCAGGACGCGCCCTCCGTCCTTCGTCTTCCACCAGACTTCTACGTTCTCCACCTGTCCGGCGCGGTCCAACTCCTCCCAGATGCGGCGGCGGTCGTCCGGGCTCTCGTACACGTCGCGGGCAAGGTCGAGCGCCAGGACTTCCTCAACCGAGTCGTACCCCAGCATCCTCACCAGAGCCGGGTTTACGGCCAGGAGGCGTCCATCCCGTGTCGACTGCTCGATCCCATGAACCGCGTTGTTGAAGATCCCGCGATACTTCTCCTCCGAACGTTGCAGGTCCTGGAAAGCGCGGCGACGTTCCGAGGCGTCGCGCACGCCGGCGATGACCAACCGCCTCTCTTCGGTCTCCAGGGGCGCGAGGCTGATGTCCACCGGCACTTCCGACCCGTCCTTCCGCCGCAACACCAGATCCCTGCCCCGTCCCATGGGACGAACCTTCGGCGATGCCGCGTAGCCGGCCCTCCGCTCCCGGTGGCCGGTCCTCCAGGCAAGGGGGACGAGGACCTCCACCTCGCGGCCCAGAAGGTCGTCGTGGTGATACCCGGTCAGGGCCTCCATGGCGCGGTTCACGAAGAGGATCTCGCCTCGGTCGTTACACACCACCATGCCGTCGGGCGCCGCGTTGAGCATCTGGTAGTAGTGCCCCTTCACGGCGGACTCCGCGGTTCTGCGCCGGAGGCGCTCAGCAAAGAGCGTCAGGACAAGGATCAGAATCGCCGCAGACCCGACGCCCAGCCCCAAGGCCTCGGGCCCCAGGCCCAGCACGACCCCGGAAGGGGACGCCTCTTCGTTCAGCGCCGAATAGAAGGTGGTCGCCCCGATCGCCGTGTAATGCATCCCCGCGATGCCCCCGCCAAAGAGCAGCGTGGCGGCCAACCTGGGTCCCTCTCCATTTCCAACAAGACGCCCGCGATCCCCCGAAGCGCCGGCCGCCCAGGCGCCTCCCACGCCGGCCACCAGACCGATCACCACGGAAACCCCCACCAGCACCGGGTCGTAGCTCACGGAAGCGTTCATCCGCATGGCTGCCATCCCCACGTAGTGCATGGCGGGGATGGCGAGCCCCATAGTGGCTCCGCCTGCGAGGACCGCCCACGGCTTCGCGCTCTCCCGGCGGACCCCGGCGGCAGCTCCCCAGCGGCGCACGATGGCGGCTCCACCCAGGCACGCCGCAACCGCGAGGAGGAGGGAAAGAGCGGTGAGCGGCAGGTCATAGTGAACCGGGATCCCCACGGAGAAGGCGAGCATTCCCACGAAATGCATGGCCCAGATACCCAATCCCGCTGAAAGCCCGATGAGCAGAACGTGGGTACGGCCCGTTGCCACCGCCGGGTCATCCCCCATGCGTGCGAGGAGCCCCATGGCCGTATACGCCGCCAGGAGCGCTACCCCGAGGGAAAGGAGCACCAGGGCGGGATCAAAGGAAACACGGAGGAGCATGGCGTGGAGGGGGAGGCGGTCTTTCCAAGAGATTCAGAGCGCTGACAAGATACCCGGCTCCCTACCCGACGGCAAATTAGCGCACCGAACGTACAGATTTCCTTACAAAATGGGAGCCACAGACCGCGAGCGGGGGCTGATCCGCGGGTGGGATCCGGCGCGAACGCGTCGCACGCGCGCAACACATGTCGCCCCTTCCACGCCATTCTCTCCCCTCCCGCCATCCGGGGAGAGGATCGCTGAGTCCTGGGAAAAGCTGGCGAAGGGACTCGAACCCCCAACCTGCTGCTTACAAGGCAGCTGCTCTACCAATTGAGCTACGCCAGCACCGGTTCCGGCGACCTCCGCCCTCCCCACCCGGCGGGAGCGGCGACCGGAGGACCGTCGGGG
>JBHHWB010000125.1:0-4890 GCA_046756305.1 Gemmatimonadota bacterium
AACCCACCGGCCGTGCTCGACGTCAACTCACGCGCCGACATTGGGTTGATGATCTGGGTATGCGCCCCTGAATTCGACAGTATGCGGTGTTTCCAGTGCCACGGCGTGCAGTCGGACAGGAAGCAGGCCGACTCCGACAGGACGGTGCCCCTGGCGGGCGCGACCTACCTGGGTCCCAGCACCGGAGGGGACCACAAGTTGGGTAAGGCCGGAGCCGGGCTGGCCGACGATCAACTGCACGACGTGCCACGACCCCCACAAGCCCCGGCAGATCACGCAGCAGACCGAATCGCTGGACCAGGCGTGCCTCCAGTGCCATAAGGCGAACCGCAACCATGCCCTACTCTCTTGCGGCATCTGCCTCCGCCTGCACAAAGGGCCGCGGGAGCTCTTCCGCGAGTCCGATCGGGACAACATCTGCGGGGCGTGTCACCTGGGAACGCCCACGCCCATGTATCCGGGCATGGAACCCGTCATGGGGCCACCGGTGCACTCGAGCCGGCAGGGGCGATGCAGGGACTGGCATAAGGAACACTGAGAAGCCCCTGGTGGCGCCTGGATTGGGGTGGCACGGCCTAATGGCCTTCGCGCACGTCCCGTCCGTCGTCGTCAGATGGTACCTCGTGCCGCTCCCGTTCACCCTTCGCGCCCGAGACACCGGAGGAGGCGTTTTTCACATAGGCCTGTGCGGCTCCGTGCTCATAAACGAGCTCGCCGCCACTGCGACCCACGTTGTACGCCAGCAGCACCAGAGCCAGCGACGCCACGCTGGACACCGCCCTGAGAGCGCTTCCCACCCTGCCCGGCGCCATGCCGGCGGCCAGGAGCAGGAAGAGCACTCCGGACGTCACCAGGAGGGCTTCGCCGGCCTCCTCGTGCTTCTCGAGCGCGCCTTCGGGCACCACGACCTCCACGACCTCTTCCTGCTCTTCGCCGGTCTCCACGGCGACCCAGGAGGAGAGGGCCAGCGCGCCGCCCATGGCCACCACGACCAGCCACGAGCGCGGGGACACGCCCCGGCGGATGGCGATGAATACTCCGATGGCCACCACGGGCAGCAGCACGGCGAGAACCACGGGGAAATGGACTACGGCAGGATGCAGAGGCTCAGGCATTTGGACCCCTCCCATGAGATTTGACTGCGAGATTTGACTGCACTGGAACCTCGCCCCTTACATGCGCCCGCGGTATCCGGCAAATGTTCGGAGTGTTCCTCTTCGCCCCTTCCGACACATGACGGAGAACATGCCCCGCTCCCTGGACAACAGCCCCCCCCCGCCTTCAGCTCGTCCTGGCTGCCGTCTTCGCGGTCATCATGATAGGCGCGGTCACCGACCTCATCATGGACCGCCCCACGACCCTGTGGAGCCTGCACGTACTCTTCTGGGCATGGTCCTGGTGAGCCTCGGGGCGGCAACCTACCTCGCCGCAGGGTGGTTCACGGCGCTGCGGGAGGTAGGCTCGCTGCAAAGGGCCGTGGAGGAGCACGGCGCCGAACGGGACGCCTGGAAGGAACGGGCCGGCAGTATCCTGGAAGGACTCTCCGAAGCAACGGAGGGGCAGTTCGAAACCTGGGGCTCACGCTGGCCGAAGCGAGCGGACCGTTCGCCAGCACGCCGTCGCGGTCTGCCGCAAGTCCGGCCTGGCCAGCCGCTCCGGGCTCTCAGGCCTCTTCCTCGAAGGCCTGTTCACCCCGTCGGCGGACAGCCCTGCCTCAACCGACGTCGGCCACCAGCAGGAGTGACTGGGACCACAGCCCCCCTGCTCCACCCGAAGAAACGGCTTACCGGACGGTCCACCCGCCGGATCGATACCTGAGGGCGGCCGTCGCCCCGGCCCGGAACAGTGACCCCGTACGTCCGTCCCCCGGGAGGCCGGCGGCGGCGAAGCTGAGCAGCACGCCCCGGGGCGGCTCGGCTCCGAAGCCAACGCCTCCACAAAGGGTCCACACCGTCAGGTCTTCCTGATAAGCCGGGACGCCAACGCGGGCACGGGCGGGGGACTCGCCTCTTCGGCAGAAATGTCTATATTTGGTTGAGAACCATTCTCAACCAAATCGGCCCCCTTCCCTCCTGCCCGGGGAAGCGGCCTGGAGGAATTCTGGAGAGCACACCCACCGCCGTCGCCGAGAATGCGCGGCGGAGCTCGTCGGCAGGCGAGACGGACCCATCGTGTCACGGCCCGGCACCCCCTCCCCCGGTGCCGGGTCGGATCCGCGTTGCCCTCGTAGGCAATCCCAACGTGGGCAAGAGTGTCCTCTTCAATAAGATCACCGGCGCCTACGTCGTCGTCTCCAACTATCCCGGGACCTCGGTAGCCCTCACTCGGGGGCACGGCGAACTGGGCGACCGTGAAGTTGAGGTCATCGACACGCCGGGGGCGTACGCCCTGGTTCCCGGCACCGAAGAGGAGCGCGTCACCCAGGACGTGATCCTGGACGGTAGAGCCGACGTACTCGTCCACGTGGTGGACGCCAAGAACCTTCCGCGCAGCCTTCCCTTCACCCTCCAGCTCATGGAGTGCGGGCGGCCCCTCATCCTCGTCCTGAACATGATGGACGAACTGGACCGCCTGGGCATCTCCATCGACGTGGAAGAGCTCCAGCGGCGGCTTGGCATCCCGGTGGTGCCCGTGGTCGCGATTCACGGGAAGGGGCTGGATCTGCTGGGAAAAGCACTGGAGCAGGTACTGCAGGACGGTCACCCCCAGGCGCCCCACCTCCCCAACGGTGTGGGAGACGCCGTCGAGGACGTACGCGCCCGCCTTCACGGCGATTATGGAGTGGACTCCGCGGCCGTGGCCACCCTCATCCTCCAGAAGGACCCGGGCGCCGTGGACCGCGTGACGGCCGCCGAGCCTGACGGGGGCGCCGAGGCCTTTGCCGCCGTGGAGCGGCGCACCGAGACGCTGGGAGGACCCGGCATCTACCGTGTGGCCTTCGAGCGGCAGCACCTGGCCCGGGAACTCTTGGAGGACATCCTCTGGGAGGTGGAGAAGCCCCGGCCCCGGTGGGGAGACACTCTGGGGCGCTGGCTGGCCCGGCCCCTCACGGGAATTCCCATCCTGGCGGTGGTGCTGTGGCTGGGGCTCTACGAGTTCGTCGGCGTCTTCGGCGCCGGAACCCTGGTGGACCTCATCGAGGGCCCCCTCTTCGAGCAGCGCATCAATCCCTTCATCGAGCGCCTCTTTCTCGGCATCCCCTGGGAATGGCTCCGCAGCCTCTGGGTGGGCGACTACGGGATGCTCACCCTGGGGTTCCGCTACGCCGTGGCCATCATCCTGCCGGTGGTGGGCAGCTTCTTCCTCTTCTTCAGCGTGCTGGAGGACAGCGGCTACTTCCCGCGCCTCGCCCTCCTGGTGGACCGTATCTTCAAGAAGATCGGCCTCAGCGGGCGGGCCGTGATTCCCATCGTCCTGGGCTTCGCCTGCGACACCATGGCCACCATGGTCACCCGCACCCTGGAGACCAAGCGGGAGCGGGTCCTTTCCACCCTGCTCCTGGCCCTGGCCATCCCCTGCTCGGCTCAGCTCGGAGTGATCCTCGCCATCCTCTCCGGTCAACCCCAGGCCCTGGCCGTCTGGGCCGTGGCGCTCCTGGCGACCTTCATGCTGGTGGGATGGCTATCGGCGCGCCTCCTGCCGGGCGCGCCCCCGATCTTCCACATGGAGCTGCCGCCCATGCGCCTGCCCCGGGTGGGCAACGTCCTCCTCAAGACGTACAGCCGCATGCAGTGGTACTTCATGGAGGTCCTGCCCCTCTTCCTCCTGGCCAGCATCCTCCTGTGGGCCATGGATCTCACGGGACTCATCAAGGTGGTGGTCGCCGGCCTCACGCCGGTGGTCAACGTCCTGGGCCTTCCCTCCGACACGGCCACCGTCTTCCTCTTCGGCTTCTTCCGTCGTGATTACGGTGCCGCCGGTCTGTACGACCTGAACCAGGCCGGAGTTCTGGACGTGGTTCAGTTGACGGTGGCGGCGGTGACCCTCACCCTCTTCGTGCCGTGCATCGCCCAGTTCCTCATGATGGTGAAGGAGCGGGGCTGGAAGACGGCTCTGGGAATGTTCGCCCTGATCACGCCTCTGGCCTTCGGGGTGGGCTTCCTGCTGAACAACTTGCTGAGGGGGATGGGCTGGTGATCTGCGGATTCTGCAATCGGGAATTCGAGGAGGACAGGAGCCAGTCGGCCTGTCGCGCCTGCCCCCTGGGCTCTGACTGCGGACTGGTCCGCTGCCCCTACTGTGGATACGAGAACCCGGGAACCCCCAGAGTCGTGAGCTTCTTCAAGGGTCTCTTCGGCAAGGGGACGGATCCGGTTTCGCCGGTGTCCCATGGCCGCGGCCCTGGGAGGCGGGAGCTTCCCGTCCTCCCCCTGGGACGGAAGGCGGAGCCATGATCCGGGCCGTGGGCAACGCGGTGCGCAACGGGTTCCGCGCTCTCTCCGGCAATGCGGAGTGGGACGAATCCTGCCCCGGAGGCGAACCGGTCCAGGCCGAACACAAGTGCGAATCGTCGTGCTGTCCGTCCAGGCCCGTGGCCACCCTCGAGGAAGGCACCATGGGCGTGGTTTCCTGCCTCACCGATCCCGAGCACCCCAGAGCCGCCCGTCTCGCCTCCCTGGGCATTCTCCCCGGGGTTCCCGTGCGCGTGGTGCAGACCTACCCCGCCTTCGTCCTGCGCATGGGATACACGGAGATCGCCCTGGACCGGGACCTGGCCTGCCTGGTGCGGGTCATCACCGGGGCCCAGCCGAGCTAGGAGCCTGTCCGAGTCATGCAGTGGGCCGCGCCACCCGTGACTCCGTCACGGGTACCCGGGTCTTGCGTGCGCTCATGGCAGGAACGACGACGCGTCGTAGCCGTAGCTACGGCAAGGAGGAGAGACGACGCATG
>JBHHWB010000126.1:0-4828 GCA_046756305.1 Gemmatimonadota bacterium
CTGGGGCCGTGGCGTCCCCAACGCGACCTGCTGCATTACTCGGACAGGCTCCTAGAGCCTGTCCGAGTTCCGGATCGGTCACCCGACTCCTGGACGCGCCCTCGCCCGCGCGCCCTTCCCCATCGGCGCAGGCCTTCCCTATCCCCAGGCGAACCCCAGGGCCAACGCTGCCCCGTAGAGCGCCACCAAACGGGCCGTCTGGCCCAGCGCCGGCAGCAGCTCCCGGGGATGGGTGTAGGTCAGCACTGTCCGCAGCGGCCTCACCGAGGTGAGGAAGGGAGCCAGAGCGACCAGGGCGGCCGCCGGCCAGGAAAGGACGGCCACCCCCACCACGGGAATGGCAGCGGCCAGGACCAGAAGGAGCACGTACTCTGCGCGCGTGCCCCCTCTTCCCAGGCGTACCGCCAGGGTGCGTTTCCCCGCGGCGGCGTCGGTCTCCAGGTCCCGAAGGTTGTTCACCACCAGGATGGCCGTGTTCATTGCGCCCATTCCCGCCCCCACCAGAAAGGCGTCGAGAGACCAGTCCAGGGCCTGCACGTAGTACGTACCCGCCACCGCCCCCAGTCCAAAGAAGATAAAGACGAAGAGATCCCCAAGGCCGTGATAGGCCAGCGGATAGGGTCCGCCGGTGTAGAGAACGGCCAACGCCAGAGACACGAGCCCGATGACGAGGATGGGCCAGCCGCCCACCCACACCAGGTACGCCCCCACCAGAGCGGCCAAAGCCAGGACCACCACCATCCCGCGCCTCACGGTTTGGGGGACAAGGATGCCCGCCTGGGTTACACGCACGGGTCCGACCCGCTCGTGCGTATCGCCTCCGCGCACGAAGTCGTAGTAGTCATTGGCCAGGTTGGTGGCGATCTGAATGAGGAGGGCTCCTACCAGCGCGGCCAGCGCCGGCAGAAGGGCCATCCGTCCGTGGTACGCAGCCAGCCCCGTCCCTGCCACCACCGGCGCCGCCGCCGCCACCAGCGTCTTGGGACGCGCCGCCAGAAGCCATGCCTCTGCGCGGCTTACCTGGCCAGCATCGTCCGCACCCGGAGCGCCCGCGCCCGCGCCCGCGCCCGGAGAGCCGGCGCCCGAGCTCCCCCCTGCGCCATCTGCGTCGCCGGCGCTCCAGCCCCCCTTCACGTGCCCGCCTCTCCCTACCAGGGCAGCCAGGGAAAGCGGCGGAAGTCGGGTTTACGCTTCTCGAGATAGGCGTTCTTGCCCTCCTTCCCCTGCTCCGTCATGTAGAAGAGAAGCGTAGCGTTGCCCGCCAGCTCCTGGAGACCGGCCTGGCCGTCCACGTCGGCATTCATCGCGCTCTTCAGGAGGCGGATGGCCAGGGGGGACTTGTCCAGGATCTCCTGGGCCCACTTCCATCCTTCGGTCTCCAACTCCTCCACGGGCACCACCGTGTTGACCAGACCCATGTCCAGCGCATCCCGGGCCGAGTACTGGCGGCAGAGGTACCAGATCTCCCGGGCCTTCTTCTGACCCACGATGCGCGCCAGGTAAGCCGAGCCGAAGCCGCCGTCGAAAGAACCCACGATGGGTCCCGTCTGGCCAAAGACGGCGTTTTCAGCGGCGATGGTCAGATCGCAGATCACGTGGAGCACGTGGCCGCCGCCGATGGCATACCCGGCCACCAGCGCGATGACCGGCTTGGGCATGGAGCGGATGTAGCGCTGCAGCTCCAGTACGTTGAGGCGGGGCACCCCACTCCCCCCCACGTAGCCCCCTTCGCCCCGCACACGCTGGTCCCCGCCGGCGCAGAAGGCATACTTCCCATCCTTCGCGGGACCGTTCCCCGTGAGGAGGACCACGCCGATGTCCGGGTCTTCCCCTGCGTCCCGGAAGGCTTCCTGCATCTCCAGGAGCGTCTCGGGACGGAAGGCGTTGCGCACTTCCGGGCGGTTGAATGCGATGCGGGCCACACCGTCGCACTTGTGATAGGTGATGTCCTCGTAGGACTTCACTTCCTTCCAGTCGGGCTTGTCCATAGCTCTTCCGAAAACTGTGGGTCGTGACGCCGCCTATGCACCCAGGGCGTCCTTCACGCTTCGGATCACCGAAGCGGTAATGTGCTCTCTGCGCCGCAGGCTTTCCTCCCGGCCCGTGCGAAGCCGGAGAATCACCGTCTTTCGGCCCGCGAGGGCCTCCCGGGCGGCGGCGGAGAGGTCCTGAGGAAAAACGTCCCTCAGTTCCACGCCATACTGGTGGGCCGTGTGTACATAATCCAGGCCGTGGGGCGTGGCGAAGAAGCGGGTGAACTCGGGCTCGTGTTCCCGCACGGGCAGCATGTGGAAGATTCCGCCGCCGTCGTTGTCCACGAGGACGACGACCACGGGGGCGTCCTCCTCACGGCTCCAGAGCAGGCCGTTCTGATCGTGGAAGAAGGCCACGTCTCCCAGCACACAGAGCGTAGGGGCCTGCGCGCCCGCCGCCATGCCGAAGGCCGTGCTCACCACGCCGTCCACCCCGCTGGCGCCCCGGTTCCCCATCACGACGAGCGATTCGTCCCGAGGAAGGGCAGCGGCGTCCACGTCCCGGATCGGCATGGAGTTAGAGACGAGAAGCCGAGTCCCCGGCGGAGCCGCCGCGACCAGCGCCGCAACCGCCTCCATCTCCCGGGCGCCGGGACCGAGAGCCGCGGTGTCCGTGTCGGGGGACCCGGCGTCCTGGTTGGAATCTGCCGCCGCCAGCGCCTCCCGGCTGGCCAGAGAGGCCGCCCGCCAGCGCCGGACCCAGGAGGTAGGACCCGCCTTGGATGATGCCGCCCCCTCCCACCCCCGCACCACTTCCCGGACCAACGCCGCCGGCGGAGCCAGGATGTAGGTCCACGCCGTGGCGCCGTGATCCTTCCACCGACCTCCCTCGTCCACGACGATCTGCCGCACAGAGGCGTGGTGGAAGAGGTAGCGCTGCAGCGCCGCCGAGGTGGGACTCGCCCCCACCCGCAGGATCAGATCCGGCTTCAGCCGTTCCCGGAGTTCCGCATCGCGGAGGAAGAGGTCATACCCGGCAACGCACTCCTCGGCCGCTCCGGGAGAGAACCGCGCACCCGACAGGGGATCCGCCAGGAGGGGCACACCGACGGCGGCGGCCAACTCCACCAGCGCCGGGCCCGCATCCCGGGCATCGGGGAGGGGTCCAGCCACCAGAACCGGACGCATGCTCTCCACCAGCGCCGCCCGAACCCGCGCCGCGTCCTCCACCGCCACCGTCGCCCCTCGGTGAATCTCCACGAAGGGTCGGCCGTCCTCCCGCCCCGCGGCGGCCACCGGGTCCGAGGCGGAGAAAGCCGCTGCCTCAGGCGCGTCCTCCACCGGCTCCAGCGGCTTGTCCAACGGCACATTCACGTGGACAGGGCCCGCCGGCGGGCCCTGGGCCGCAGCCACGGCCCGGCACGCCAGCATCCGCAGGTGCCGCACCGCCCGGCCGTCCAGCTCCGGCGCCGCCGTCTCGAAAAAGGCCCTGGGATAGTCGCCGAACATGCGAATCTGATCGATGGCCTGGTTGGCGTCGGCACCGCGGAGCCGCGGCGGCCGATCCGCCGTCAGGAGAAGGAGGGGGACGCCGGACTGAGCCGCCTCCACCACGGCCGGGTAGAGATTGGCCGTCGCCGTCCCCGAAGTGGTGATGACGGCGGCGGCGCGCCCCGTGGCCTTTCCCACGCCCAGAGCGAAAAACGCCGCCGAGCGCTCATCCAGGTGCACCCTCATGCGAAAGCGGCCCGTCGCGGCGGCGGCAAGCACCAGCGGAGTGGACCGGCTTCCCGGCGCTACCACCACGTCGCGGACGCCGCAGCGGGCGATCTCGTCCAGGAGGGCCCGGGCCCAGAGCGTTGTGGCCGCGGCGTCGGTCACGGGCGGCCCGTCCCCGAGCCCGGTCTCTCGCGCGCGCCGGGAGCGAAAACATCCTCATGGCCCGGAACCCGCACTCCACTGGCCCACAGAGCTTCCAGGACCGGCGTGAACTTGAGTCGGGTCTCCTCCCACTCCGACGCGGGCACGGAGCCTTCCACGATCCCGGCGCCGGCGAAGAGGCGCCAAGCCGTTCCCTGCACCACCGCGCTGCGCAGTGCCGGTGCGAAGATCCCGTTCCCGTCACCGTCGAACCACCCAACGGGACCGGCGTACCAGCCCCTGCGGAACGGCTCCTCACGGGCCAGGAAGTCCAGGGCCGCGTCTCTGGGGAGGCCACACACCGCCGGTGTCGGATGAAGAAGACGGAGAACGTCCAGGATTCCCGTCCCCACGGGCACGCTGGCGCGAATTTCCGTTTCCAGATGCTGAATCCGGGCCAGAGTCAGGACGTGGGGCTGGGGGTCGGTGCGGATCTGATGGGCCACCGTCTCCAGCCGAACCACCATGTCCTCAAGCGCGATGCGCTGTTCGCTCCGGTCCTTCTCCGAAGCGAGAAGGCGCGCCGCCAGCTCGGCCTGCTCCCGCGGCGTCCGGCCGCGGCCGATGGATCCCGCCACCGCCGTAGCGTGGAACACCCCGTCCCGCAGGGTCGCCACCGTCTCCGGCGCGGCGCCCACGAGGGCCGAGCCCGGCACGGGCTCGAAAAGGAAGACATGGCTTCCACGGTTGATCTCCCACAGGTTCTCCACCACCCGCGCGGGGTCCACGCGCCCTTCCGTCTCAATGTCGAGGTGGCGGGCAAGGACCACCTTGGACACGAGGCCGCCCCGGATGGCGTCCAGACACTCCTCCACGGCGCCCTCCCACGCCTCGCGGTTCGTGGCCGCCTCGCGGGCATCCATGCCGTGGGTTGCGGCGCCCGGCCCCCCCCCCCCCCCCCCCCCCCCCCCCCCGGCCCCCCCCCCCCCCCCCCG
>JBHHWB010000127.1:0-4809 GCA_046756305.1 Gemmatimonadota bacterium
GCCGCGGCGAGCGCCCGGACGATCCCGGCCCGATCCCCCTCGGTCCCGTCCATGGGCGATGGGCCGCCGACGTCCGTCGGGCGGCCGCGGCCGGATTCTTGATCGCCCTGCTTGCGGCGGCCGCTTCCGGGGGGCAGCGTGTGGGCATGAGCGAAGCCCCAAGTCCTTCGGAAGGCGTTTCCGTCCTCATCGCCGATGATGACGCGGATCAGCGCGTCCTCATGGAGCGGATTCTGCGATCTTCTCCCGACGCCCGGTACAGGGTCACGTCGTGCCAGGACGGGACCACGGCCCTGGTGGCGCTGCGGGAGGAGGTCTTCGATGTGGCGCTCCTCGATCTCGACATGCCGGGTCTCGACGGACTCGAGGTCATGGAGGCTGTTGCCGGTGACCCGGCGCGGCCTCAGGTGGTTTTCGTCTCCGGGGTGGGGACGGTGACCACCGCCACCCGGGCCATGAAGCTGGGCGCCTTCGATTTTCTGGAGAAACCGGTGGAGGGACACCGGCTCCAGCGTACGGTCTGGCGCGCCGTCCAGACCCGCAGGGTCCAGGCTCATTCCGAGCGGATGAGGGAGGCGATGCGGCGGGAGGCCGGGGAGGTGCGCATCGTCACGGCCGATCCACGCATGCGCAGCGCCCTGGAGCTGCTACGGCGGGTGGCGCCCTCCGACGTCTCCGTGCTCATCGTGGGAGAGTCGGGTACGGGGAAGGAGCTCGTCGCCCGGGAGCTCCACCGCCTTTCCGGCTGCGAGGGGGGGGCGATGGTGGTGCTGAACTGCGCAGCCGTCACCGAGTCGCTGGCCGAATCGGAGCTCTTCGGTCACGAGAAGGGGGCCTTTACCGGGGCCGCTGAGCGCAAACTGGGGCTGGTGGAGCTGGCCGACCAGGGAACCCTCTTTCTCGACGAAATCGGGGAGCTTCCCCTCTCGCTGCAGGCCAAGCTCCTGCGCACGTTGGAGACCCGCCTCTTCCGGCGGGTGGGTGGCGTCAAGGAGCTGCCCGCCAACTTCCGTCTGGTGTCGGCGACCCACCGCGCGCTGGAGGAGATGGTGGGGGAGGGGGCCTTCCGGCAGGACCTTTACTACCGGATCAATCCCATCGTGCTGGAGCTGCCTCCCTTGCGGGATCGGCATGCGGATATACTCCCGTTGGCCCATCACTTTCTGCGCCAGTTCCGGCCCGGCGGGGAGCCGTGGACCATCGCCGACGACGCCCGCGCCGCCCTGGAGGCCTACGCCTGGCCCGGTAACGTCCGTGAGCTGCGCAACGTGATGGAGCGGGCGGCGCTCCTTTCCACCGATCTCGTCATCCGGCCCTCGGATCTGGGTCATGTGGTGGAGGGAGGCGGGCCGGGGCCCGCGGCAGACCGAACCCTGGCGGACGCCGCCCCGCTCCCGGATCTCAATCTGGACCATCTGGAGGAGTTGGCCATCCGGGAGGCGCTGGAGCGCACCGCATGGCATCAGGGGGATGCGGCGGAGCTGCTGGGGATCAGCAGCCGGACGCTGAGAAGGAAGATCCGGGCCCTGGGCCTGGAGCGGCCGGCGGAGTAGAGACGCTCGGGTTGTTGCGGTTCCGTACAGCCCGAACTTCAGCGCATCGTCACCGCGAAGGTCGGCACGAAGGACGCCTCTTTCCCGACGCGGGTCATGACCTCCAGGCGCGCTCCTCCGTCCGTGAGGAAGATGACGCGCATGTAGCCGGGGCGTCCCGCTGCCCAGAGGAGAGCATCGTCCGGGTCGGCGTCTCCCACCCCACTCACCTTGCTTCCCGACCCGCTGCCCAGGGACCACCGGGGAAGATCGGTGCCCTCGCTCCGGTGGACCTGCAGCACGTGGTCGTGGCCTGCGGCCCAGATTAGAGGCGCTCCGGTCCGCCGGAAGACATCCCTCATGCTTCGGCGCAGCTCCCGGTAGGGCGCTGAGTTGAGATCCTGAAGCATGGCACCGGCTCGGTGGAGCCAGGCCAGCGGGCCCCATCCCCGTCGGGCTCCATGGGGTCCCGCACTCACCAGGGGATGGTGGGCGGCCACGATGAGGGGCGCAGCGTCTGTGGCGGCATGCGTATCGGAAAGGAGCCGTTCCAACTCGGCCAGGGCTGCCGCCCGCACTGCGTCGCGCTCTTCCAGGAGCCATGCGTGGGTATCCAGAAAGGCGATGCGCACGGCGGGACTCAGGTCGAGGAGAGCGGGCCCCAGCTCGCCAGGAGTGGGTTCCAGGGTAATGCGTCCGTCATCCCCCATCTCCTCGAGAAGGCGAGCCTCGTTTTCCAGGCGGGCCCGACCTTCGGCTCCACCCCGGTTGCCCCAGTCGTGGTTGCCCGGGACGAAGACGACTCGCGTGCCGTGCGTCCGGGCCGCCGGCCCCGAGCCTGCCCACACCTGGCCCGCCAGGCGGGCCGAATCGGCAGGGAAGGAACGGCTCGGGCGGGGGCGCACGCCTTCGGGATAGACGTTGTCGCCCAGGAAGAGAAGGACCACAGGCACGCGGGGCGGCAGAGCGGCGCTCCACGCCTCTACGTCCCGGCGGAGCGCCTGGAGGAGGGGGGAGTCTTCCCGGGGAACGTCGCCGGCATCTCCTGCGAGATATATCACCGCGGATATGCTGTCGCCTGCGGAGGATGACGCCGGGAGCGGCGCCCCGGACCCGTTCGCCGGCACGAGGGGAACCACTCCGCCGGCGGCGAGAAGTACGCACAGGGTCAGGCGCTGGAGCCGGAGGGCCCTGCGCGTCGGGAGGCGCCTTCCCGCTGCGGATCCGGCCCTCACCACGGCGCCGCCACCTGCAGCGCCAGTGTCGGGTCGACTCCACCGTCACCGGACCAGGCCAGGGCTCCCGCCACCGAGCCCGCCACGAGGCCCACGGCGCCGCCCACCAGGACTCCGGTCCAGACCGCTTCCTCGCTGCCCTCCAGAAGGGCTCCGGCAAGGGCGCCGCCGGCCATCCCCAGGACCCAGCCGCCCGTTCCCCACGCCAGGGAGGAATGAAGACGCCGTCCGTTGCGGGCGCCCATGAATGCTCCGACAGCGGCGCCCAGGGGAACGGGAGCCATGCGCCATCCCAGATCCCCCGGGTTGAGGATGTAGCGGCCGCGCAGGGCGTCACCCGCAATGAGCCCGGCCGTGACGAACGCGCCGCCTCCGGCCCCGAGAAATCCACCCAGGACGGCATCTCCCGTCTGGGCCGCGGCGGGGCGGGGGGATGCCAGGCCGGTTCCCAGGATGAGCGCCAGGCAGGGAATGAGCGCTGGCAGGGTACGGAGATACGAAGAACGGAGATACGAAGAACGGTTCATGGTTCCCATGTTTGACGGATGCGGCCTCTCCTGTCTAGTGTGCCCCCCCGTCCACCTGCCCGCCGCCGAACCCGGATGTTCCCATGATGCGATTCTGGAGACCCCATGTCCTTCGTGGCGGAGGCTTGCCGCGGGCACGACCAGCCCGGCTCGGTCCCGCTCACCTGATGGCCGCCCTTCTGGCCGCTTCCCTCGCGGGGAGTTCCGCCCCCCTGGCCGGGCAAACCTACGACATCGTCCTTCGCGGGGGGCGGGTCATGGATCCCGAGTCGGGCCTGGACGCCGTTCGCGATGTGGGGATCCGGGGCGACCGCATCGCCGCCGTGGCCGAGGGGCCTCTGGAGGGCCGCCGGGTGGTGGACGTCTCGGGGCTGGTGGTGGCTCCCGGCTTCATCGATCTCCACGCCCACGGCCAGGACCCTGTGAGCCGGGACCTGCAGGTGCGTGACGGCGTCACCACCGCCCTGGAGCTGGAGGCGGGGGTGTGGCCCGTGGATTCGTGGTACGCGGCGCGGGAGGGCAAGTGGCGCATCAACTTCGGTGCCTCGGTCTCCCACGCCCGCATCCGCCGGGAGGTCATGGGGAGCGACGCGGCGGAGGAGGCCGCTCCCAGCTTCGCCGACGTCCGCTACGCCGGAATGAAGGAGCCGGAGAGCGGGATCACGGCCGCCCAGGAGATGATCGCCGACGCCGCGGCCACCGGCGGAGCCGTCCACATCGTGCACATCGGGAGCAGCGGCCTGCAGCAGGTTCCCGTTCTTCTGGATCTCATCGCAGGAGCCCGGGACCGGGGCGTGGACGTCTCCACCGAAGTCTATCCTTATACCGCTGCGTCCACGGGGATCGAGTCGGCCGTCTTCGATGCGGGGTGGCGGGAGCGCCTGGGCGCCGACTACGGCGACATCGAATGGGTGGCGACGGGAGAGCGCCTGGACTCGGTGACCTTCGAGGAAAAGAGGGCCCTGGGCGGGCCCATCATCGCCCACATCATTCCCGAGGCGGCGGTGGAGTACGCCCTGGCTCATCCTCTGGTCATGGTGGCCAGCGACGGCGTTCCCTTCATCAACGGGCGAGCCCACCCCCGGGGCGCGGGCACGTTCGCCCGCGTACTGGGGCGCTACGCGCGGGAGCTGGGCCTCCTGCCTCTCATGGAGGCCCTGCGCAAGATGACCCTCCTGCCGGCCCGGCGCCTCGAGGGCGTGGTTCCCGAAATGCGCCTGCGCGGCAGGGTAGCGGTGGGGGCGTACGCCGATCTCACCGTCTTTGATCCTGAAACGGTGCTGGACCGGGCCACCTTCGCCGAGCCCGCCGTGCCGTCTCAGGGCATCCCCTACGTGCTGGTGAACGGGACCTTCGTGGTGCGGGAAGGGGAGCTAGGAGCCTGTCCGAGTCATGCAGCGGGCCGCGTTGGGGACGCCACGGCCCCAGGCCGTAGGCGGCGACTCGAAGGCATAGCCCAAGCTACGTCGAGAGGAGCCAACGACGGGGATGGGGCCGTGCCGCCCCAACCCACGA
>JBHHWB010000128.1:0-4483 GCA_046756305.1 Gemmatimonadota bacterium
AGCAGACCGTCCCTAGTTCAATTCCGAAGTTCAACAGTCGGTTTCCTCGTTTGAGCGTGGATGCCGCGGCGCGAAGCCGTCGCGGGGCCATAGCGCGTTGCACTGCTATCCTTGACAGCCCTCACCCTCGGCGTTAGGGTAGCGCCACCAGCGCGGCGGTACTTTGAGCGGCAGCTGCGGGAAACTCCCCAGATGTGCGTCCGAGAACGGCACCGTCGCGTTTAATCGGGAGGAGACGGATGGAGTGGGTCGGCGTGGACGTGGGTGGCACGTTCACCGACGTGGTGGTATACGACGAGGTGACCGGCACCGTGCAGGTCGGCAAGGCTCCCTCCAGCCCCGCCGACCCGACTGTGGGCGTGCTCAATGCCCTCGCGAAGCTGGAGGTCGCGCTTGCGACGACGGGGCGGGTCGTCCACGGGACCACCATCGGAACCAACGCCATCCTCGAGCGAAAGGGAGCTCCCGTGTGGGTCATCACCACCCCCGGGTTCCGGGACACGCTCGACATCGCCCGCACGAATCGGACCGTGCTGTACAACATCAAGACGCTGAAGCCCGTGCCCCTCGTACCGCGGGAACGCGTGTTGGAGGTAGACGAGCGCATGGCCTTCGACGGTTCGGTGCTCCGACCTCTCCAGGAGGCGGATGTGCGAGAAGCGGTGCGCCGCATTCGGAACGACGCTGCGGACAGCATTGGCCGCGGGAGGGGCGACGGCGCCGGGGCCGCAGTCGTGATCTGCTTTCTCCACGGCTACGCGAACCCGGCACATGAGCGCGCCGCGGCACGGGTTGTGGCGGAATTGCTGCCCGGCTGGTTCGTCTGCACCTCCGAGGAAGTGCTGCGGGAGTTCCGGGAGTATGAACGGTTCACCACGACGGTGCTCAATGCATACATCGGGCCTCTGGTCGGAGGGTATCTGAGCGTGCTGACCGGCGCTCTCGCCAGTCGGGGGTACCGAGGGCAAGTGTTCATCACGACCTCAAGCGGCGGCATCATGTCCTCCCAGTGGGCCGCGCGCTTTCCGGTCTACACGGTGCTCTCGGGGCCCGCGGGGGGCGTCGGGGCAGCGCTGCACCTCGGGCAGATGACGGGGTTTCGCAATCTGATCACCTATGACATGGGGGGGACGAGCACCGACGTCTGCCTCATCGAGGAGCTCGAAGCGGCGCTCACGACCGAGCAGCACATTTCCGGGCTGCCGAACCGGACGCCTCAGATCGAGATCAACTCCATCGGCGCCGGCGGCGGGAGCGTGGCCTGGCTGGATGCGGGAGGCCTCCTCCGGGTAGGGCCTCGGAGCGCGGGCGCCGACCCCGGGCCTGCGTGTTACGGGAAGGGAGGTGTCGAGCCGACGATCACCGATGCCAACCTTCTCCTCCGACGGATTTCTTCGGAGGTTCCGCTGGCCGGCGAGATCAGGCTCAACGAGGAGCTTGGCCGGCAAGCGATCCAGCGGCTGCTGGGCCAGGTCCGCGGGGTCAGAAACGAAGTGGAGTTGGCCGAGGGTATCATCCGGATCGCCGTGGCACGTATGGTCAGCGCCATCAAAGAAATCTCGATCGCGAAGGGCTATGACCCCCGCGGTTTCACCTTGCTGGCGTACGGCGGCGCGGGGCCCATGCACGCAGCCCTGATCGCTGAGGAGCTCGAGATTCCGCGGGTGCTGATCCCGTATGCTCCCGGGAACTTTTCAGCCCTCGGCTCGCTCATCTCCGACTTGCGGCACGACTACGTCCGGACCCGCCTGCTCAACACCCGGCAAGCGTCGTTCGCCGATGTGGAGGAAACATTCGGGGCGTTGGAGGAGGAGGCCCGCGCGAACTTGATCACCGAAGGGATCGCGACGGAGCAGATCTCGAGGTCGCGATCGCTCGGGATGCGATACGTGGGACAGTCGTGGGAACTGCTGGTTCGCGTGCCCGAGGGTGCGGACACCATGGCCACCCTGGAGGAGGCATTTCACGCGGCCCACGAGCGCCGCTACGGACACAAGAGCGAGGGCGCCGTGGAGATCGTCAACTTCCGTTTGGCGGCAGTCGGCGCCATCCCCAAACCCTCGCTCACGCGATGGCCGATGGGAGGCTCGCTGGAGGCGGCGCGCCGCGCGGGCCGCGCGGTCTACTTCGACGAGGCATTCGTGCCGGTGGCTGTCTACGAGCGGGACCGACTGCCCGGGGGCGTGCCCCTCGCCGGTCCGGCCATCGTCGAAGAGATGGGATCGACCACGGTGATCCCGCCCGGGTGGACAGGAACGGTGGGCCGCTGGGGCGAGCTCGTGCTCGAGAGGAGGACGCTATGAGCGGCGCGGTGGATCCCATCACGCTCGAAGTGGTGTGCGAGGGCCTCATCGCCATCGTCAGAGAGATGCGCGCCACAATGATTCGCGCGTCCTACTCTCCGGTGATCTACGAGATGGACGACTTCTCCTGTGCCCTCTTCGACCCCCAGGGTCAGATGGTGGCCCAGTCAGAGGACCACCCCGGGCATGTCATGCCGATGCCCTGGTCAGTCCGCTGCGCCATGGAGGACCTGGCACGCGACATTCGGCCCGGTGACGTGATCCTGTTGAACGATCCCTACCGCGGCGGGACCCATCTGAACGACGTCACCATGCTCTACCCGGTCTTCGAGGAGGGGGAGCTGTTTATCTTCCCGGCCGTGCGGGCCCATTGGGCCGACGTGGGAGGCATGACCCCGGGCAGCTACTCAGGGCTCTCCACCGACATCTACCAGGAAGGCGTTCGCATCGCGCCCATCAAGATCTATGAGGAAGGAAGGCTCGCCAGAGCGGCCATGACCCTGATCCTGGACAACATGCGCCTGCCCGAGGACCGGAAGGGCGACTTCCAGGCCATGCTGGGCACATGCCGGGTGGCAGAGGGGCGGATTCGCAAGCTGCTCAGCCGCTACGGCCGGAAGACCGTCCTGGACTGCATCGCCCTCAATCTGGACCGTTCCGAGCGGCGCCTTCGTGAAAAGATTGCGGCGCTCCCCGACGGCGAGTATGTCTACGAAGACTACCTGGAGTTCTATCAGGAAGGGCGCTTCGATCCAGTGCTCATGCGGCTCACGCTGACCGTCAACGGTAATGAGCTGGTTGCCGACTTCGCCGGGTCGAGTCCGCAGGTTCCGGGCGTCGTGAATTCCACCCTCGCGACGACGGGGGCCGGGGTGTTCGTGGCCGTGAAATCCACGCTGGACCCGGAAGGACCGGTGAACCACGGCGTGTTCCGGCCGATCCGGCTGCGAGCACCCGAGGCATCCATCGTTGACGTGAAGCTGGATGCGCCGGCTGGCGCTCATGGGGAGGTGCGCAAGCGCGCGGTCTCGGTGATGCTAGGCGCGCTGGCCCAGGTGATACCCGACCTCGTGTCTGGTGATCTGTGCGGCACCTCGTTCCCCAATGCTATCGGCGGCTACGACGAGCGACGACAGCGCAGCTACGTTTACTACGAGGCGCCGGCCGGAGGCAACGGGGGATTTCTGGAGGACGACGGGTCCAGCGCCTACTGCAACGTGGACTTCGGGAACATCCGGACCATCCAGCCGGCCGAATCGATCGAGGCCGGGATGCCTCTGCTCGTGGAGCGATGTGAGCTTCGCCGGGACTCCGGCGGGGATGGGCGCACCCGCGGAGGCCTCGGGATGCGACGTGAGGTGCGCCTCCTGTACGGCGAGGGGCGTTACTCGGTGCTCAGCGACCGGGCTGTGATTCCGCCGTACGGGGTCGCCGGGGCCTATTCCGCAGCCCCCGTGACGGTCTCGATCCTGCGCAAGGACGGGGAGATCGAGTTCCCAACCCCGGGGAAGGTCACCGGCTACCTGCTCACCGCGGGGGACGTCGTGGTCATGCAGTCCGCTGGGGGCGGCGGCTTCGGCGACCCGCTGGAGCGGGACCCCGAGCGGGTCCGGGCGGATGTCACCGCCGGCTACCTCACCGCGGAGCGGGCGCGCGAGCGTTACGGCGTGGTCTTCACGGGACAGGGGCAGGTCGACCAGGAGCACACGCGTCTGCTTCGCTCACGCTTGAAGGCGGCACGGCCTCGATACCGCGTCCACGCCGACGAGCGAGATCCCTATGAAGGCGTGAGGGGCAGACACCGGGTCCTCTACCTGGCGCCGGCGTTGGCCCAACAGCTCCGCGTCGAGCCCGGCGACCTGGTGGAGCTCCTCGGCCGTCACCCGGCGCCACTCCGGGCGTGGGTGAAGCTGGATGCGACGGCCTCCGACGAAGGGATGCCGCTCGACAGCCTCGGCCAACGGATCCTCGGCGTCGGCCCGGAGGGCGAGGTGGAGATCCGGCTTCTTCCGATGCCACCTTTCCCGGGAGGACTCGCCCACTAGGCACAGCAAGGAAGGCGCTTATGGCCCATGAATTCGCCTACGTGAATGGCAAAATCCTACCGGTCGAGGAAGCGGTCATGCCGGGTTGCCAGGCCTCTAATCCTCCCACGAATAAGTTCTGCCACAAGTGTGGAG
>JBHHWB010000129.1:0-4191 GCA_046756305.1 Gemmatimonadota bacterium
CCGTCATGGCGTTGGGCGCAGGGGTGTTGCGGACTCATGCGTCGTCTCTCCTCCTCGCCGTAGCTACAGCTATGACTCGTCGTCGTTCCTACCATGAGCACACGCAGGACCCCTGCGTGCGGCCCACTGCATTACTCGGACAGGCTCCTAGGTCGTAGTAGTCCTTCGGGATATGCTGCCCGGCCTTGGCGACGGATACTGCCTCGCCGGGTTTTCATGCGAGCGTTCACGAACCCCGCTGCACGGGAAGCCCGGCTGCCTTCCAGTCTGCCACCCCGTCCTCCAGGCGCACCGCGTGGAACCCCTCTGCCCGAAGCAGCGCCACCGCCTCCAGAGCCAGCACGCAGTACGGCCCGCGGCAGTAGGCCACGACCTCCTGGTCCTTGGGGATCGAGCGCATCGTCTCGCGCAGCTCTTTCAGGGGCACGGATCGCGCCCCGGGGATGTGGCCGGCCCGGTACTCACCTTCGGGCCGCACGTCCAGCACCGTGACTTCGCCCCGCTCCACCCGCGACAGAAGCAGACGCCGATCGACGGGGGTCATCCGAGAAGGACCCTCGAAGTACTCCCGGGAGACTTCCCGCACTTCGGCCAGGCGGCTCTCCGCCAGACCACGCAACGCAAGAAAGAACGAGCACACCTCCTCGCCGGCCAGTCGATAGTAGACGAACTGTGCTTCCTTGCGTGAATCCACCAGACGTGCTCCGCGCAGCACCCTCAGATGCGCGCTGGTGTTCTTGACGGTTAACCCCGTTTCGCGGGCGAGGGTCTCGACGCTCTTCTCGCCCTGGCACAACAGATCCAGGATCTCCAGGCGGTGCGGATTGGAGACACCTTTGCCGATGCGCGCGAACTGCTCGTAAAGGCCGTCCTTCAGAGCTCGATGGTTCATAGGGAGTCACCAAGTTGACAGTAATTCTATAGATCTCTAGAATACTAGCCACGGGTTTGCAGGTCCGTCAAGTGCCGGTGGAACCGCCGCAGGGCACCCGTAGTGGAACCAGAGGAACGTTCGCGCTTCCGTAGCGCGAAGAAAGGAGTACGACAGTGAAGGTGCTTGACGATTCCGGGAAGAGTGTGGGGGCCGGATCGACACTGAGCCTGGAGGAGCTGGGGCTCCCCGTAGCGAGTGATCAGGCCGCTCTACTCGTCTTCTGGAAGCGGCAATGACAGGGATGTAGGCAGGAGGCTCCTGTCATACGTCGTGTCTTCGACCGCTTCGGGCCGAAGGGCCTGCAGGTCGTCTACGTGGGTCCCTTCGAGACCGAGGAATCGTGCCGAGAATGGAAGGAGGAGTACGACCTCCCGTTTCCGGTGGTTCCGGACGAAGACGGGGCGCTCTTCATGCAACTCACCAGTGGGTGGGTCCCGTGGAGCATCCTCGTGGGGCCTGATGGTGAAGTGCTCTTCTCCGAGAACGAGTTCGACGATACCGGCTTCACCGCCGCGATCTCCCGGCTCCTGGATCAGGAAGGCGAGTCAGCCCCGAGCGCTCCCGCTGCGACCTCGCTGACATCCCACCCACGGCGGACCCCCGACGCGGCTAACATCGTCATCCTTGGGGGAGGCGCTGGTGGCGTGGTAGCCGCGCACAAGCTGCGAAATCTCCTGGGTTCGGGCCACCGCATCACGGTGGTCGATCGCTCCCCCGATCATTTGTTCCAGTCCTCTCTCCTCTGGCTCATGGCTGGGGACCGTCGCCCGGACCAGATCCGGCGGCCGCTGGACCGGCTCACCAGAAAGGGAATCGAATTCGTTAGCGACAAAGTGCTGGAGATCGATCTCGGGGGCAGGCTCGTGCGCACGCGCGGAGCCCAGCTCGCATTCGACTACCTTATCGTCGCGCTGGGCAGCCGGACCGTCCCCGAATCGGTGGAGGGCTTTGCCGAGATGGCGCACGACCTCTACAGTCTCGACGGCTGCCGAAACATCCGGGAAGCGCTGAGCAACTTCACCGGTGGAAAGATCGGCGTGGTGGTCACGTCCATGCCGTTCAAGTGCCCGGCGGCTCCGTACGAGGCCGCCCTCCTCGTGGAGTCGCTCCTCCGGAAGAAGGGCGTTCGGGACCGCTCGGAAGTTCACGTGTACACCCCGGAGCATCAGCCGATGCCGGTGGCCGAGGCGTCACTGGGCAAGGCCCTCGAAGCGATTCTCGACGAGCGTGGCATTCACTACCATCCGCTTTTCACGTTCGAGAAGATGCGCCCGGAGACCAGGGAGATCCTCGCCGCGGGCGGGGAAGCCGAGCAGGTCGATCTCGTTCTCGCGGTCCCTCCGCATCAGGTGCCCGACGTCGTGCGGTCGTCAGGGCTCCTGGGCGTCTCGGGTTGGATTCACGTCGATCCGGAAACGCTCCGCACGGAATACGAAGGGGTGTTCGCCATCGGAGACGTGACGACCATCAGGCTGCCCAACGGCAAGTCTCTTCCGAAGGCTGGGGTGTTCGCTCACCACCAGGCCGAGGTCGTCGCGCATCAGATCGCAGACCGGCTTCGGGGCAGAGAGAGCCACGCCACCTTCGACGGCAGGGGCTCCTGCTGGATCGAGGTCGGGGACGGCAGGGCCGCCTTCGCCAGTGGCGGCTTCTACGACGAGCCTGAGCCCGGGATCAGAATGGCCGGACCCGGCCGTCGGTGGCATTGGGGGAAGGTTGCGTTCGAGAAGTGGTGGCTGCGGCGGTGGTTCTGACAGAAAGCCCGCCGCCTACCTGGCCTCATGCGTCCGGATCCCCGGCACTCCGAGCTGCTGCGAGTCGGGCCTCGAAACCGGCTCCCCGCTCGAAAAAGGAACCGAAGTCCTCCTCCCGGCGAGCGGAGGCATAGCACCGTAACTTAGCTGCGGTCGGTGGATCTACTGCGTCGGCGGCCGCGGGGATTCGGGGGGGCACGCCGACATCTGGCGCGTCTCCGCCTCGGGTGGCACACTCATGCGGGCCCTCGCCGGCAACTACGCGACGGAGTCCCACGCTCCGTACCTCCTTCACCCCGGGGAGAGTGCCCTTCCCCGGCATCTCCGCCGACGGATCCTTCGTCGTCTTCGAGCGGGATTTCGGGATCTGGTTCCTGCAAATGGACGCCAACTCGACGCGGCGGTGCGGGTGCTCCACGGCGGATGAGTGCCAGAGGGTCCCGCACCGCCTACCGTCGGGGACGAGGGTTGCAGTGAGGGTCAGATCTTCCCGAAGAGCGTCTTTCCTTCGCTGAGGAGGTCGCTTGCGGCCTGCTGCACCCGCACCGACATCCCCTCTTCCGCCTTCTTCAGGTAGGAGCGGGGGTCGTAGACCTTCTTGTTGCCCACCTCTCCGTCGATTTTGAGCACGCCGTCGTAGTTCTTCATCATGTGATCCACGATGGGGCGGGTGAAGGCATACTGGGTGTCGGTGTCCACGTTCATCTTGATGACGCCGTACTGCAGCGTTTCCCGGATCTCCTCCAGGAGGCTTCCGCTGCCGCCGTGAAAGACCAGGTCCATCTCGGCGTCAGGCCCGTACTTCGCCGTGACCGCTTCCTGGCCTTTCTTCAGGATCTCAGGGCGCAGCTTGACCGCGCCGGGCTTGTAGTGTCCGTGCACGTTCCCGAAGGTGGCGGCCAGGGTGAAGCGGCCTAGGTCGTGAAGCGCTTCATACACCGCCACCATGTCCTCCGGGGTGGTATAGAGCTTGTCGGACGGGGTGTCGGCTGACCCCGAGGCGCCGTCCTCTTCGCCTCCCACCACCCCGATCTCGATCTCGAGAATGATCTCGTTTTCCGCGCAGAGCCGCAGATACTCGGCGGAAAGCTTGAGGTTCTCTTCCAGGGGGAGGTTGGAGGCGTCCAGCATGTGGTTCTGGAAGAGGTTGTTCTCCCCCCGGGCCCGGCGGTCCGCCGTGGCCTGGATGAGGGGTTTGAGGAAGGTCTCCGCCTTGTCCGGAGGGCAGTGGTCGGTGTTGAGAGCGATGAGGACGTCGTACTGCTCGGCCAGGAGGTGAGCGGCTTCAGCCAGGACGATGCACCCGTAGGCCGCGTCCTTGTTGGCCAGCCCTGAAGCGAACTGCCCGGCGCCGGTGGAAAACTGGATGATGCCGTCGGAGCCGGACTCGGCGAAGCCCTTCATCGCGGCGTTGAGGGTGATGAGGGAGGTGCAGTTGATGGCGGGGTGGGCGTAGCCGTTCTCCTGCGCCGTATCGAGCATCTCGGCGAACTGTCTGGGTGT
>JBHHWB010000130.1:0-4155 GCA_046756305.1 Gemmatimonadota bacterium
TGTCTCTCCGATGAGATCGAGAATGGAGGCGGCTACGTTCATGGGAGGTCGGCTCCTAGGAGCCTGTCCGAGTAATGGTCCTGGATGGTAATATTGTGCGACCTTCGACGAGGAGACAGACGGAGTGGCAAAGACGTTCCGAGAGTACAGTCCAGATCAGCTGCTGTTGCTGGCGCCGTCGCTTCGGGAGTGGCTGCCCGAAGACCATGCGGTCTACTTCGTATCGGACCTGGTGGAGACGCTGGACCTGAGCGCGATCTACGAGAGCTACGACGAAGAGCGGGGCTATCCGCCGTATCACCCTCTGCTGATGACGAAGCTGCTGGTGTACGGCTACACGCGAGGGGTGCGGAGTTCGAGGAAGCTGGCGCGGGCGTGCCTGGAGGCCGTGGACTTCCGGATCCTGGCGGCGGGTCAACAGCCGGACCACCGAACGATCGCAGCGTTCCGGGCGCGACACCTGGCGGCGCTGGGCGGGCTGTTTCAGCAGGTGCTGGAGCTATGCCGGGCGGCAGGATTGGTGAAGCTGGGCCACGTGGCCGTCGATGGGACGAAGGTCCGGGCGAACGCGAGCAAACACAAGGCGATGAGCTACGGTCGGATGAAGCAGGAGGAGGCGCGACAGCGGGAGAAGATCCGGCGGTGGTTCGAGGAGTGCGAGGCGACGGACGCCGCCGAGGACGCGCTGTACGGAGCGGACAAGACGGGCGACGAACTGCCCGAAGAGCTGCGGGATCCGAAGCGGCGTCTGGAGAAGATCCGCGAGGCGAAAGCGGCCCTGGAAGCTGAAGCGCGGGCCAAGGGCAAGGAAGAGCCGGAAGCGAAGGCCCAGCGCAACTTCACGGATCCGGACAGCCGCATCATGCTGTCGAGCGACAAGGCGTTCATCCAGGCCTACAACTGTCAGGCGGCAGTGGATGCGGGCTCGCAGGTGATCGTGGCGGCCGATGTGATCCAGGCGGCGGGGGATCAGCGGCAACTGATGCCGCTGCTGGAGCAGATCGAGGAGCGCTTGGGCGACAAACCCGAGGTGGCGAGTGCGGACGCGGGCTACTGGGTAGAAGAAGAACTGGAGCGAGTTGAGGCCAACGGAACAGAAGCGCTGGTGGCGCCGAACAAGATCCGTCACAGCGAGTGGAGAGAGGCAGAGCCGCCACGGGGCCGCACCCCGAAGGGCCTCAGCCGCAAGGAGCTGATGGCTCGTAAACTGAGGACGAAGCGGGGCCGTGAAGAGTACGGAAAACGGAAGACAACGGTCGAGCCTGTCTTCGGACAGATCAAAGGACCGCTGGACTTCCGGCAGTTCCTCCTGCGCGGCCATCAGAAGGTGAGCGGCGAGTGGATGCTCGTCTGCACCGCCAGCAACATCTTGAAGCTATTCCGGGCTGGCGCGCTGATCCCGGCCCTCGAAATGGCCTGATGAGGGTGGGAACCGTGCGACCCGCCACCAAATCGCGCTCATGAACCCGCACCCACCCTCCGAAACCCGATGAACCAGTCTGATCGACCGCCGTCACACCCCGCCACCGCCTCCTTGGCCGTTACTCGGACAGGTTCCTAGGAGCCTGCGGCCAGCAGGTTCCTCACCGCAGCGCGCACCTCGGGATCCTTGTCGTCGGCAGCGTCCTCCAGCACCTGCCGGGCGTGGGGCGTGCCGATGTTGTGCAGCGCCCGATAGGCGGCGATGCGCACCCTCGCCGGGGGACGTGAGAAGAGGGACGGCACCGCGCGCTTTTCAATGGCATTCACCGCCCCCGGATCCCCGAGCTGGCCCAGGGCGCCCAGGACCCCCACCACCACATCCTCGTCGTTCTCTCCTTCCAGGAGGGAGAGGAGCGGCTTGAGGGCCCGCTCCACCTTCAGGGCGCCTGCGGCCATGGCGGCGGCCAGACGCACGTCCGGATCGGGATCTTCGATCATCCCGTAGACCAGGAGGCCGGCGTCCTCCCCGCCCACCTTGGCCAGAGAGAGGAGCGCCTCACGGCGCACCTTGGGCTCAGTGTGGGCCAGGGCGGTGGTGATACGCTCTACCGCCCGCTCCCCTCCCACCTCCCCCAGAATGGCTACCGCATTCCGCACCACGAACCAGCGCCCGTCCTCCATCATACTCTCCAGGACGGGCATGGCTTCGGGGCCCAGCGCCACCATGGCTTCCATGAAGGAGCGCCGCGCGAAGCGGTCGGAGGTGTCGGAGAGGGCGTCGGCAATGGCCAGGGCCATCTCATGACCCATGCGCGTCACCACCTGCATGAGCTGTTCCCGGCGCTCCTCGTCCCGGGTGCTCCCCAGGCGCGCCACCAACCGGCTCGTGGTCCCCGGGGAGAGGAGTTGGCGCGCCATGGCGATGCACGCCTCGTCGGGAGGGGCCCCCGAGCCCAGCGTAAGGCGTTCCACCGCGTCGGCCAGGGCGTCGAGCATGTTGGCGTCCCGCAGAGCCATGGCGTGGTCCCGCAGGGCGCTGGCCTGCCCCCCGCGCTCCAGGGGTGGACTCGCAAGGAACGTCTCCACGGCTTCGCGGAACGCCTCGGGATCGGCTTCGTCGGCGCGGGAGGGACGCTCGGAAGACACCGCCTCCCACACCATCTCTTCGCCCGCGGCAACGCCCGGAGGATCGGCGGGAGGGTCCACCAAAGGATCTGCGGACGCATCGCCCGACGCCTGCGCAGGAGGGCTTCCCGAAGGATCGGCGGGAAGATCCGCCTCTTGCGCGGTCGGCTGCGTTCCCTCTCCGGCCCCGTCGAAGAGAGCGTCGATGGAGCGAGCCAGGCCGCTCAGATCCTTGTTGTTTTCCGGCGCGTCCATGGAGACTGGGAAGAGAGGGCCGTGGTTCGGTCAGGTTAATGTATGCTCAACCCCACGCGTTATGCGAGGATTTCCGTCTCCTCCCGCTCCACCGGCAGGCCCGCGCCCGCCGCGTCAGCGAACAATCCCTCCACGTTGCGCACGTTACGGAAGCCCTCGGCCTGAAGGAGAGAGGCGCCGATGGCGGAGCGACCGCCCGAAAGGCAGTACAGGTACACGGGGCGATCCGCCGGGATCTCCTCCAGATGATCCCTCAGGTAGCCCAGGTGAATGTGGCGGGCGTAGGCCACATGGCCCTGGTTCCACTCGGAGCGGTTGCGCACGTCGATGAGCACCGCCCCCTCCTCCTCCACGGCCCGGCGTGCTCCCTCCCAGTCGGTGAGGGCGTAGGACTGAAGTCCGACATGCCCCTCGGCCCACCGCTCCAGGGTTTCGCCGTCGAAGAAACCGGCGGCGTTGTCGATGCCGATGAGCGCGAGCTGCCGGGCCGCGGCGTCGGCCTGGGCCTGGCCGTCGGCAATGAAATAGACGGGATCGCCGTAGGAGAGGAACCATCCGGCCCAGTTGGGAAAGGAGGTGTTGAAGGGGATGTTGAGGGTCCCGGGCACGTGGCCTGCCGCGAAGAGGTCCCTTCCCCGCAGGTCCACCACCACGCCACCCTCGTCCAGGAGGGGCTCCAGCTCCCTGGGCTGCATCCTGCGGGGCGACGGAAGCCTCCCCAGGATGGGAGGTCCGTCGCGGTTGAGGCGCTTCATGGTGGCGAAGTACCGGGGAGGCTCGGGCTGGTCCTCCAGGACCAGACGCACGAACTCCTCTTCGTCCTTGCACTGAAACGCCCAGTTGACCAGCAGCTCGTAGCCCAGCGTGGAGGTGGGCACGGCGCCCAGGGCCTTTCCACACGCCGATCCGGCTCCATGACCCGGAAGGATCTGCAGCCATCCTGGGAACGCACGAAAGCGCTCCAGGGAGCGATACAGGGTGCGGGCGCTCTCCTCCATAGTGCCCGCTAC
Organism: Gemmatimonadota bacterium; assembly: GCA_046756305.1. Classification (GTDB taxonomy): domain Bacteria; phylum Gemmatimonadota; class Gemmatimonadetes; order Longimicrobiales; family Gaopeijiaceae; genus JBHHWB01. The sequence goes on from JBHHWB010000130.1 coordinate 3,813, forward strand.
ACCGGCGGCCTTTTCCAGGAGATCGGGGCGGCCCACGTCGCCCACGAAGACGAAGTCGCCGGTGAGCACGCCCATGGGCGCGTCACCCGCCGCTCCGTCGGTGATCATGAAGGAGATGTGCTCCGGAGTGTGTCCCGGCGTGTGCAGAATCTCCACCACGATGTTGCCCATGCGGATGCGGTCCCCGTGGTGCACCAGCCGGGCCTCCGCCTCCTCGGCGAAGACGAGCTTGCCCCCCGTGGTGATCCCCATGCGAACGCGGCCGCGCATCTGGTACAGGCGCGCCTCGTCCGGGTTGGCCTCGATCGCGGCGTCGAGCCGTTGCAGGGCCGCGCCGAGGTCC
>JBHHWB010000131.1:0-3891 GCA_046756305.1 Gemmatimonadota bacterium
TGTACCTCCGCCAGGGTGGCCGGGAAGGTATCCAGGAACTCCTTGAGGCCGTCGGTCCATCCCTCGGGGAGGTCGGCCATCATCCCGCCGACCCGGGTCGCCGAGGTGGTGATGCGGGCCCCCGTGTACGCCTCGTGGAGGTCGTAGATGCGCTCCCGTTCCTGGAAGGTGTAGAGGAAGGGGGTGAAGGCGCCCACGTCGATGGCCGTGGTTCCCAGCCACAGCAGGTGCCCGAAGATGCGGTCCAGCTCCATGAGGATGACCCGAAGCACCTTCGTGCGTTCCGTCACCTCAATTCCCATAAGACGTTCCACCGACATCACATAAGCGCAGTTATAAATCAGGGGCGCCAGGTAGTCCATGCGGTCGGTGAGGGGAACGATCTGATTCCACTCCCGGTACTCCCCCAGCTTCTCGAAGGAGGAGTGGAGGAAGCCGATGTGGGGCGTCACATTGAGCACCGTCTCCCCGTCCAGCTCGCACACGAGGCGCAGCACGCCGTGCGTGGCGGGATGCTGGGGCCCCACGTTGATGAGCATGTGCTCCGAGCCCAGATCCGGTTCAGAAATCTCGAAGGGCTGCATGGGCGAAGGCGCCGGCCGGCCGTCCACCCCCATCTCAGCGGTCCGGCTCACGCTGAACTCCACGGTCTTCTCGGCCATCGCGTGCTCCTCAGGCGTCGGGGTCGGCGGGTGCGTCGAGGCCAGCGGGCGCGGACCCCTCGAGGGCGTCCGTTTCCGGGAAGAACACCTCCTGGGGCTCCCGCCCCACGGCCAGCTCGTCGGGGATGTAGAAGCGGTCCACATCCTGGGCCAGCGCCCTGCGCGTCTGTTCGGCCCGTGAGAATCGGCCCCGCAGGGGGAAATCCTTTCTCAGGGGGTGCCCCTCAGCGTAGTCGTGGGGCATGAGGATGCGCCGCAGATCGGGATGGTTGCGGAAGGTGACGCCGAAAAGGTCGTAGACCTCCCGCTCCAGCCAGTTGGCCGCATTCCAGAGCGGCACCACCGAGTCGATCTCCAGCGGCGCGTCCACGGGAAGGAGGCATTTGACGCGCAGAGCTCGCCCGTGGGGGATGGAAAAGAGCTGATACACCACCTGGAGCGGGCGCCCGTCCCCGAAGTCCACGGCAGTGACGTCGGCCAGAAGATCGTAGCGCTGCTCCACATCGTCACGAAGCCAGGAGAGGATCTCCACGTTGCGGCTCGGATCCACGTGCACCACGTGCTGGCCTCCGGAGACCACCTCATAATGGCCCACCGCCTCAGCGAATCGCTCCACCATGGCCGCCACCGTGGGATGGCCCGCCGGGTCGGCGGCCGCGCCTGCCCCCTCGGTGCCGGACGGGGAAGCCGCCTGTGGGCCCGCTTCTACGGCGTCCAGCCCGCTCTTGCTCTCGTCGCTCATGGTCTCAGGGGATCAGGTCTTCAGTGGGGTCGGAAGACGGCCGCACCTCCACTCCCCCCGCCAGCTTGTCCTGGTGGGTGGAGTTTCCGAAGGGACCGGTGAGCACCGCAATCTCCTCCTCGTCGGCTCGGGGCCGAGCCACCTGGAGGGGATCCTCGGCCCGCAACTCCTTGTGACGGGCCAGGGACTCCTCCTTCACCTTCTCCTGAATCATCATGAGCCCATAGATGAGCGCCTCGGGGCGGGGCGGACACCCGGGGATGTAGACGTCCACCGGGACGATGGTGTCGATTCCCTGCACCATGGAGTAGACGTCGAATACCCCGCCCGAGGACGCGCATGCGCCCATGGAGACGCACCACTTGGGCTGGGGCATCTGGTCCCAGATGCGCCGCAGCACGGGGGCGAGCTTGTAGGGCACCCGGCCAGCGCAGATGAGCACGTCGGCCTGGCGCGGGCTGAAGGACATGCGCTCCATCCCGAAGCGGGACAGATCGAAGTTGGACGCCGCTGACGCCATCATTTCGATGGCGCAGCACGCCGTTCCGAAGGGCATGGGCCACAGGGAGTTCCGGCGGCCCCAGTTCACGATGAAATCAAGCTTGGTGGTCAGGAAGGTGGGACTTCCGCCCCCGAAGAGGCCTCCGCCCACCGCACCCGACCCCGGATCCTTCACTCCCATTCCAGGCCTCCCTTCTTCCATTCGTAGAGCAGGCCGACGGCCAGCACCACGACGAAGAGCATCATGGCGATGAAGGCGCTCCACCCCAGTTCCCTTGCCTGCACGGCCCAGGGAATGAGGAAGATCGTCTCCAGGTCGAAGACGATGAAGCTGATCGCCACCATGTAAAACTTGACGGAGAAACGCGCCCGGGTATCGCCCAGAGGAATCATGCCCGACTCGTAGGGCATCTCCTTTTGCGGCGTGGGGCGGCGGGGGTTGACGATGTGGGACGCCACCATGACGGCGACGCCGTTGATCAGCGACACACCGAAAAGCAGGAGAAGAGGGAGGTAAGCTCCCGACATGGTGTCCCCAGCGTTTGTGAATTCTCTCACGTACGGGTCCGAAAAGGTACCCGAAGCGCAACTGGGGTGTCAACCCGTAGAAACCGCGAAAAATCTTGATTTTCGGGGGATTTGCACCCCCCCGGCCCGGGACCTATCTTGGCGGCTCCATCTCCGCACCCTTGGACCCTATCCACGATGCCCATCAAGAGCGACAAATGGATTCGGCGCATGGCCGAAGAGCACGGTATGATCGAGCCGTTCGAGCCCGGCCAGGTGCGGGAGGGCGTCATCTCCTACGGTCTTTCCTCTTACGGGTACGACATCCGTGTAGCACCCGAGTTCAAGGTCTTCACCAACGTGCATCACCTGGTTGTGGACCCCAAGGAGTTCGATGACCGCTCCTTCGTGGACATCAACGAAAAGGAGTGCATCATCCCGCCCAACTCCTTCGCCCTGGCCCGGACCGAGGAGTACTTCCGCATTCCGCGCGACGTCCTCGTGGTCTGCCTGGGCAAGAGCACCTACGCCCGCTGCGGCATCATTGTCAACGTGACGCCCCTGGAGCCCACTTGGGAGGGATACCTCACCCTGGAGATCTCCAACACGACGCCCCTGCCGGCCAAGATCTATGGGGGCGAGGGAATCGCCCAGCTCCTCTTCTTCGAAGGCGACGAGGAGCCGGAGGTGGCCTACGCCGACCGCAAGGGCAAGTACATGAAACAGGTGGGCGTCACCCTGCCCCGGATGTAGCCGCCGTCCGAAAGCGGCGGCCTCAGGCGGCGGCCAGCCCCAGGGTCCCGGCCCGCGAACGCGCCGGCCTGCGGGCCTCAACTGACGTCGAGAAGCTCCACGTCCATGACCAGGATGGCGCCGGGCGGAATGGGACCCGACCCGCTGGCCCCGTAGGCGAGGCCGGGAGGGATGACCAGCTTGCGCTTCCCTCCCACCGCCATGCCCCGCACACCCTCGTCGAAGCCGTCGATGACCGTTCCAGCGGAGATGACGAAGCTGAACTCACCGGCGTCGAACTGCACCCCGTTGATGAGCCATCCGGTATAGCGCACCGTGGCCAGATCCCCGGTGCGGGCGATGGCCCCCTCTCCCACCACCAGATCCTCGTAGTAGAGCCCGCTGGCAGTGCGCGTCATCCGGGAGAGGTCCACCCCCAGGCTGGGATCGAAGTCGGCCTCCTCGATGACCTGCAGTTCGGGCCGGGCCGGATCCTTGTCGAGACACCCCGAGAAGGCGAGAGCGGCCAGGCCCAGGCCCACGAAGCCGATGCGGTACGTCCGCTTCACGCTGGAACTCCTTCCTCTGTCCGTCGAGCCGTGGCGGGAAACTCCCGGCAGGGGACGCAGCGCGCCCGCCGGCGCACCCCCCCGCATCCTCTGAATACGCCGCTGCGTCCGGGTTGTTTCTAGGGAGCCTGTCCGGGTCATGCAGCGGGCCGCGTTGGGGACGCCACGGCCCCAGGCC
>JBHHWB010000132.1:0-3874 GCA_046756305.1 Gemmatimonadota bacterium
TCACCATCGACATCAACGACATCTGCTACGTCCACATCGACAAGAAGAAGAAGTTTCCCGCCACGGCGCTCCTGAGGGCGCTGGGCTACTCCACCGACGCCGACATCTTCCGCCTCTTCTATGACGTGATGCCCGTCAAGCTCACGGGGAAGAACGCCACTCCGTTGGCCGACCTGGAAGGCAAGGTCATCGCCGAGGAGATCGTGGACCCGGAGACGGGCGAGCTCCTGGTGGAGGATGGCGACGAGATCGACGAGGAGATCCGGGGCATCATCGAGCGCCTGGGGATGAAGAAGGTCAAGATCTACGGGAGCGACCGCCAGTCCATGCGCGGCGAGAGCCCCATGATCAAGAACACCATCAAGAAGGACCCCACCGAGAGCGAGGAGCAGGCGCTGCACGCCATCTATTCGCTCCTGCGCCCCGGGGAGGCTCCCAACGTGGAGACGGCGCGCACGGCGCTGGACCGGGTCTTCTTCAACCCGCGCCGCTACGATCTGGGGCGGGTGGGCCGCTACAAGATCAACCAGCGTCTTCAGGTGGACGTGCCGCCCAGCACCACCGTCCTCACCAAGGACGACTTCGTGGCCATCGTGCGCTACCTCATCGACCTCAACGAGGGGCGCGGGTACACCGACGACATCGATCACCTGGGGAACCGCCGCATCCGCACGGTGGGCGAGCTCATTGCCAACCAGTTCAGCGTGGGACTGTCCCGCATGGCGCGCCTGGTCAAGGAGCGCATGTCCATCAACACGGACCCCGAGAAGATCAACATCGACGACCTGGTGAACGCCCGCACGGTATCGGCGGTGATCCAGGCCTTCTTCGGGTCCAGCCAGCTCAGCCAGTTCATGGATCAGACGAATCCGCTGGCGGAGATGACCCACAAACGGCGCCTCTCGGCGCTGGGCCCCGGGGGACTCACCCGGGAGCGGGCCGGCTTCGAGGTGCGGGACGTGCACTACTCCCACTACGGGCGCATGTGTCCCATCGAGACGCCGGAAGGTCCCAACATCGGCCTCATCACCTCGCTGACGTGCTATTCGCGCATCAACGACCTGGGCTTCGTCGAGACGCCCTACCGGGTGGTGAAGAACGGAAAGGTGACCAACCGCATCGAGTGGCTGTCGGCCAACGAGGAAGAGGAAGTCCGCATCGCCCAGGCCAACGCGCCCCTCAACGACGACGGGTCCTTCAAGAACGAGTACGTGCTCTGCCGGGAGCGGGGTGACTTCCCGCTGCTGCGCCCCGAGGAGATCGACTACATGGATGTGGCGCCGGACCAGCTCGTCTCGGTGGCCGCGGCCCTGATTCCCTTCCTGGAGCACGACGACGCCAACCGGGCCCTCATGGGCTCGAACATGCAGCGCCAGGCGGTTCCCCTTCTGTACACGGATGCTCCCCTGGTGGGCACCGGCCTGGAAGGCAAGGTGGCCTCGGATACGGGCGCCGTCATCACGGCGCGGCGGGGCGGCGAGGTGGTGCACGTCACCGCCGACGAGATCGTGGTGGACACGGGTGCGGTGAAGGCCAGCAAGGCGGGCCAGCCCCTGGCCAAGCTGGCTCAGTTCGACCGCTACCGCCTGCGCAAGTACTGGCGGACCAACCAGGACACGGCCATCAACCAGCGTCCACTGGTGGAGGTGGGCCAGACCGTCCAGCCCGGCGACATCATCGCCGACGGACCCAGCACCGACAACGGAGAGCTGGCTTTGGGCCGCAACGTCCTGGTGGCCTTCATGCCGTGGTACGGATACAACTACGAGGACGCCATCGTCATCAGTGAGAAGCTGGTGCGCGACGACGTCTTCACCTCCATCCATATCCAGGAGTTGGAGCTCCACGTGCGGGACACCAAGCGGGGGATGGAGGAGATCACCCGTGAGATTCCCAACGTGGCCGAAGAGAGCCTGGTGGACCTGGATGAGCGCGGCATCGTGCGCATCGGGGCCCGGGTCAAGGCCGGCGACATTCTGGTGGGCAAGATCACGCCCAAGGGTGAGACGGAGCTTTCCCCTGAGGAGAAGCTTCTCACCGCCATTTTCGGGGAGAAGGCCAAGGACGTGAAGGATTCCTCCCTGCGCGTCTCTCCCGGGATGACGGGGACGGTCATCGACGTGAAGATCTTTTCACGCCGGCACGACGATCCCCTCCTGGAGAAGGAGCACGGGAGCAAGATCGGTGATTTCCGCACCATGGAGCGGGAGGAGATCGCCCGCATCTCCGAGGCCCGTGACGAGGAGCTGCGGGAGATCCTGCAGCGCCAGACCGTCTCTCTCATGCTGAAGAAGGGGACGGTGGAGCCGGTCCTCGATGAGGGCACCAAGCTCACCAAGAGCATCATCGCCGAGCTCAACTTCAACAAGATCGATCTCTCCACCCTCAAGGTACAGAACAAGGAAGCCAGCGAGCGCATCCGCCGCGTGGTGGACGAGGCGCAGGCGCGCATCCAGCGGGTGCGGGAGCGCACCGAAGAGCAGATCGACAAGATCTTTCAGCCCGACGAGCTGCCGCCGGGCGTGGTGCAGCTCGTGAAGGTGTATGTGGCCGAGAAGCGCAAGATCAGCGTGGGCGACAAGATGGCGGGCCGCCACGGGAATAAGGGTATCATCGCCCGCATCGCTCCCGAGGAGGACATGCCCTTCCTCCCTGACGGAACGCCGGTGGAGATCGTGCTCAACCCCCTGGGCGTGCCTTCGCGCATGAACGTGGGCCAGATCCTGGAAACCCACCTGGGGTGGGCGGCCCGCATCCTCGGATTCGAGGCCAAGACCCCCGTCTTCCAGGGCGCCACCGAGAATGAGATTGGAAGCCTGCTCAAGCTGGCCGGCCTCAAGTGGGCCGCGGCGGCGCAGGGTGTAAAGGCTTCGGTTCCGGCTGGGATGAACGACATCAAAACCCTGATCCAGGGGGCCGGTCAGCTTCCGGTGGTGATGAGCAAGGAAGCTGACGAGGCCGGCAACGGAAAGGGCAACGGACGCAGCCTCCACGCCTCGCGCGGTATCGGCCAGTCGCTCGACGCCTTCCTGAGCCTGAAGCTGACCAAGAAGCAGCAGAAGGTCTTCGACGGGCTGGTGAAGTTCCTGGTGGAGGCCGGCACGGAGATCGCCGAGCGTCAGGGGAAGAAGCTGGGCGAGGTCTTCCCCCACATCCAGAAGCTCAAAGGACGCCAGACGGTGAAGTCGGGGCTCGACGACGCCGTGGTGGAGTTCCTGGACCATGCCGAGATCCTTCCCAACGGAAAGGTGTGGCTGCGCGACGGCCGGAGCGGACGCCGCTTCGATTTCCCCATCACCGTGGGCGCCATCTACATGCTCAAGCTGAGCCACCTGGTGGACGACAAGATCCACGCTCGGTCCATCGGACCGTATTCGTTGGTAACACAGCAGCCCCTTGCTGGTAAGGCCCAGTTCGGCGGCCAGCGGTTCGGGGAGATGGAGGTGTGGGCCCTGGAGGCCTACGGCGCCGCCCACACCCTCCAGGAAATCCTGACGGTGAAGTCCGACGACGTGCAGGGACGCTCCAGGGTCTATGAGGCCATCGTGAAGGGCGACAACCTGCCGAAGCCGGGACTTCCCGAGTCGTTTAACGTGCTGGTCAAGGAGCTTCAGGCTCTCGGACTCAGTGTCACTCTGGGAGAGGAAGAGTAAGCAGATGATTGATTTTCCCAGGACCCGGGAGCAGCGCAGTGCCGACTTCGACTTCATCCAGTTGAAACTGGCTTCTCCGGAAGAGATTCGCGGCTGGTCCTACGGCGAGGTGACCAAGCCCGAGACCATCAACTATCGCTCCTTCAAGCCCGAGCGCGACGGACTTTTCTGCGAGCGCATCTTCGGTCCGGTGAAGGACTGGGAGTGCCACTGCGGGAAGT
>JBHHWB010000133.1:0-3745 GCA_046756305.1 Gemmatimonadota bacterium
CATCATCTTACCTGCTCGTGGGTTGGGGCGGCACGGCCCCATTCCGGTCGTTGGCTCCTCTCGACGTAGCCTGGGCTATGCCTTCGAGTCGCCGCCTACGGCCTGGGGCCGTGGCGTCCCCAACGCGGCCCGCTGCATTACCCGGACAGGCTCCTAATGGGAATGCGAAGGGGGCCAGACCTTCCCGCGCCGCCGGCTACCGCGCCCAGCTTCCATACATGGGGTTGGGGAGCACGAAGAAGCGGGCCCCGGCGATCCCCGGCGGGAGACCTTCGCGCCATGCCTGAGTCCCTCCGGGGAAGTCGTGGATGTTGTCGCCCACAAAGGCCAGCACCTCCACGGGTCCCAGCCCCGGGGCGGCCGTCCCTTCCGTCACGGCGCGGAAGCGGCCCTCCTTCCCCTCCTCTCCCGGCGCTCGGCAGAGAACCACATCGGCGGCAATGCCCACCGCGGCCAGGTTCCGGCGGGTGGGCTCGCACACCGCATCGTCGCGGTTGGTGACGATGGCCACCCGGCCTCCCAGCGCGCGCACCCGGCCCACGAAGGCCACGGCACCGGGCAGGGCGGGCGCGGCCGCCTCCCGGACCCAGTCGTTCCAGCTCCCGGGGGTGTAGCCCAGGCCGGCTTCGGCGCGGCGCGCCTGATAGGCTGAGTTGTCCAGGACCGTCTCGTCGGCGTCGAGGATCACCGCCCAGGTGCCCGGCGCGCGTCCCCGCGCCTCGGCCTCAACCGCGCGGCCTGCCCAGAGGTAGACCTCCTCGAAGACGGCCCGGTGCTCCGCCGACGACTGCACCCAGCGTACGGCCAGGGGGAGAGGGGTGGCCTCGGGGAGGGGGGCAGGGGCCGGAGCTGCGGAGGCCGACGGACCCGGTCCCGCGCCACCGCCACACCCGGAAGCCGCCACGAGGAGGGAAAGGGCGAGCAGCCTGCGACGCACGATCTTCATCGTCCATCCTCCGGGGGAAGCCCGACGCGTCCGCCCTCCTTCCACCCCGGGCGAGGCCCTGAAGCCACCAGCCGGACGGCCGCTTCGGCGGCGTCCACCATCGCCGTCATGTGCCGGAAGTCCACCCGGTCCACCTCGTCGGTGGGCCGGTGGTAGTCGGTGTGAAGGTTGTAGGACGAGAGGGTATGGGCGGGAATCCCCTTCAGGGCGAAGGGGAGATTGTCGCTGCGGAAGAAAAAGCGCATCTCGGGCCGGGGATCGGGCACGATGGGAGACCCGGCCTCCCGGAGCTGATCCCCCATGGTGGTGCGCTCGTATCCGGTGAGCCATCCCTGGCCCGGGCCTCCCGCCAGGGAATCGGGCCGCCCGATCATCTCGATCTGGAAGTCGGCTACGGTATGCTCCAGGGGAACCACGGGGTGCTCCAGGTACCAGCGCGTGCCCACAAGCCCCTTTTCCTCCGCCGTGCTCAGGAGCACGACCACGGAGCGGGAGGGCGGATGGGCGGCGAGGCTGCGGGCGATCTCCAGGACAGCCACCGTTCCGGTGCCGTCATCATCGGCTCCGTTGTAGATGGAGTCACCGTCCACCGGCGTGCGGATGCCCACGTGGTCGAAGTGGGCGCCCAGGACCACGGCCTCGTCGCGCAACCCGGAGTCCGAGCCGGGGATGATGCCCACCACATTGGCTTCCCGGGTGAGGACGCTCCCTTCAGGGAAGGTGTCGAGATCCACGTCAGGTCCCGGCAGATAGTAGCGGCGCGTGCCCGGCCGGTGGCCCATGGGGACGAACTGGAAGAATCCACTGTCGCCGGCGGGCTCCACGCCGTAGGCCGCCAGCTCCCGGGCCAGGAACGCCTGGGCCCTGTGGGCCCCCTCGGTGCCCACCTCCCGCCCGCCCATGGAATCGTGGGCCAGGGCGGTGAGGAGCCGCTCCAGGCGCTGGGCGCGGGTTTCCGCCGTGACGGGGGCCGAGCCATCCGAAGTGTCGCCGCCGCGGGAGCACGCGCCCGAGACGACCCCCAGGGTGAGGACGAGGAGTACGGCTGCCGGGGAATGGGTCCTCATGATCTCTGTTCTTCCGTGTGAAGGTTGTCCGACCCGCGCCGGCCCGGGAGCGGGCACGGGGGCCGCCAAATTGACCTCCTCCGTGCCGTCCGCAACAGGGGGTGGCGAACACTTCACCCCACGCCCGGGCGGCATTACATTAACGGTCTCCCCGGAAATGCGTCCGGCAAAGGTTGAGTGAGGCGATCATGGGCGACCTGATCCAGGAAATCGAAAAAGAAGAGCTCCGGAGCGACGTTCCGGACTTCGCCCCCGGTGACACGGTGCGCGTGGCGTACCTGGTGAAGGAGGGAGCCAAGGAACGGATCCAGAACTTCGAGGGCGTATGCATCGCCCGGAAGGGCGGCGGGCTCAGCGAGACGTTCACCGTGCGCAAGATCTCCAGCGGGATCGGCGTCGAGCGGATCTTCCCGCTCCACGCGCCTACGGTGACCAAGATCGACGTGGTGCGCCGCGGACGTGTCCGCCGGGCCAAGCTCTACTACCTCCGCGGACTGCGCGGCAAGGCTGCCCGGATCCGGGAGAAGCGCACCGCCCGTTGACATCGCGGCCGGCCATGACGCCGGAGCCGGAAGGAGCCCCGCGGCCCCTGGACCCCCTCGAATACGAGCGCAGGTTCTGGGGCCGCGGCCTTTGGGTGGCCGGCGTGGACGAAGCGGGGCGGGGGCCCCTGGCGGGCCCGGTGGTGGCGGCTGCTGTGATCCTTCCGACGGGGATGCTCGTCACCGGCGCCGACGATTCCAAGCGGCTGTCCCCCGAGGTGCGTGAGGACCTTTTCTACACGATCCAGGACGCGGCCGAGTGGGTAGGCGTCGGAGCCGCGTCGGCCCGGGAGATCGACCGTCTCAACATCCTCAACGCCACCACCCTGGCCATGAAGCGGGCGCTGGAGGGTGTGAAGGGTGACGCCGTCGCGGTGGTCGTGGATGGCAACCCGGTGCGGGGGCTGGGCGTGACCCACGAGGCCGTGGTGGGGGGAGACGGGCGGGTCCATTCCATCGCCTGCGCCTCCATCGTCGCCAAAGTGGTGCGGGACCGCCTCATGATGCGCCTCGCCGCCCGCTACCCCGAATACGGGTGGGAGCGCAACATGGGGTACGGAACGCCCGAACACCTGGAGGCGCTTCGTCGCCTGGGGCCTACGCCGCACCACCGTGTTACGTTTGGGGGGGTACAGTTCGAGTTGGATCTGTAGTCGAACCTGGCCGGGAGGCGTCATGCAGTCGGAGCACCTGAGCAATCTCCACCCCGGATGGATCGTGGGCGGCTGGCTCATCGCCCTCGCCGTCACCTCTGGTGTGTACCTGGCCCAGGTGGGCGCCGGACTCCTCCCTTCGGAAAACGCGGTGGCCGTCGGCGTCGCCGTGGCCATGGCCGTGGGGTTCTTCGCCGGCGGGTTCTTCGTGGGATGGCGCTGGAGCGACGCGCCCATCCTACACGCCGCCGCCATGACCTTCCTCAGCGTCCTCGTCTGGTTCCTGGGAAGCCTGACCGCTCCGGGCAGCTTCACCCTGGGTGAGTTGGGTCAGCCCTGGGTGCTGGGAATGCTCCTCCTTCAGTTCGCGGCGGCCATCGTCGGCGGACAGGTGGGGCGGCGGCTGGTGGGGTGAGGGTCCTCGGCGCTACTCCCCTTCAGTCTCCCTCCACCTCTTCCATTTCCATCACCTCCTGTAGGATCCTGTCCGAGTCATGCAGTGGGCCGCGCCACCCGTGACTCCGTCACGGGTACCCG
>JBHHWB010000134.1:0-3599 GCA_046756305.1 Gemmatimonadota bacterium
GGGAGGGACGCGTGGCCGTCGCCGTCCTGATCCTGGGGATGGGAGGGGCATGGGTAGGGGGGTGGCGCAACTCTGCCGACGGCGGAGGGAGGCGCGGAGGGGGCGGCGTGGGAGACGGCGGAGGGGGGAGTCAGTGGCGGCTGGCGGTGAGCTCCTTCGCCCGCAACCGGGCCGCCGTGTGGGGAATGGTCCTCATTGTTCTCATGTACTATGTGGCGTTCATCACGCCCCTCATCGCGCCCTACGATCCCACCGCGCTGGGTGCGGACCTGGCGGGGCGGTTCGCGCCTCCTTCGGCGGCCCACCTTCTGGGCACGGATCAGCTTGACCGGGACGTCCTCTCCCGGATCCTTTACGGCGCCCGCATCTCTCTCAGCATCGGCTTCGTAGCCGTGGGGATCGCCGTGACCATCGGGACTCTGGTGGGGGCGGTGGCGGGGTACGCCGGCGGCGTGGTGGACCGGATGCTCATGCGGTTCGTGGACATGGTCATGGCCTTTCCCCGTCTCATCCTCCTCATCGCCATCGTGGCGCTGGTGGAGCCCAGCATCTTCCTCATCGTGGCGGTTCTGGGCCTGACACTTTGGCCCACCACGGCGCGCATCGTTCGGGGTGAGATCCTCAAGTTGCGGGAGGCCGAGTTCGTTCTGGCGGCGCGGGCGCTGGGTTTTTCCACCCCGCGCATCATCTTTCGGCACCTCGTTCCCAACGCCCTGGCACCGGTCATCGTCACCGCGACCCTGGGAATCGGGAACACCATCGTTCTGGAGGCGGGCCTTTCCTTCCTGGGCCTGGGGGTTCAGCCGCCCACCCCCTCGTGGGGGAGCATGGTGGCCGACGGGCGGGCCCACCTCCTGGACGCATGGTGGATCTCCACCTTCCCGGGCCTGGCCATCGTCTTCACCGTGCTGGCCTTCAACCTGGTGGGCGACGGTCTCCGCGACGCCCTGGACCCCCGCATCCGCACATGAGCGCCTCGCGGAAGGGCTCCCCCGTGCTGGAGGTACGCGACCTCCGGGTCTTCTTCCCCGCGGCGGGGGAGCCGGCCCGCGCCGTGGACGGCGTGAGCTTCGACGTATTCCCGGGGGAGGTGGTGGGGCTGGTGGGAGAATCGGGGTGCGGCAAGACCATGACGTGCCTTTCCCTCCTCCGCCTCCTGGAGGGTACGCCGGCGCAGATCCAGCCCGGATCTTCGGTGCGTCTGGCGGGCGAGGAGATCATGGACGTGGATGCCGCCCGCCTCAGGGCGGTCCGGGGCGGAAGGGCCGGGATGGTCTTTCAGGAGCCCATGACCTCCCTCAACCCCGTCTTCCGGGTGGGGGAGCAGGTGGCCGAGACGTTGCGCACCCACCTGGGCTGGAACAGGTCCCGGGCGTGGGAGGAGGCCGTGCGTCTCCTGGGGGAGATGGGTCTTCCCCATCCCGCCGAGGTTGCCCGAGCCTATCCGCATCAGCTCTCGGGGGGAATGCGCCAGCGGGCCATGATCGCCATGGCGCTGGCGTGCGCACCGCGCCTCCTCATCGCCGACGAGCCCACCACGGCGCTGGACGTGACGATTCAGGCCCAGATCCTGGAGCTCCTCGGCCGGCTTCGGGAAGGGAGCGGCCTGGCGGTGCTCCTGGTCAGCCACGACCTCTCGGTGGTGGCTCAGGTATGCGACCGCGTGCTCGTCATGTACGCGGGTCAGATCGTGGAAAGCGGGTCGGTGGAGGAGATCTTCTCCCGACCGGCCCATCCCTATACCCGGGGACTCCTGGAGTCCCTGCCCCGGGTCGATGTGCCGGGCCGCCGGCTGCGGCCCATCCCCGGATCGGTGCCCGATCCCTCCCGGTGGCCCTCCGGGTGCCGCTTTCGTCCCCGCTGCGCCGAAGCGGGAGAGGGGTGTGAGGCGCCGCAGGCGCTGCGCTCTCTCGAGCGTCAGGGCGCGGAGGCCCATCTGGTGCGCTGTGTCCGGGCGCTCCGTCCTTCGGTGGAGGCTCGATGAAGGCCGCCGACGCCCTGCTGCGCGTCCGAGGACTTCACGTGAGCTACCGGCGGCCGGGGGCGCGGTGGGGAGGTCGGGAGCGGAGGGTGAGGGCCGTGCGAGGGGTGGATCTGGAGATCCTGCGGGGAGAGACGCTGGGCCTGGTGGGCGAATCGGGCTCGGGGAAGAGCACGCTGGCCCGGGCGTTGCTGCGCCTCGTGGCGCCGGAAGCCGGCAGCGTGATCTTTGACGGCGTCCGGATTGAGGCCATGCAGGGCGAGGGCCTGCGGCGCTTTCGCCGGCGGGCGCAGATGGTCTTTCAGGACCCTTATGCTTCCCTGAATCCCCGTCTCTCCGCCGGGAATGCCCTGCGGGAGGTGCTCAGGGTCCACGGGCTGGGCGGCGTCCATCCCGACGGCCGGGTGGCGGAGCTCCTGGAGCTTGTGGGACTGAGCCCGGACCATGCCGGGCGCTACCCCCATGAGTTCAGCGGCGGCCAGCGCCAGCGCCTGGGCATCGCCCGAGCCCTTTCGGTAGAGCCCGACTTTCTCATCCTCGACGAGCCCGTGAGCGCTCTGGACGTGTCCATCCAGGCCCAGATCATTAACCTTCTCGCCGACCTGCAGGAGCGGTTCGGCCTCACCTACCTCTTCATCGCCCACGACCTGGCCCTGGTGGAGACGGTGGGAGACCGGGTGGCCGTCATGCTGGACGGGCGCATCGTGGAGGTGGCCGACCGGGCGGAGCTGTACGAAAAGCCGCTCCATCCCTACACGAAGGCCCTCCTGGGGGCGGCTCCGCGGCCCGATCCCCGGGCCCGACGCCTCCGCACCCTGCCCGTGGTCGAGACGGAGGCGGGAACGGGCCCCGCAGTGGAGGAGGGGTGTTCCTTCTACCTCCGTTGCCAGGAGACCCGAAAAGATGCAACGTGTAGGGCGATTGCCCCCCCTCTGGAGGAGCGGGAAGACGGCCACCGGGTCGCCTGCCACCACCCTTCGGCGAGGGATGGGGACGGGGGTTGACACCCTTTTCCGGGTGGGCCATTATCCGTCCCTCTTGAAATCCGACCGGTCATTCGTCGTACGATGATCGGTCGCACTTGCGACTCGAAACGCAGAACCCCGGCTGGAGGTCCCCTTGCTGGCCATCCGACTTTACAGTGCGCTGCTTCAGATCCCCGGAATGGAGGTCCAGGACCTCACGTGGCAGGAGCAGCTGGCGAAGAGCTGGAACGACACGGGCTTCATGCGCTGGCCTCTGGCGCTCTGTCTCGTTCTCGGCATCATCGTCATCGTCTGGAAGTTCATCGACCTGACCGCGAAGGCGTCGCGCACCAAGCGCATCCTCAAGGAGGTCGACGAGCTCCTCACCCAGCAGCGGATCAAGGAGGCGCTCGAGCTGACTCGGGACACCGACTCTCCCGCCGCCAACATCCTCTACGCCGGCCTGGAGCGCCACGAAGAGGGCACCGACCGGGTGATGAAGGCCATCGAGAACCAGGGTCTCATCGAGATGAGCAAGCTGGAGAAGGGCCTTGTGGTGCTGGCCACGCTCACCAATGTGGCTCCGCTCCTGGGCTTCCTCGGCACGGTGATCGGGATGATCATCGCCTTCCAATCCATCGAGGCTGCGGGCG
>JBHHWB010000135.1:0-3501 GCA_046756305.1 Gemmatimonadota bacterium
GGGGAATTGAGTACTGAAGAATGCTTCTCCGTGATGGATGAGATCGCCGCGGTGAATCCGAACGTCTTACTGATCCTCACCGGCGGCGAGCCGCTGCTGCGACCGGACATCTTCGATCTGGGGGGCTACGCGGCGGAGAAAGGCTTCACGGTCGTCTTGGGGACCAATGGATTCCTGCTCAGGGAGGAGCACGCCACGGCGATGCGGCAACGCGGGATCGAAGGGGCGAGCATCAGCCTCGACTCCACCGATCCTTCCCGCCACGATGCCTTCCGCCGATTGCCGGGGGCGTGGCGGGGGGCGATCCGGGCCACTGAGGTCCTTCGCGCCGAGGGTCTCCCCTTCTCCCTCCACTTCAGCGTCACGGACTGGAACGTTGACGAAATTCCCGCCATGATCGACCTCGCCCGTGAGTCGGGGGCGAAGGTCCTCAACCTCTTCTTCCTGGTTCGAACAGGGCGAGGGGAGGGGCTCACTGATATCACCCCGGAGCAGTACGAGCGGGTCTTGACCACACTCGCGCGGGCGCAGGGAGTGGGACCCCCTCGACCTAGCTCGGGGCAGGCCGACAGAGCCACCGATGATCCGTGGGAGGTGGCGCTAGGCCGGGCAGGGGACATGTTGATCCGGGCCAAGTGTGCCCCATTCTTCCGACGGATTCTGTACGGGTTCGACCCAGCCTCGCCGCTGTTGAAAAACTATGCCGAGGGAAGCTGTCCGGCAGGCCGGCATTACTGCCGGATCATGCCGGACGGAGACGTGACGGCGTGTCCCTACATGCCGGTGGTTGCGGGGAACCTGCGACGGGTTCCATTCGGCGTCCTCTGGCGGGAGGCCGCGCTCTTCAATGACTTGCGCGGTGGGCACTTGGGCGGCCGGTGCGGCGCCTGCGAGTTCTCCAAGGTGTGCGGAGGGTGCCGCTGCCGCGCGTACGCCACGTACGGGGACTACCTGGCGGAGGACCCGGCCTGCGCCTACCAGCCCGGGACCTCCGGCGGTCAGGTGATCGAGTTCCCGGCAGAGCAGACCTTCGGGATTGCTGCGGAGCCGACGCTTGCCTGGACCGCCGACGCGCAGGCGCGGCTCACGCGGGTCCCGGGCTTCGCCCGAGGCATGGTGATTAAGGCGGTGGAACGCCAGGCCCGCGCCCGTGAAGGTGGTGTCGTCACGGCAGAGCTGATGCACGAGGTACGGCAACGGATGCTGGACCGATTCCCGTGGTTTACCCGCGGATGAGACAGGGCCATGATACCGCGGGAAACAAAGTTCCAGCAAGCAGCCTGGGCCTACGCGGTCTACGGTGTATGTTATTTGGGTGGAGCATTTTACCTGGCCGCCATGGGTATTGCCCCGCGCGACCTGCGATCCGGGGACTGGGTCTGGTTCGCCATGGGCGGCGTAATCGTCATCATTTTTCCGTGGCTGCTCTGGAGAGGATACAAGTGGTTCGCGCGGGTTTTGGTCTTCCTCATGGCATACCGGGCCTGGGAGGTGGGGAAGATCGCCCTCGCCCCACGGATCGAGGCGGTGGTGCTCCCCTGGGGAGGATCGATTCCCACGACCTATCCAGCTGCGGCGTTCTTCCTGCTGACGGTGAGCGCCGCTGCCATGGTGGCACGGGCCGGCTGGGACCTCTGAAAGAAGACTGGGTATTCTGATGACCAAGGGAAGATGAGTCGATGAAGAGCTACTGGGACATTACGGGCGATGCAGGCTCGAACGTGGCCGCGCAGGTCGAGGCACAGAGCGCGCGACTGCGTGGGCGGATGGCGTCCATCCGCCGAAAAATCGCTGTCGTAAGCGGGAAGGGGGGCGTCGGCAAGAGCACCGTGACGGCGAACCTGGCGGCAGCGTTGGCGATGCAGGACCTCCGCGTCGGGGTGCTCGATGCGGACGTGAACGGCCCCTCCATGGGAAAGCTTTTGGGTGTTCGAGGCCGCTCGCTACAAACCAGCCAAGATGGGATCGTCCCGCCCGAGGGGCCGATGGGGATCAAGGTGGTCTCCATGGACCTGCTCCTTCCGAGCGACGAGACCCCAGTCACGTGGCACGGGCCGGGTCAACAAGAGAGCTTCATGTGGCGCGGGATGATGGAGGTCAACGCGCTGCGGGAATTCCTGGCGGACACCGCCTGGGGGGAGCTCGATCTGTTGCTGGTAGACCTGCCGCCGGGAACGGACCGGATCAGTCATCTGACCGCGTTGCTTCCAGACATGGCTGGCTGTCTCATCATCACGGTCGCATCCGAGGTCTCGCACCTGATCGTGAAGAAGGCAGTGAGCGCCGTCCGCGATGCGCACTGGGCGCCGACTCTGGGACTGGTGGAGAACATGGGGCGGTTCATCTGTGGACACTGCGGTGCCGCGGAGGAGATGTTCCCGGGGGGAGACACGGCTGCGATGGCCGCCGCCATGAGTATTCCCTTCCTCGGCAGCGTTGCCTTCGACCCACGGCTGGCCGCCGCGTCAGACCGTGGCGTCCCCTTCATATTGAGCCACCCCGACACACCTGCAGGCGAGGCGCTGCTTCGGATCGCCCGCACGATCCAGAAGCAGATGGAGGCGGCATGAAATTCATTTGTGTCTTGTGTGATACGCAGATGAAGCTGGAAGAGACCACGGGTCCGGTGGACGGGTCACTCACCGTGACCTTTACCTGCCCGAGCTGCGCCCACCGGACCGCCCTGCTCACCAACCCGTGGGAAACCCAACTCGTCCGGGCCCTTGATGTGAAGATCGGTGGGCGCAGCGGTTCGCCTGAGCCCATGGAGTTCGTCAGGGCGATGTTGGCGAGCGGCCGGATGGGTACCGTGGAGGGTGCAGGGGATGAGGCATCGCCCGCGGCCGAGGAAGGCTCCGGCGCCTCGACGGAGCTCGGCACAGGCTCGCGGTGCCCATTCTCCGCCGTGGCCAACCGCGCGGCCGATATGGCCTCCGTGCCGTGGGACCCTTCGGCCGAGCGCCGCCTCGAGCGCGTTCCCGAGTTCATTCGACCCATGGCGCGTCAGGGCATCGAACGCTTTGCAGCCGAACACGGATACCCGCGCATCACCGAGGAAGTCATCGAGAAGGTGCGAGGCAGCTTCGGCTTGTAATTCTGCGGCACGCACAACGAATTTCCAAATCCCCTTTTTCGGATCCGTACTATGCACGGTAAGTATCAGACCGAGGATCGTATTGTTCCGCGTCGATCGGAGCAATGGCCCCTAACCTTCCTCTTCATAGGAATCCTCCTTTTGGCCGCGACCGTTGCGTGGGCCCAGGGGGGACCTGGCGACCAGGCGCCGGCCTATCGGAGCTTTCCCCTCGTCGGCAGTCGTCTGGCCGTGTGGGGCATCGCCCAGCTCCACCTGAACTTCGCTGCCTTCATCCTGGGGGTGCCGATCTTCGCGGTGATCATCGAGATCATCGGGTGGCGGAGTAACGAGGCGCGCTACGACTGGCTGGCCCACGAGTTTGTCAAGCTCATCTTTGCGGCCTTTTCCACGACCGCCCTCCTGGG
>JBHHWB010000136.1:0-3452 GCA_046756305.1 Gemmatimonadota bacterium
CACGTTTACGTGCGGCTTCGTCCGCTCGAACTTTTGCTTGCCCATCTGTGTCCTCGTGCGTCGGAGGTTCGGGAAACGGTAATCCTGTCTTACTTCTCTAACTTGCCGTTACCGGCGCTCAACCGGCCCCGTTGGCGGCCATGATCTCGTCAGCTTTGGCCTTGGGGACCTCTTCGTAATTCGCGAACTGCATGGTGTACACCGCCCGGCCCTGACTCAGGGAGCGCAGGGTGGTGGAGTAGCCGAACATCTCCCCCAGGGGAACCGAAGCACCGATCACCCGGGCTCCGGCCCGCTCGGTCATGCCTCCCACCCGGCCGCGCCGGGAGGAGAGGTCGCCGATGAGGTCGCCCATGTACTCGGCCGGGGTGACCACCTCCACGTCCATGATGGGCTCCAGGAGCACCGGGCCCGCCCGGCGCACGCCTTCCTTGATGGCCATGGAACCGGCGATCTTGAAGGCCATCTCGCTGGAGTCCACCTCGTGGTAGGAGCCGTCCACCAGCTCCACCTTCACATCGATGACGGGGTAGCCGGCCAGGACGCCGTTTTCCAGCGCCTCCCGCATCCCCGCCTCCACCGAGGAGATGTACTCCCTGGGGATGGCGCCGCCCACGATCTTGTCTTCGAAGACGAAACCGGCGCCGGGCTCTGCAGGCTCGATGTTGATGATCACGTGGCCGTACTGACCCTTACCCCCCGTCTGGCGGACGAACTTGCCCTCCACCTTCTCGACCCGCTTGCGGATGGTCTCGCGGTACGCCACCTGCGGCCGCCCGATGTTGGCCTCCACACCGAACTCTCGGCGCAGGCGGTCCACGATGATCTCCAGGTGGAGCTCGCCCATCCCCGAGATGATGGTCTGGTTGGTCTCGGGATCGGTGTAGACCCGGAAGGTGGGGTCCTCCTCGGCCAGCTTCACGAGGCCCGTGGTCAACTTGTCCTGGTCCGCCTTCGTCTTGGGCTCGATGGCCACGGCGATGACGGGCTCGGGGAACTTCATGGCCTCGAGAATGATGGGGTGATCCGGATCGCACAGCGTATCACCGGTCTTCACGTCCTTGAGCCCGATGGCCGCGGCGATGTCGCCCGCGTACACCTCGTCCCGCTCCTCACGCTTGTTGGCGTGCATCTGCAGGATGCGGCCCACGCGCTCCCGCTTCTCCTTGGAAGCGTTGTACACGTAGCTGCCCGAGGGAAGCGACCCCGAATAGACCCGGAAGAAGGTGAGCTTCCCCACGTACGGGTCGGTCATGATCTTGAAGGCCAGCGCGGAGAACGGCGCGTCGTCGGAAGCCTCCCGGGTCTCGAACGTCTCGTCGTGATGCGGGAGGTGCCCCTGGATCGGAGGGATGTCCACCGGAGAGGGGAGGTAGTCGATGACGCCGTCCAGGAGCGTCTGCACGCCCTTGTTCTTGAACGCCGAGCCGCAGAAGACGGGAAACAGGACGCCCTTGATGGTGGCGGCGCGGATGGCGTGACGGAACTCCTCGTCGGTGAGCTCCTCACCGGCGAAGTACTTTTCGATGAGCTCGTCGTCGTGCTCCACCGCCGCTTCCAGGAGCTGCGCCCGCAGCTCCTCCACCGTGTCCACCAGCGCGTCGGGTACGTCACCCTCGGTGAACTTGGCCCCCATTTCGTCTTCGTAGATGATGGCCTTGCGGCGGACGATGTCCACCACGCCGGTAAACAGTTCACCCTCACCCAGGGGATACTGGACGGGGTGGGCGTTGGCGCCCAGACGCTCCTTCATCATGGAAACCACGTTCATGAAGTCGGCGCCCGTCCGGTCCATCTTGTTGACGAAGGCAATGCGGGGGACGTTGTAGCGGTCCGCCTGCCTCCAGACCGTCTCGGACTGGGGCTCCACGCCGCCCACGGCGCAGAATACCGCCACGGCGCCGTCCAGCACCCGCAGGGACCGCTCCACCTCGGCGGTGAAGTCAACGTGCCCGGGGGTGTCGATGATGTTGATCCGGTACTCGGTGTCGTTGCGCTTCCAGTGACACGTCGTCGCGGCGGACGTGATGGTGATGCCCCGCTCCTGCTCCTGCTCCATCCAGTCCATGGTGGCGGCGCCGTCGTGTACCTCCCCCACACGATGGACGCGCCCCGTGTAGTACAGGATGCGCTCCGTCGTTGTGGTCTTGCCGGCGTCGATATGCGCCATGATGCCGATGTTGCGGAGCTGCGGCAGTGGCGTAATCCTGGGCATCTATCTCTAATCCTCTTCTAGACCTCATCTACAACAAAAAAGAGCGCGGCATCTCGCCGCTGCGGCCCCGAACTGGCAGCCAGCAGACTGTCCGCGCTCCCGTGACCGGAGAGGGCCCGCAGGCCATCGCGCGTCCCGAATTGTGAGTCTGCCTCCCTCCTGCGGAGGCGTCCCCCGATTCCGTTTATTCGACAGTTACCACCTGTAGTGGGCGAAGGCCTTGTTGGCTTCGGCCATACGGTGCGTGTCGTCCTTCTTCTTGATGGTGGCGCCCTCTCCGCGGCTCGCCGCGAGGAGTTCCGCCGCCAGGCGTTCGGCCATGGTCTTTTCCGAGCGCCCCCGGGCGAACCCGATGAGCCAGCGGATGGCCAGCGCCTGGCGCCGCTCCGGGCGCACCTCGATGGGCACCTGGTAGGTGGCCCCCCCCACGCGGCGGCTCTTCACCTCCAGCGCGGGCTTTGCGTTGGTCAGCGCCTGCTGAAACACGTTGATGCCAGGCTGCCCCGAGCGCTGCTCGAGGATGTCCACCGCATCGTAAAAAATGGATTCGGCAAGAGACTTCTTTCCGTCCAGCATGAGGGCGTTGATGAACTTCGTCACCACCGGCGACTCATACCGTGGATCGGGAGGCGTCTCCCTCCGCTCAGCCCTGGAACGACGACTCATGCTCTATTCGCCTTACTTGGGGCGCTTGGCCCCGTACTTGGAACGTCCCTGACGGCGGCCGTCGACTCCGGACGCGTCCAGGGTGCCCCGAATGATGTGATACCGAACCCCGGGCAGGTCCTTCACACGACCTCCGCGGATCAGCACGATGGAGTGCTCCTGAAGGTTGTGGCCCTCGCCGGGGATGTACGCCGTGACCTCGTAGCCGTTCGTGAGCCGCACACGCGCCACCTTGCGAAGCGCCGAATTGGGCTTCTTCGGGGTGGTGGTGTACACCCGGGTGCAGACTCCCCGTCGCTGGGGATTCTTCTGCAGGGCCGGAGCCTTGTTCTTCTTGTGAACGGCCTGGCGGCCCTTCCTCACGAGCTGACTGATCGTCGGCATGGTTCCCTTGATAAAAAACGCGCCTCGCGGCGCGTCGTTCGGGCCCAATCACGTCATCTGATGGGCCGTTCCGACAGAGCTTGTAAAACTAGAAAAGGCCTCCAGGGGTGTCAACGGGGAGGAGGAGCGGAGAGTCCCGCGTCGCCGCTCCGCTCCGGGCTGGCGTGGGGCGGGGGTTCCGGCGAAG
>JBHHWB010000137.1:0-3252 GCA_046756305.1 Gemmatimonadota bacterium
AGCGGAGACGACTGCGGCGGCTTCGTCAACTCACCGGGTGCGTAAAACTGGGTGTCCCCCAACCGCGTAAAAGTGGGTGTCACTGGAAACCATAGCGGCCTGTCCGTTGCCCTGGGAGCCCGAGGCCGGTGGACGCGCTGGAGGCTGCGGCGGCGGGGTAGGAGGGCGATCTGGGAGCCCCTCTTTATGGTTCAAATGACCCATTTCGGGCCGCCGGTTCCACAGCCCATCGTATGGGTGATTCGATTCGAGGTCCTTTCCCTCGACGGACTCCTCACCCAAGCCAACGGAGGCCCAGCATGCTCCGCGCCTTGATGACCTCGGCCCTGCTCATCTCTTCGCTGTCCGGTTGCGATTTTCTCGATGAGCTTCTCGAAACTGAAAACGCCGGTCCCGAACTCACCGCCGCGGCGCTGAGCGGGAAGGTGTTGCTTTTCACCAACCCCGATCCGGATCCCTCCATCGGAGAACACGGGACATGGGATTACACGTTCCGCAACTCCTCTGCCGTGGGTTGCAACTCCCAGGGGAGCTACACGTCGGATGGATGGGAGGTCATGGACGCGAACACGATCCGGATCTACTTCGGTCAGCACTGGGAACAGTACCGGATGGATTCTATGCAGGGGTCGCTGTCCGACATCAGCTTGAAAGGGACATTCCGCCTCACCAGCTCCGTGCCCGGGAACGAAGTCGACGGCCGCTTCTCCCAAGCCGCCACCGGTAGATACGGCGAGTGTCGGTAAGACCTCTACGGCGTCGGCGACGGCCGCCGTGCTCCTCACTTGTGATCCCGTTGTCGTGACCGGAGATGACCTGCGCGAAGGATCGGAACTGCAAACGCACTACGACGTGCAGGGCGGACGTGCAGGGCGGCCAGAAGATCCTGGGAGAACGGGGGCGAGGTGGGAGGGGGGGTAAGGGGACGACCCTCCCGCCGCGCCACCGCGAGGTTAATGTGCGTCGCCTTTCCCGCCGGCGCCCGTTTCGTCCCCACTTCCACCCGTGGACCCACCGGTCCCACCGCCCTCAGCCTCCAGCGGCACCAACACCGGCCCCCTCAGGTGCACGGGTTCCCCCTGCACCTTACGCGCGCGTAGGTTGAGCATCTCCACCATGATGGAGAATCCCATGGCGAAGTAGATGTATCCTTTGGGAATGTGCTGGTGCCATCCTTCGGCAACCAGGGACATGCCGATGAGGAGGAGGAAGGAGAGGGCCAGCATCTTCACCGTGGGATGCTTGTTCACGAAACGGCTAAGGGGCTCGGCCGCCAGCATCATCACGCCCACGGCAATGACGATGGCGATGACCATGACCGTGACGTGGTCGGCGACGCCGACGGCGGTGATGACCGAATCCAGCGAGAAGACGACGTCCAGAAGGGCGATCTGAACGATGACGCTCAGGAAGGGGGCGTGCTTGGCGCTGGTGGGCTCGAGGTGGGCGTCTCCTTCGAGTTTGTCGTGGATCTCCTGCGTGGACTTCCAGATGAGAAAGAGGCCTCCGGCCATGAGGATCAGGTCCCGTCCCGAGACCTCCCGACCCAGGACCTCCGCCAGCGGCTGCGTGAGGCGCATTACCCAAACGATGGAAAAGAGGAGGGCGATGCGCGTGACCATGGCGGCCAGGAGGCCCAGGCGGCGGGCGGCCGCCCGCCGCCTGGGCTCGGTCCGTTCGGCCAGGATGGAGATGAAGATGATGTTGTCTACGCCGAGAACGATTTCCAGAACCGTCAGGCTGGCCAGAGCGATCCAGGCCTCCGGCATGGCGATCCACTCAAACACGTGCGTTCACCTCGGAACGGGGAAACCCGAGGCGCTCCCGGGCGTGCCCACGGATCGGGGAAGCAGGCGGGAGCGCCGAAGCAGGGCCTAAGCTAGTCCCATGGGTGGGGGAAGGGCCATGGCTGGGGGAGGAGTGGATGGAACACCGGGCCCGCCCTGAGGAGTCGGCGTGCCGTGCCCTCAGATGGGAGCGAACCCCGTCCGTTGACAGATTCGGGATCAGACAGTTATTTTGGTTTGACCAATCAAAATATATACCTCCGGGTGTGCGCGTCCCGGAGCAGGGGCAGCGCCCCTCGGACGCAGCCTCCCGGCCTCAACCCGACACCCTCAGCCCGCAGCCCCACCCCACCCCATGTCCGACCTCCAGTCCGTCCTCCACGCGTGGCAGCGCATCGAGAGTGTGTGCGGACGCCGGAAGAACCCGGACCGGAGCGCGGGGGTCCGGGTCTCAGCGAACCAGGCCGAGATTCTGGGCTACCTGCACCCGACGGACCCCGTCATGGTCACCGAGTTGGCCGAGTTCCTCGGCGTCACGGCCTCCACCATGTCCCTCACCCTGAAACGGATGGAGGCGGCGGGGTGGATCCGGCGCGATCGGGATCCCGCCGACCGGCGGGTGGTGAACGTGCGCCTCACCGAGGAGGGAGCCGCGCTGGCGGCGCGGCGCTCCTCCCTCTCCCCCGACTGCATGGACGCTGCTCTCCTTCTCCTGGCGCCTCACGAGCGCCGCGAAGTCGTGCGGGGGATGAGTCATCTGGCCCGGGCCGCCGATCGGCTGGCGCGCGTCAACGACGGAAGCGCGTAAGGTGCCGGCGGACGGCGACCCGTGTGATGCCGCGCCCTCGGTGGGCCGGCGCTGCGCCTGCGGTGTGTCGCGCCCCCTTGCCGCCGCGGAGTCCTACTCCGGTGGGTTGTAGGCCCGAGCCACGAAGTCGGGATCGTCCTGGTACCTGCGTTCCGCCATGAGGAAGACGTAGTAGGCGCAGGTGGAGGTGCCGGGATGATCCCGGCAGATCTTGGGCCGTGCCGCGTGGACGGTGCAGGCCCGGGTCTCCCGGTCGAGGAAGCGACACACCGTGCCGTACGCTTCATCCTTCTGGTGGCGGAGGACGCGCTCGCCGGGCTCGTCGCCCTTCTTGGTGAAGCGCCGCCACGCCGCCTCCTCGTCGATCTCGAAGTGACGGGCCAAGCGCCGGATATCCCGCTTGGTAACCTCGATACGGGGGTAGGAGCAGCAGTACGACGGGCAGTTCATGCAGTCGTAAAAGATGGGCAGCGAAGCTCCCACGTCTTCGGCTCCTGAGTCGGGGTTGGAACGGTTCGGCCTGGCGCAAACCGCTCCCACTCTAGAAGAATCCGGAGGAGGGGTCCAGGGGTGAAGCGGGTGGCGTAGGCGGCCTCCCTTCGCCTAGGAGCCTGTCCGAGTAATGCAGCGGGCCGCGTTGGGGACGCCACGGCCCCA
>JBHHWB010000138.1:0-3230 GCA_046756305.1 Gemmatimonadota bacterium
CTGCGGCCGATCCATTCGGCCAGGAGAAGGATCATGGCCACAAGGTAGAGCCAGGTGAAGTCCCTCAGGGGACGGGTCCGTGCCGGTGCGGTGACCCGCCGCCCGCCTTCCCCTTCGAAGCCGGCGGGAAGGTGGGGCGCCGGGAGCATTTCCCGGGTGGCGCGCGCCACGTCGAAGCGCCCCCCGCCCCAGGCCCCTTCGCCGGCTTCGTAGCGGTAGGTTCCCGGCGCCAGCACACCGGTTTCGCGACCGCCTCTTGTCGTGAGGAGGGCGTCCACCACCGGCCTGGCCGAGGGGGACTCCGGGGGCACCGGCGGCGGAGAGACGCCCCGGAGCGCGGCGGGCGCCTGCGCGCCGCTTCCTCCCTCCCTCCAGATCCGCAGGGGGACCGAGTCCGCGCCCGAGGGGAGGAGCCATGCCACCGGCTCGCCTCGCGGCACGACCCACACGCGCGGCCGTACCGTGGCGGGAACACGCCCGGCCGGGGCCTCCAGGAGCCAACCGGCCACACCCGACCAGAGGCGGCGATAGACCTCCCGGGGACGCCCGGGACGGGCAGCCCATCGCCAGAAGCCTGAAGCCAGGGGCGCCGCCATGCGCCGCCCCTCCTCCTCGCGCAGCGTCACGGCGGGATGGGGCGGGCCCGTGCCCCCCAACTGGACGGTGAGGGGCGCGCCGGCAAGGGCGTCGCTCACCAGGAGATCTTCCAAGGGAGGGATGCCGCGAAGGTCCGTCCCGGCCAGGGCGCCCCCTACCGGCGAGGCGGGCGCCTCGGGCGCGGCATACCACTCCCCGCCTCCCCCACCCCGCACCGAAAGGCCCAGGCGGCGCGCACCCGCTTCATCGGCAGGCCACACCAGAATCGCCGGCCGCGCGCGCGCGCCCTTCAGGAGTGCCCCTTCCCACGCATCCACTTCCCCGCCCAGGCCGTGGATCACCACCAGATCGGCACGCGCCACCTCCCGGCGCACGACCGTCGAGTCCACGGGGGCGCCCCGCTCCCCACCCCGACCCATGACGGCGAAGCGCCCTCCGGGAAGGCGCAGATACCCCCGGGTGGGCAACCCCGTCACCGCGCCCAGGACCGGCAGGAGGTAGCGCGGCTCCCAGTCGGGGCGAAAGGAGACGAGGACCACACCCCCTTCCCGGCCGCCCACGAGCGCATACGCTACGGCCTCGTCGTCGTCGGGGTACACGTCGCCCCCAGCGAAGACGCGGACGGTATAGCGGGCCCGACCCACCGGCTCCTCCGCCGTCGTCGAGGCAGCCTCCGTCGCGCCCGGCAGCCACGCGGCGACCTCCCGGACCCTCCCTTCCCCGGGCGCCGCCACCTTCCGGCTGCGCAGAAGCGCGCCTTCCCGCCGGAACTCCACCCGCACACTGTCTCCCGCGCCTGAAGCAAAGAGCTCCGCCACGGCCCGCACCGAATCGCCCGCGCCCAGCGCGTCGTCCACGCGCAGCTCCGCGACGCCCGCGTTGCTCACGCCTGCGCCGTAGGGTTCGGCGCTGACCTCCAGGCCGGCCTGGGACAGGAGATCTTCCACCTCCAGCGGGTCGTGCAGGCGAAAATCGGAGAGGACGCGCACCCCCGCGGCTCCCGCCTCCGCCGCCCGCCGCAGCACCGGGGCCAACTCCGACCGGGGCGCTTCAGGGGAGAGGCTTCCGGTGAGCGTCTCCACCCGCAGACCCTGGTCTTCGAGGGCGCGCGCCCGCGCCCGGGCCCCATCCCAGAGGGGCGTACCGTCGGCTCCCACGGCCATCATGCTGAGGGAGTTGTCCAGAACCGCCCACTCCCCGGCAGCCGATGCGCCCCGCCATGGAATGGGGGGATTGATCCCGAGGAGGAGCACCAGCGCCAGCACACCGGCCCGCAGGAACGCCAGGAGCCGCCGTCCCCGCACCGAGGGCTCCATGCGCAGATAAACCCATGCGGCGAACGTCCCCGCCGCGACCACGACAAGGAGGAAGAGAAGAAGGGAGATCACCCTCCCGTATCTTCAGGAGGTGCGGACGGCTCCGCCTCGGCCGCCACCGTACGAACGGGGCCCGGCCCGGGGATGGATTCGAGAAGGGCCAGGCGCACGGCGCGCACCGCGCTCCAGCGCTCCTCGGCTTCGGCGGGAACCGGGTCTCCCGCGGGAAGATCCACCGAGAGGGGATCGATCTGGCGTCCCCCGCGGATCATCTCGTAGTGGAGATGAGGGCCGGTGGCCAGCCCCGTCATCCCCACGTAGCCGATGATGTCGCCCTGATGCACACGGGTGCCCTTGTACACTCCCCTGCGGAACCCGGAGAGATGGGCGTAGCGCGTGATAAAGCCGTTGGGGTGGCGGATCTCCACGGCGTTTCCGAATCCGCCCTTCCTGCCGCGGTGGATGACGACGCCGTCGGCGGTGGCCATCACCGGCGTACCGGCGTCGGCGGCGTAGTCCACGCCCTTGTGGGAGCGCCAGCGTTTCAGGATGGGATGGTATCGTCCACCGCTGAAGCGGGAGGAGATGCGCCGGTACGAAAGGGGCTTGAGGAGAAAGGCCCGGCGCACCGAACGGCCCTGGGGATCGAAATAAGATCCCTCGCCGTCCCCGTTGGGATCGAACCAGATGGCGTAGTAGGGCGTCCCGGCGTTGACCAGCTCTGCAGCCAGGAGCCTTCCCCTGCGCATGGAGCCGTCGGGCCGGACCTCCCGCTCGAAGACGAAGCGGTAGGTGTCTCCCACGCGGATCTGACGGGAAAAGTCCACCTGCCACTGAAACACCTTGTCCAGCTCGTCGATGAGGCGGTTGCGGTCCTCCACGGGGATCCCCGACAGGGTCGGATTGCGGATGACCGCCGTCCAGAGCACCGTGCGGATCTCTCCCGCCGCATAGAGGGTGTCCACGTAGGTGGGGGTCTGGATGGTGGCGGAGCTCCACGCCACCCCGTCGCGGCGCAGGCGCACCGTCTGGTCCCGGCTCATGGCCACATCCACCCCCCGCAGCCCCCCGTCCTCGGGGCGGAAACGAAGGGTGATCTCCGTGCCCGCCTTCATGCGCCGGGGGCTCGCCTGTTCGCGAAAGGCGAGAAGGAGGGCATACTGATCGCCGGGACTGACCACGTTCTGCAGAAGCTCACCCAGGGTCTGGCCCCTGCCCAGGGTGAGGACCCGAATGTCCTCGGCCGGACGCGCGTACACGGGATCCAGGGTGCCCACTTCCGGCGGCGTGCCCAGAGAGCACGCCGCGGCCAGGAGC
>JBHHWB010000139.1:0-3126 GCA_046756305.1 Gemmatimonadota bacterium
GCGCGGAGGGGGGGTGGCGTCGCCGTAGCCCACCCGCCCTCGCGTGGGCGCCCGGAACGCCGGTCGGTATCGGACGTCCACTCGGGCACCGAAGAACGCAGGGACGCGAACGTCGCGAAGGGCTGCGCATCGGTTGCGCGTCCTCGCCCGGTCGCCGCCGCATTTCACGGAACGGCTCGGCGGGCGAGGTTGAACGGCGAACCCACGCGGCTCGCCGCGACCGCGTGCGGAGTGTGCTGCCCGACGGCGGAGTCCGTGGTGTTCTGGAACTCGTTCGCGTTCTGGAACTCGTGGTCGGGTAGGCCCGGGTGATTGCTCACCCGGGCCCCCTCGCAGATCCGGACGTGCGGAACTCCCGCATCCGGCTCCTCACGGCAGAGGACTCACTGCATGACGATAGACGGAGTGGCGGACGACCGGAGGCGGAAGCGGGTAGCGCGCCAAGAGTCGCTGGAAGCGCTCCCAACGCAGCAAAACCCGCCCCCGCTGCGACCGCCGCGCAAGCCACTTGCGCCAGAGACGAACCACCGCGCGGTGGTAGTCGCCGAGGCGCTCCACGTTGCCCGTAATGCCGTAGTAGGCATAGTGCCCGCAGAGCTTCCGCGACAAGGCGGCTTGCTGAACGGCGAGGGGCAGGTGCCGGTGCCCGCGGATCCACCGGTTGATCTCCCGCAGGGAGCGGCTCAACCGGTCCCGCGCGGTCCGACGACGCACCACCCACCGTCCACCTCCCTTCCAGGACTTCGCCCAGTGATGGGTGAACCCCAAGAAGTCGAACGTCTCCGAACCCACCCCGGGGCTATGACGCATACGATCACGCTCCCCGGGACCCGACGTTCGAGGCCGCCGCTCGCGGCGGCGGTCCGGGCGCTCGAAGCCGACGAGCCGGGTCTTGCCCTCGTGGAGGGCCAGACCGAACCGCCCGAATCGCTTCGGCAGCACCCGCAACACCCGCTCCGCGTCCTGTTTCCGAGCGAACACGATCACGAAGTCGTCCGCGTAGCGAACCAGGATCGCCCTGGCCCTCATCCGCGGCTTGACCTCGTTCTCGAACCACTCGTCGAGGACGTGGTGCAGGTAGATGTTCGCCAGCATGGGCGAAACCACCCCGCCTTGGGGCGTCCCCTCCTCCGGGCGCTCGAGCCGCCCCTCGGTGAGGACCCCCGCCTTCAGCCACTTGTCCACCGCGCGACGGATCACCCCGTCACGCACCCGTCGGCTCAGGAACTCCCGGAGGTGACGATGGTCCAGGGAGTCGAAGAACCCCCGGACATCCACGTCCAGGACCCATCCCCCACCGACCGCCGTGGCCGCACGCCAGAGTGCCTCCAGGGCCTGATGGGCCGAGCGCCCCGGCCGGAAACCGTAGGAGCAGTCCCGAAAGTCCTGCTCGTACACGGCCTCCAACACCATCGCCACCGCCCTCTGGAGGACCTTGTCCTCGAAGGTCGGGATGCCGATGGGCCGGGTGCCCTTCCCGCCGGCCTTGGGAATCAGGACCCGACGCACGGGAGGTGCCTGGTAGCGACCGGACTTGAAGCGATCGAGCAGCGACTGGAGGTTCCCCTCCAGATCCTTCGCGTACTCGGCCGCCGTCTGGTCATCGATCCCCGGCGCCCCGCTCTTGCGCGTGGCGTGAAACGCCGCCCGCAGGAACTCCACGTCGATGTGGTGAGCGAGGGTCGTGAGCGCGACCCCCGGTTGCTTCCGAGCCAGCTCGGCTACTCGTCGGAGTTTCGTTGAGACGCTTACGGAGCTCGGGGTCTCCGGCATCGTTCCCTCCCACGATCCTCTGCCCTGACGCTCCCTTCCCTCCACGGGGTCTCCCGGGCCGGATTCCCCCGCTTCGCCGGTACTATGGAGCGCTCCGACGCCTCGTCGTCCGTCTCCCAGGACTCTCGTTGTTGCCCTGGGATACCCACCTTGCGCCCTGGTTCGATCCCAGCGACGGGGACGCGCCGTGCCGGGTAAGGGGTTTGGTCTCCGGTTCCCCAACCGGCTTCCCAGGCGGGAAACGACGAGGCCTCCCAGGTTCCTGGAGGACCCGCTGCGAACATGCCCCGCTCTCCGACCCCGGCGAGCCGGCAGCTCCAGGCCATCCGGTGCTGCCGTGTGGCCTTCCGATGTGTGTACGTCGTCGGCGCTCGCCACTCATGACCGTTTTCGGGGCTCCATCACGCGGCCTGTCCGCTCCCTGTCTACGCTTCGCGGCCTCGGTCACCCTCGGCCCCGCAATACACGGTTCCGGCTGGTGGCCAGCCCTGGCCGGGCGGGATTGGCTACCCCCAGGGTCCCAACGAGAGGTTTCCAGCTACGTCATCGCCTTCCTCCTCTCCCAGGCTTCGCCTGGCGCACACACTCCCGGTCACGAGCTGACGCAGAGGGATAGGCACGAGCCGGCTAAAGCCGGTCCGCCAGCACCCGCGCGGACCGGTGGGCCAGCGCCATGCCGGTCCACATGGGGTTCACGGACGGGCAGCGGGGGAAGATCCCGGTGTCCACGATCCAGAGGTTGTCGAAGTCGTGGCAGCGGCCGTACTCGTCGACCACGCCGCGGCGTGGGTCGCCGTGCATGCGCGTCGTGCAGAAGACGTGGTTGGCGCCGAGCACCAGATCCTTGCCGGTGATCGGATGCCGGCGCAGGACCTCCGCCTCCTCGAGCGAGTGCAGCTCGGGCGGAATCCCGTGGACCCCCGGGAGCACCGACTTGGCGCCGGCCGCGAAGAAGACCTCGGTGAGGGTCCACAGCGCCCGGGTGAGGATCGAGAGGTCCTCGGGGTGGAGCCGCCAGCTGAGGATCGGGTCCAGGCCGACGCGCCGGGACCGGACGCGGCCCAGCGAGCGGTTGCAGCTGGCGATCGCATCCCAGATCGCGGAGAAGGGCACGTCCGCCAGGCGCTGCTTGAGCGCCAGTCCGGATCCGGGCATGCGGACCGCCAGCACCGGCGGCGGCGCCCAGAGTGTCTCGAGCTTGAAGCCGTCGCGCAGGAACTGGGTGGACTGGTAGCCCTGGGTCGCGCCGAACTGCGGGTCGACCCGATCCGGGAAGACGCCCATGATCGCGACACCGGGGTGGAACTGCAGGTTCTGCCCGACCTGTCCGGAGCCGTTCGCCAGGTTGCCGCT
>JBHHWB010000140.1:0-3098 GCA_046756305.1 Gemmatimonadota bacterium
GACCATGGCGAAGAAGGTCATCGGGTTCATCAAGCTCCATGTGCCGGGCGGCCAGGCCAACCCGGCGCCGCCGGTGGGCCCCGCGTTGGGCCAGCACGGCGTCAACATCATGGACTTCTGCAAGCAGTTCAACGCGAAGACCCAGGACAAGCAGGGGATCACCATCCCTGTGGAGATCACGGTCTACGCCGATCGGTCGTTCACCTTCATCACCAAGACGCCTCCGGCGGCGGTGCTCATCAAGCGGGCCCTGGGAATTCCCAAGGGTTCGGGCGTTCCCAACCGGGAAAAGGTGGCCACCATCACCCAGGCGCAGCTCCGCGAGATCGCGGAGGCCAAGATGCCCGACCTCAACGCCAACGACGTGGAGGCGGCCATGCGGCAGATCGCCGGCACGGCCCGCTCCATGGGTGTGGAGGTGGAGGGCTGATTCGGAGCCATCGCTCCGGCCCGAATACCACCGGCTGCGAACCGCCAGCGGTGGGAGGGTTCA
The DNA here is from genome assembly GCA_046756305.1 of Gemmatimonadota bacterium. GTDB lineage: Bacteria > Gemmatimonadota > Gemmatimonadetes > Longimicrobiales > Gaopeijiaceae > JBHHWB01. The sequence continues at coordinate 494 of JBHHWB010000140.1, forward strand.
CGAGACGGTTCATGAGAGCATGACGAAACTAGGGAAGCGTTACGCGGCGGCCCGCGCGGCGGTGCCGGACGGCGTCAGGTTCGCTCCCGCCGAGGCGGTCAAGCTCGTCAAGGATCTGGCTTTCGCCAACTTTGACGAGACCGTGGAGGTGGCCACGCGGCTCGGCGTGGATCCCCGCAAGGCCGACCAGATCGTCCGAGGCACGGTGGTCCTGCCCCACGGCACCGGCAAAGAGGTGCGGGTTCTGGTCATCGCCCAGGGGGAGAAGGCCCGGGAGGCCGAGGAAGCCGGAGCGGATTACGTGGGCGTGGAGTACACCGACAAGATCAAGGGCGGCTGGGTGGACTTCGACGTCTGCGTGGCAACGCCCGACATGATGGGCAGGGTGGGCCCGCTGGGAAGGATCCTGGGGCCGCGGGGCCTCATGCCCACGCCCAAGGCGGGCACCGTCACCATGGACGTGGGCCGCGCCGTGAAGGAGATCAAGGCGGGTAAGATCGAGTTCCGCGTGGACAAGACGGGCAACGTTCACGCGCCCATCGGCAAGGTCTCCTTCTCCGAGGACCAGCTCAATGAGAATCTGGGCGCCTTCATGGACCAGATCGTTCGGGCCAAGCCCTCGGGGGCCAAGGGCACGTACGTGAAGAGCGTGACGGTCTCCAGCACCATGGGTCCGGGGATTTCCATCGATCCCAACCTGTATCGGAGGGCCGGATGAAGCGCGGCGACAAAGAGCTGTTCGTCAAGGATTTCCGGGAGCGCGTCACCCGCGCGCCGGTGGTCTATCTGACGGACTTCACCGGGCTGGACGTCAAATCCATCACCAAGCTGCGCCGGACCCTTAAGGATTCGGGCGCCGAGTACGTGGTAGTGAAGAACCGTCTGGCGAAGCGTGCCCTCGAGGGCACTGGACTCCCGGACATCTCCGAGAGCCTGGTGGGCCCCACCGGCGTGGTCTTCGGGTACGAGGATCCCGTGGCGGCCGCCAAGGCCCTTTCGGAGTTTGCGAAGGAGCACGACGAGAAGCCGGTCTTCAAGTTGGGAATCATGGAGGAAAAGGTCCTCCAGCCCGAGCAGATCGACCGGATCGCGAAGCTTCCGCCCAGAGAACAGCTTCTGGCCGAGCTGGCTGGCGCCATGCAGGCGCCCCTGGCCGCTCTGGCGGGAGCCCTCGAGGCGAAGCTTCAGGAAATGGCCGGCCTCCTGGATGCGCTCAAGGCCGAGCGCGAACAGGCCGGTGGTTAGGCCCGCATCCCGGGCAGTAGCAGGAGGGGACGCGGGCGCGTTCCCTGGAGTCTAAAACAGGGTACACCCAATCACCGGCGAAGGCCGGAACGAGTCAGGAGGAATCAGGAACCATGGCGACGAATCACGAAGAGCTGCTCGAGACCATCGGCAACATGACCGTCCTCGAGCTCTCCGAGTTCGTGGACGCGTTCAAGGAGAAGTTCAACGTCACGGCGGTGGCCGCTCCGGTGGCCATGCCCGGTGCGGCGGCTGCCGGCGGTGAAGCCGCAGCGGCCGAGGAGAAGGACGAGTTCGACGTTGTCCTTGAGGGCGTCGGTGACAAGAAGATCCAGGTCATCAAGGTGGTGCGCGAGCTCACCGGTCTCGGCCTCAAGGAGGCCAAGGAGGTCGTGGACGGAGCGCCCAGCACGGTGAAGGAAGCGGCTACGAAGGAAGAAGCCGAGCAGATGAAGGCCAAGCTCGAGGAAGTGGGCGCGACGGTCGCCCTCAAGTAATCGGCTCCCGGATGCTGCCCGTCCGTTCGGGCCGGCAAACGCCTCAGGAGTCTGGTGCCCAGAGCATCTGCACCACAACTCGGGCCGAATGCGTGGTCCCCGCCGCCGGCAGCCGATTGGATCGGCCGCCGGCGGGTCGGGGATCTACGCGCTTGTCCCATGTCGAACACGAGACGCCCGTCTTTCGCCTTGCGGCGGGAGATCCGGTAAGGGGGACTCACGTTGGAATTGCAGCGTAAAGACAACCGCCCCATGGTCAGCTTCGCCAAACTGAAGCGGGTCATGCCCATGCCGAATCTGCTGGATGTGCAGATCCGGTCCTTCGAAAAATTGATCGAATCCGGCGTGGACCCGGCCGAGCAGTGGGATTTCGGCCTGGACCGGGTCTTCGCCGAGATCTTCCCCATCACCGACGTCAACGGGAACTTCACCCTGGAGTACGTGTCGGCCGCCCTTGGCGAGCCCAAGTACTCGGTGGAGGAGTGCATCGAACGGGATATGACCTACGCGGCGCCCCTGAAGGCGACGCTGCGGCTCATCATCTGGGAGGAGCTCGAAGCGGGGATCAGCAAGAAGAAGGCGAAGGAGATCGAGCGCCGCCCCAAGGACATCATCGAGAAGGAGGTCTACCTCGGTGATCTCCCTCTCCTGACCGAGCTGGGGACGTTTATCATCAATGGCGCCGAGCGCGTGGTGGTGAGCCAGCTCCACCGCTCCCCCGGCGTGGTCTTCGAGGAGAACATCCACCCCAACGGATCCAAGCTTTACAGTGCCCGGATCATCCCCTTCCGGGGCTCGTGGGTGGAGTTCACCATCGACATCAACGACATCTGCTACGTCCACATCGACAAGAAGAAGAAGTT
>JBHHWB010000141.1:0-3078 GCA_046756305.1 Gemmatimonadota bacterium
TTCAGTGACACCGAAGTTGCTGCTGGAGCCGGACCAGTTGATCTCCGGATCCATCCCGGAGTAGTCGGTCCACGTCTTGAGGTTGCGCCCCTTGATGGTGACCGAGGCCCGGCGGACCCGCAGCAGGTCCGCCACGTTCTGTGAGAAGTTGTACGTGACAGCGACCTCGCGGAGCTTGATGAATGCCGCATCTTCCATGTACCCCACCACCGTCTGGCTGGGATGGAAGAGAGACGCGACGGCCCGCGCCTGATCCCACTGAGGCGTGGTCGGGTCGATGAGCGCCCGGCACAGGCGGAACCGGCAGCGGAACCGCTCCGTGTTGTTGTAGGCGTAGTAGTCACCGCGGTAATCGAACTGAGCGTAGAGGCTCAGGCGATCGAGAAGGGTGAAGGTCGTGGAAAGGGACGCTTCTTTTTCCGGCATGCTGGGCCCGATGAACTCCAGCGTGTCACCCACCGTGACCTCGTCGCGCCCGATGAGGCCGTCGCCGTTGGCATCGGAATAGCTCTGGATGGGCTTGGCCCACCATCCGCCCAACGGGTAGCCGGGAACGTGGCGGATCTGACTGCCGATGGGCTCGGTGCCCTCACCCAGCGTGATGAGCTCGTTCTGGTTGTCGGATCCCGAAAGGGTAAGATCCCAATCGAACTTATCCGTATCCAGAACCGTGGCGGTAATGGCCACTTCGAGACCCTTGTTCTCCACCTTACCGATGTTGACCCACCGGGAGTTACTGGCACCGAGGGAGGGCGCCAGCGGCACCGTGATCAGCGCGTCTTCGGTGGTCTTCTTGTAGTAGGTAAACTCGATTCCGGCCCGTCCTCCCAGGAGGTCGGCGTCGAAGCCGAGCTCGATCTCCGAAGAGCGTTCGGGCTTGAGATCCACGTTCCCGATGGACCCGATGCTCACACCTGAAATCGTGTTGTCGTTCGGGTCGGTGATGGCGTTGGCCGCCAGGGTGCGGATGGCCGCGGTGCTGCCCGGCTGCAGGCCGGACCGGCCCCAGGCGCCGCGGAAGCGGAACTCGTTCAGCCAGGACAGCTCAGGGAAGAACTCCTCCTCGGACAGAATCCAGGAGACGCTGGCCTTCGGGTAGTAGATCAGGTCGAAGTCCTGACCGAAGGCGCTGTTGTCGTCGGCGCGGATGGCGCCGGTGACGAACAGTCGGTCCCGCCAACCGAAGGTCTGGTCCACGAAGAGACCGGCCGTCTTGTCCTCCGTCGTGGTCTCGCTGGAGAAGGTCTCCGCCGCCGCCCCGATGGAAGCCGCACCGTTGACGATGTCGATTCCCCAGGCGTTGGTGCCCGTCACGAAGCTGCGGAAGTACTGGACGCCCACCGCCGTCTTCGACGTGATCTCGTTGGTGAGGTCAAAGCTGGCGATTCCGCCGGCGTCGAAGGTGTACTGGAAGAGGTTCCGGTAGGAAGAATCCTTGCGGCCCAGGTTGGACTGACCGGGAACTCCGATGTCACGCGGATAGAAGCTGATGTCGTGACGGTTGGTGTAGTCCAGCCCGAAGGAAGCCCGCGTGCTCAGCCACTCCAGGGGTTCCCACGTTCCCGAAAGGGAGGTGGTAAGCCGCTCCACGTCCTGATACAGGTCGCGCCCGAAGAGTTCGGCCGGCGTCTGGAAGCCCCAGGCCCGGTCCGGATTATTGGGATCATTGCCGCCGAAGAAGGCACTGGGCAGGAATCCGAAGGAGTTATTGTCGTTCCCGGTGAACGACATGTTCGAGGTGAGATACCCCACCCGCAGCGCCATCGTGGAGTTCTCGGAGGTCTGCGCGTTCAGGTTCACACGGATGTTGGCCCGATCGAGCTGCTGGGGCCGGTCCGTGGTCTCCTTGATGGCAATCCCCCGATCCAGCAGCACCTGCCGGTAGGTGTCCGGGAGCTTGTAGGGGCCTTCCTCGCCCTCGATCTCCGCGGAGACGTAGAAATTCACCCGCTCCGACCCTCCGGTCAGGCTCATGCCGTACTGCTTCCGGGAGCCGTCCTTGAAGGGAGAAAGCTCAGGGTCATAGAGGACCTGATAGGACTTGATTTCCGACTGGACGCAGCGGCCACGCGCCACGTCGTCGAGAAGACACCGCTTCCCGGCGGCGTCATATCCGCCGTAGTTCAGGGGATAGTTGTTCTTCTCCTGTACCACGCCGGTCTCGGCCCAGAAGCTCCAACGCGTCTCACCAGGACGGCCCCTCTTGGTCGTGATGCGGATGACCCCGTTGGCCGCCTCGGTGCCGTACAGCGTGGCGGCGGCGGGCCCCTTCACGATTTCGACGGACTCGATGTCTTCCGGATTGATGTCGTCGATCCGGGAAGGCTCCTGCCCGCCGGTGTAGATGTTGCCGGCGAAGCTGTCGTCATTGGAGACGCGCACGCCGTCCACATAGATGAGGGGCTCGTTGGACAGGGAAATACTGCTGGATCCGCGAATCCGGATCCGGCTCCCCATCCCGGGCGTCCCGGAGGATCCCAGCACCTGCACCCCGGCGCTCCGGCCCTTGATGAGGTCGGAGATGTTGTTGATGGGCGCCACGTCGACGATTTCGTCGGCCTGAATGGTACCCACCGCGTTCCCCAACTCCCTCTTCCGCTGGACGCCCGTCGCCGTCACCACGAGCTGGTCCAGAGAGATGGCGGAGAGCGCAAGCCGGAAGTCGGCCACGCTGGTCTCGCCGGCGGTGACCATCACGTCCTGCACCTCAGGGCCGTATCCGATGAGGATGGCCCGCACCCGGTGCTCTCCGGCGGGAACGTTGGGAATCAAGTAGCGCCCGCTCTGGTTCGAGAGGCCACCGTAGTTGGTCCCCTCGATGACAATTTGTGCGCCGGAAAGGGGCTGACCGGACGCTACGTCGGTCACCGTTCCGGTGATGGTTCCCCGCTCCTGGGCCGATGAAAGGCCCGGCAAGCAGGCTGCGAGCGCAAGCGTGAGCCCGCCCCGCAGGAACAACGATCGGAGGTTCATGGCAATGGCTCCGTTCGGGTGAATGAGAATACCGCACCCTCACCGCGAACTGGAAGCACGCGGCGTCAAGGTCGGGATGGGTCCGCCTCCGCCTCTGGGCTCCCC
>JBHHWB010000142.1:0-3057 GCA_046756305.1 Gemmatimonadota bacterium
GACCGCGGTGAACCTCGTCGGAAACGCGCTCGCGGGTAGCGGTGGCGTGTACGCCTCCGATGACGATCCAGAGCTGGTCCGGGACGCCATCCCATTCGGTTTGAAAACGTACGAGAGCCTCCTGGCCGTGTCGCCGGAGCACCGAGGACTCCTTCTTGCCGCGGCGAGCGGATTCACCGCGTACGCGTACCTCCTTCAGGAAGAGGCTGACCGGATCGAGGCAACCGATCTTAGCCGAGGCCGCGAGCTGCGCGCCAGGGCCCGCAAGCTCTACCTCCGTGGCCGTGACTACGCCCTCCGCGGCCTCGAGGTGGATCACCCAAGCTTCACCGCGACGCTCCACAGCGCTAGGGCTGCCGGGCTCGCCCTGACGACAGAGGAGGACGTTCCGTTCCTGTACTGGGCCGGCGCCGCTTGGGCCGGCGCCCTCACTGCGGCCAAGGATGACCTCGACCTCCTCGCAGAGCTGCCGATCGCGGGAGCCTTGGTTGGGCGCGTCCTGGAACTCGATGAGAGGTACGAACTCGGCGCCGCCCACGAGTTCTTCATCTCCTACGAAGGGAGCCGTCCCGGCGGCAGCGTGAGCCGCGCGCGCGGGCACTATCGACGCGCGCTCGAAATCTCCGGAGGCCAGCGTGCCTCAGTGCACCTCGCGCTGGCCGAGGCGGTGACGATCCGCGAACAGAACCTCGCAGAATTTCGGGCACTGATTGCCGCTGCGCTGGCGGTCGATCCCGACAAGGTGCCGAGCCTTCGGCTCACCAACACCATCGCCAGACGCCGCGCCCGCTGGCTCAACTCGCGCATCCCTCACCTCTTCCTGGAGGCGGGTCAAACGGAGGAGAAAAAGTGAAACGAAGGGTAGTCGCAATGGTCATGTCCGGCCTCTTGCTCGCCACTGTTCCCGCCTCGGCCCTGACCATAAAGCTCGGGACTCTCGCGCCGGAAGGGTCCCCCTGGTACAGCATCATCCGCGACATGGCGGAGGCCTGGAAGGAGACAACAGGCGGAAAGATCGATGTCCGTATCTACCCGGGAGGTGTCGCCGGCGACGACCCCGACATGGTCCGGAAGATGCGGGTCGGACAGCTCCAGGCAGCAGCGCTCTCCGCCGGAGGCCTTTATGACATCGCACCGGAGATCCAGGCGCTCCAGATGCCGATGATGCTGGCCTCCTACGAGGAGCTTGACTATGTGATGGACCGTCTTGCCCCGAAGCTCGAGGCGATCCTTGAGGCGAACGGGTTCAAGGTGTTGAACTGGGGGGACGCCGGCTGGGTGCATTTCTTCACGCAGAAGACAGTCGTGCGGCCCGAGGATCTGAAGCCCCTGAGGCTCTTCGTCTGGTCCGGTGACACCGCCTACGTCGAGGCGTGGAAAGACGCCGGATACCGCCCTGTCCCCCTTGCCGGGACCGAGATCCACACGGCCCTCCAGTCCGGCCTTATCAACGCCGTCCCCACCACGCCCCTCGCGGCGCTCTCGTTCCAATGGTTCGGCCTGGCGAAGCATATGACCGACCTGAAGTGGGCCCCCCTGATCGGGGCTACGGTGATCTCGGCGAGGACATGGCGGAAGATTCCTGATGACGTCAAGCCGCTCCTTCTCCAGTCCGCCCGTGAGGCCGGCGCACGCGTCCGGCGGGAGACGCGGAAGTTCGGAGACGACGCGGTCGAGGTGATGAAGAAGCACGGCCTGGTGGTTCACCGCGTCCCGCCAGTTGTGGTCGCTGATTGGGAGAGGAGCGCCCGCGGCGCATACCCAAAGATCGTCGGAAAGGTGGTTCCTGCCGAGATGGTCGCCGAGGTTGAGCGGCTTCGAAATGAGTATCGAGCCATCCGGGGAGATCACTAACGTGGTTGGGCCGAGCGCCTTCGCGCGGGTCACGACGATCGGGAGGCGGGCCGAGGACGCCCTCACGGTGGCGGCCCTCCTGACGATGGGGATCTTACCGGTCCTCGAGTTGGTCCTCCGAACGTTCTTGCACACCGGCGTCCCGGGCACCTCCGGGGCCGTCCAGAATCTCACCTTGTGGGTCGGCTTTCTCGGGGCGATGATCGCCGCCAGAGAGGGACGTCACCTTAACCTCTCGACCGGTATGGTAGTCATCCCACCGCGACTCCAGGGAGTCGCTACCATGCTGGCAGCCACAGTTTCGACCGCCGTCGCCTCCGGGCTTTTCTGGGCCTCCCTGCAGTTCGTTCGTGCCGAAATGGAGTCCCCGGCGAGCATCGCGGGGTGGGTGCCGATCTGGGTGGTAGAGGCGATCCTCCCGGTTTCCTTCGCGATCATCACGCTGAGGTTCGTGGCCCACGCGGGAGGATGGAACGCGCGTGCGCTCGCCTTTCTCGGCATCCCGGCCGCGGCGGTGATCGGATTCCTCCTGGGACCCCACGCTTCACAGCTCCTCTGGCCGGGGATCGCTGGTCTCGTTGCGGCAGCGCTCCTCGGTACGCCGATCTTCGTCCTCCTGGGCGGGGCAGCCCTCCTCCTCTTCTTTGCCGTGGGCGTTCCCGTTGCCGCCATTCCAGTTGAAACCTACCGGATTGTCGTTTCCCCCTCGATCCCGACCATCCCTCTCTTCACGCTGACGGGCTTCCTCCTGGCGGAGGGCGGGGCCAGCCAGCGGCTGGTGCGCCTGTTCCGCGCGCTCTTCGGCTGGATGCCGGGGGGCTTGGCGATGGTCGCCACCCTCGTCTGTGCCTTCTTCACGACCTTCACGGGCGCCTCCGGAGTGACGATCCTGGCACTCGGAGGATTGCTCCTACCGGTGCTCTTAAAGAACGGCTATCGGGAGCGATTCTCCGTGGGCCTCCTCACCGCCACCGGTTCCATCGGCCTCCTGTTCCCACCGAGCCTTGCAGTAATCCTCTACGGCGTCGTGGCCCACGTGCCGATCCCGGACCTCTTCAAGGCAGGGATCGTGCCGGGGATCCTCATGGTCGCCGCAGTCTGTATGTTCGGGGTCCGCGAGGGGCTCCGGTCGAAGATGACGCGGCCTGGCTTCGACAAGCGGGAGGCAGCGGCCGCCCTCTGGGAGTCGAAGTGGGAGATCCT
>JBHHWB010000143.1:0-2962 GCA_046756305.1 Gemmatimonadota bacterium
GGGCGTAGCCGTTCTCCTGCGCCGTATCGAGCATCTCGGCGAACTGTCTGGGTGTAGCGATGGGCATGGCGATTCAGGGATAGGGGTGGATGCCGAATCGGTGGGAGGGTTGAAGCACGACGGTCTAAATCTAAGACAAAGACGCCGCCCGTCGCACGTTTTCCGTCTCAGGGTGTTCCGTCGGGCGCCTTCGCTTCCAACGCGAAGCAATGCCTTCCGGCCCCATGGCGCCAGAAGTCGGCCCTGGGGCGACCCGGGGATTCGGGGGAAGCCCGGTCGAAGGCGGCGCACAGCTCGTAGGCGTTCTCACCCACCTTCCTGTATTCGTACGGTTCTCCCGAACCGGGATCGAGGGTGTTGATGGCTTCTCGCGGATCCCGGGCGAGTTCGTCCAGCGTGGAGGGGAGCCGCTCGTTCTTCTTCCAGAAGCGGTCGGCGGCGTTCATAATGCTGCGAAGATCCTCGACGCGGGCGGCGTCGAGCTGCTGGATGCGGCCCTCCGCCGGAGTTCCCACCAGAACGATGCCCGCGATCACCGACACCGTGACTGCCGCCGTGGCCACCGCAAGCACCGTTCGGCCGGGTGGCCGACGCGCCGCATCCTCCCCGTCTCCCGATGGCGCGCGGGCCAGAATCTTTTCCGCCTGGCGCAGGTCCCACAGATAGTAGAAGAAGGCAGTCCCCACGATGCCCGCGATGATCAACGCCTTCAGGAGAAAGCGGATGGTCATCTCCCCCTTGAGAAAGTTGTAGATGAGGGCGGTTCCGTCTCCGATGAGGATGGCCGCCGCCACGGCCAGGGTGAGATAGGCCAGCCAGCTTCGTACCGGCGCTGCCCGGCGGATGGGTTCTCGCTCCAGCGTCCGTCCGTTGGAGCGGGCCAGGAAGAGATAGACCGGGGTGAAGACCACCAGCGCCGAGATGGACCAGCGCGTGGCGTCGCGAATGGCCAGGAAGCGCTGAGGGGGCCAGAGGGGATCGGGAAAGGCGACATCGACGAACTGAAAGAGAAGCCGCCCCAGGTGGAACGCGGTGAAGTAAAGCGTTCCGAAGAGGAGGAGGTACTCGAAGACTTCTCGCGCCGACGTGGAAGGACGGGGGCGGGGGACCGCCACAGGAAATGTGACGTCGGCGAAGCGGTCCATGGCGGTCGCGATACGGCTTTCCGACCACCCCGCTTCCGTGAGAGCCTCACGGATCCGGTCGCGGGGGATGCCCCGACTCAGGGCGCTGCGCACGAAAGCGACGAGGTCGTCCCGCTGTACCATGGTTCCTCCCGGCGGGGCTGCCGAAACGGGGCCGCCGAACCTGACGGGTTACTGAAAGATGGGCACTCCGGCGCCGGGGCGCGAGTGTGGCCGACCGCACCAGCGACTCGCTCCCCGGTGATCAGAACAGGGAGAGCCAGGGAGAATTCGCGATGTGCAGGATCAGGACCACGGCCACGACCGCCTGGGCCCGACCGCCGAACGTTGGACACGCGCGGGAGGCGAGCACGTAATACGCGCCCGCCGCCATAACGAACGCCAACTCCACGAACCACCAACCGGTAGGAAGCGCACGCCATAGCCCCAGACCCAGATGGGCCTCAGAGCCGGGCCAGAGGGCCAGATCCGGCGGGTGCATAGGGAGGTCGAGGAGGAAGTGGGAAAAGACCGCCGCCGCCATCACCGCCGCTACGGGCCTACCCCATCGTAGAAAGAGCGCTCCGAAGAGGAAGGACCACACCACAGCCATGACCAGGGAGTGGGACCAGTCGATGAAATCCAGGCGGAACCCTGGGGCGATTCCCGGAGTGAGGCTGACGCGCTCGATCCCCAGGATGACGAAGGGCCCGAAGAGGAGATCCAACAGGCCGATCCCCAGGAGTATCCCCCAGGCGGGCGCCTCGGGTTTCTTCGCCTTCAAGGCCAGGCCCGCTGCGAAATGGCCGGCATACATCAGTCGTCGCCCTCCCTCGGACCGCCCTTCTCCCCGCCCCGAACCGGGCGGTCCAGCCAGTGGAGGAGCGGCACGGGAAGCAGGAAAGCCACGAAGACGAAAACTGCCAGACCGGTTGTGTTCATGACGGAAAATGCCTCCATGAAGCGCGCGAAGACAACCCTCCGGGTCCGGGGAGCCCCGCGCCGGCCCGATCATCGTTGGCTTGTCGTCGTTTGCCGGGCCACGTGGATCCGGTGCTTGTCACAGGCGGCGCGCTGTTCGCAGCCGTCGTGGCCGAGACCTTCGGGCTGGTGGTGAAGCGAAGTGATGAACCCCCCCTACACGCTCAGCGCCAGGAGCACCTGGGCCAGGAAGTAGAGGGGGAGTCCCACGGCCGTGTTGAGCGCTTCGGCTTCCACGAAGCGCTGTCGGGCGACGAAGAGGTCCGAGGCCAGGAAGAGTACGGCCCCCAGGGGGATGAGAAGGGAGGGGGAGTGTCCCGCCGTGCCTACGGCGCCCGCCACCATGGCGCCGATGACCACCCCGTAGGCCACCACGGGGCCGCGCATGCGCCGTGAGGTGTCGTGCCGCAGGAGCCGGGAGAGAATCATCCACAGGGCCGCAGCCAGCAGCACGGCAACCGCCAGCGCCCACGGCGCCGAGATGCCGCGGACCATGAAGGCCACGCCGTACGCCACATGAGCCGTGAGGAAGGAGACGAGGCCGCCGAGGAAGAGGGGGCCGCGTCCGCCGGGGATGAGCAGGAGATCCCCGACCCAGGAGAGGACGAGCGCCGTGAAAACCAGGGAGCCGTAGGGGGTCGTCGGGGCTCCCGACATCCACGCCACCGCGAGGTAGCCCGAAGCCGCCACCATCTTGAGGATTCCGGCGGCGGCGGTGGCGCCGCGGATACGCGCCCAGGCGGATGCGCCCCCGAGAACGACGGTGCCCACGGCAAGAAGAATCGTCATTGCATCCATCCTAGGAGCCTGTCCGAGTCATGCAGCGGGCCGCGTTGGGGACGCCACGGCCCCAGGCC
>JBHHWB010000144.1:0-2788 GCA_046756305.1 Gemmatimonadota bacterium
AGCACACGCAAGACCCCTGCGCGCGGCCCGCTGCATTACTCGGACAGGCTCCTAGGCGGGTCGGGCCCGGGAGCATTGAGAGATCCGCGGCGGGGGGTTATTTCTCCCGCCATGAATACTCCACGCCGTTTTTCCGTCGCGCTTCTTGTCGCCTTCGCCGCCCTCCTTCTTCCCGTACCCACCATCGGGCCCGCCTCCGGGAGCGGCCTCACCCTTGGCCTGGTGCCCGGCTTCGGCCTCGGCTCCCGCCTGGAGGCGCAGGAGACCATCCTGATCCGCAACGGCCGGGTCATGGACGGGTCGGGCAATCCCTGGATCTACGCAGACATCCTTGTCCGCGGGGACCGCATCGCGGCCATGGGAGACCTGGAGGGCGTACAGGCCGATCAGGTCATCGACGCCAGCGGGCTCTATGTGACGCCCGGCTTCATCGACACCCACTCCCACGCCGGAGCCGGTTTGGCTACGCCGGGGCTCAGCCATGCCCGGCCTCTACTCGCCCAGGGGCTCACCACGATTTTCGCCAACCCCGACGGGGGCGGTCCGGTGGATCTCGCCGCGCAGCGCGCCGCCCTGCTCAAGGACGGGCTGGGCGTGAACGTGGCTCCCTTCGTTCCCCACGGCTCGGTGCGCCGGGCGGTTCTGGGCACCGAGAGCCGGGATCCCACTCCCGAGGAGATGCAACGCATGCGGGACCTGGTGCGCGCCGGGATGGAGGAAGGGGCGTGGGGGATGTCCAGCGGGACCTTCTACGTGCCCGGTGCCTACTCCAAGCCGGAAGAGATCGAGGATCTGGCCAAGGTTGTGGCCGAGTACGACGGCGCCTACCAGAGCCACTACCGGGACGAGTCCACCTACACCGTGGGCGTCATCGCCGCGGTGGACGAGGTCATCAACGTGGGCCGGACCGCCGGGATTCCCGTGGTCCTCACCCACGTGAAGGCGCTGGGACCCTTCGTCTGGGGATACGGCGCCGCCATCGTGAGCCGGGTGGAGCGCGCCCGGGCGGAAGGCATCCAGGTCTTTGCCGATCAGTATCCCTATACGGCATCCTCCACCAGTCTGGAGGCAGCGCTTCTTCCGCGCTGGTCTCAGGCCGGCGGGCGCGACTCTCTCATGGCGCGCATGAGCCGTCCCGAGGCCATGAAGCGCATCCGCGAGGCCATGGTGGAGGGGCTGGCGCGGCGGGGTGGGGCGGCGCGCATTCAGTTCCGCCGCTACGTGCCCGATCCCTCCATTGAAGGGCGGCTCCTCTCGGACCTGGCCCGGGAGCGGGGGCAGGACCCCATCGATGTGGCCGTGGATCTCATCCAGGGGGGCAGCGTGAGCATTGTCTCCTTCAACATGAGCGAGAAGGACGTGGAGACGCTCATGGCCCAGCCCTGGACCATGACGAGTTCCGACGGCGCCCTGGTTCCGTGGGGCGTAGGCGTGCCCCACCCCCGCAGCTACGGCGCGTTTCCCCGCAAGATCCGGCTCTACGCCCGTGAGAAGGGGGTGGTCACGCTCGAAGATGCCATCCGCAGCATGACGTCGCTTCCGGCCATGGTGTACGGGCTGGAGGACCGGGGGACGCTGCGCGAAGGTGCCGCCGCTGACATCGTCATCTTCGACCTGGAGAAGGTCAACGATCCGGCCACCTACACCCGGCCCCACCAGCTCGCCGAAGGGATGGTGTGGGTGCTGGTGAATGGAACGCCGGCCATCGCCGACGGGGAGTTCACCGACAGTCGTTCGGGTCGGGTCCTGCTGAAGGGACGGGAGTAGCGGCGCTCCCGGAGACGCCGGAAAGGACCCGAGCCGGAGGGCGTCTCAGTTGGAGGGCCGGCGGCGGCCGTTGCCCCTGCCCCAGCGGAAGACGGGTCCCCGGGCCCGGGGGCGGCTCCAGCGGAAGCCCGACGGATGGTCCGGCGGGGGCGGCGGCGGCTCCTGGCCCTGCGGCGCCGTATCGGCGTCGGAGTTCTCCTTCGAGTCGGCGGCATCTTCCGGCGATGCGAAGCGAAATCCGGAAGGGTGATGGGGCGGCTCCTTCGGGGGCGGCGGCAGGGGCGGCGGTTCCATCCACCGGAAACCGAAATCTTCGGGGAGGCGCTCCTCTCCCCAGTGGAACCCCGAGTCGTGGGCCACAGGCCTTCCCGGCACCCAGCGGGGTCCCGCCCGCCCCACCCCCTCCCATCCGCACGCCTGGCACCAGCGCCGAAGCACGAACCGGTCTCCGGCGCTGAAAAGCCCCTCGCGGCGCACGGCCGACGTGGCGGATCCGCAGCGAGGGCAGACCAGGTTGGTGGGGGAGTGCCGGTAGCTGATGACGACGGAGACGACGAAAAAGGCCGTGACCAGGCCAGCCAGGAAGCCGAGGAGCATGGTGCGCGTTGGTGGTTATGGGGTGTGCAGTGCGGTAACGGGAGAAGAAGTCCCCGCAATATTCCAAGGTATATCCGCTCCCCGGCGGCCGTCCAGAAAATTCTCTTTCAGGATGTACGGGCGCCGCCGTGGAGCGTACCGTTGGGAGGTGCGGAGGGAGTTCTACTTCGCAGATCCACAGGGAAATGAGGGATGGGCGCACTGCGTGACTTCATGGAACGCCACTACCGGCACTTCAACGCCCGGGAGACGCTGGAGGCCGCCCGGGCCTACGAAGCCCACCTGGCGGCCGGCGGGAAGATGCTGTTTTCTCCTGCCGGGGCCATGTCCACCGGGGGGCTGGGGATCAGCCTGGCGCGCATGATCCGCGCCGGGAAGGTCCACGCCATCTGCGCGCGGCCCGCTGCATTACCCGGACAGGCTC
>JBHHWB010000145.1:0-2742 GCA_046756305.1 Gemmatimonadota bacterium
GGGCGCGAGATTTACGCCTTCAACCAGACCATGGGGATCACCATGATGGGGGGATTCATGTCGTGGCTCTGGGTGCTCCAGGCAATCCTCATCGGCGTTCTCTTCATCGGTTCTAACTATTATCTCTGGCTGGGGATGGAGCGGATCCCCGGCTCCGAACGCTACCGGCGCTACATCCCTTACATGATCATCATCCTGGCGGCGGGGTTCATCGTATGGGCCACGCCGCGTAGCCTGGTGCTGACGCTTGAGGAGGTTCGAGCCATGGGGGGGACGCACCACCCTATTCTGGGTGTCCTGGGAGTCATGTCGGCCAAGAACACGGCCGTCAACCTCATGATCCTTACCACGTTCGTTTCATACCTCCTTTACCGGCGGGCTAACAAGGTGTCGGTCAAGCCTTGGGTCCGGGGCGGAATGGCCACCCAGTGGACGATCTTCGGGCTTGCCGGCGCCATTGTGACCTTTTATGGCGTGTACGGCTATTTCGTGGAGTCCATTGTCAGAATCGGTTTCTCTGTGTACCAGGTTCTCGCGGTGCTCGGCGCCATCGTGCTCGTCATGGCCATTGACATCCCGATGTTCCGAGGCGCGCGGTCAACCGGGCCCATCCGCTGGGGCACCATCGCGCCGCGATCCCAGTACGTCTTGATCCTGCTGGCTGTAACCTTCACATGGCTCATGGGGCTCATGGGGTTTGCCCGCTCGGGCATCCGCCAGCACTGGCACGTCTATGGCGTGGTCCGGGACACGTCCCTCGAGGCGTTCACGCCGGCGCTGGGGTACGCGGCAAACGTGATCACTGTTGTCACGGCAGTCTTCCTTGCACTCATCCTTTTCATCTTCTGGCTGGGCGGGCTGGGGGAGAGAGGCAAAGCCGAGGCCCAGGCCGCGGCGCCCGTGATCGCGGGCGGCTCACAGGAGAGCTAGTGTGCGCGTTCCCGTTGTGGTCAAGGTCGGTGCATTCTCGTTGCTGGTCATGGGGATCTACACCTACTACGCCAACTCCATCCCCCAGATCCAATCCAAGCCCCCGGAGGAGATCTCCCTGGAGCCAGGGAAGGTGACCCCGGAGCAGCTTGCTCGGATCGGGGAGCAGATCTTCAAGGGGAAAGGCACGTGCGAGATCTGCCATCGGATTGGGCAGGTGGGCGCCCGCGCGCCCGACCTGGCGGGGGTCGGGGCGCGAGCGGCCGCACGAAAGCCCGGGGTGAGCGCGACAGCCTACCTCGTCGAGTCTCTCCTGGACCCAGGGGCGTACCTGGTGAAGGGGTTTCCGAACATCATGCCGATAATAGACCGGCCTCCCATCGGGCTGAACCGGTCTGAACTCTGGGCGGTGGTGGCCTTCTTGGAGTCTCTTGGTGGGACCGTGAAAGTGAAACTGGCCGACGTCCCCGAGACCGCAGGGGGCGGGACGGGGGGCGTCTCGGTGGCTGAGCTGAAGCTCCCCGGCGATCCGAAGGCGGGCCAGGTGGTGTTCATGGGCAAGGGCGCCTGCATCGCCTGCCATAAGGCGGGCGCGATCGGCGCCTCTCCCGTGGGGCCTGACCTCTCCCAGATCGCCAGGATCCAGACCCCCGAGTACATCATGGCTAAGATCCTCGATCCCGCGGGGATGGGGACGGTGGCAGGCTACCCCCCCAATGTGATGCCTCCCACGCTTGGTCAGACCCTAACCGCCAGGGAGTATATTGACTTGGTCTCTTTCCTCCTCACCCTCAGGGGTGAAGACCGGGCTTCGGCTCCCACCGCGAACAAGCCATGAGCGTTCTCCGGTCGAAGCTTGTCCAGGCAGTGCTGGTGGTCGTGGCCATGTATCTGGTCTTCCGTTTCGGGATCCGGCCCCCGGCGCCCTGGAGCGTGGTCAAGCTCTACATGGCGGTGGTGCTGCTGGCCGTCTTCGTTTACGTCTCTTCGGATTCGGACTCCTGGCGTGCGTTCCTCTCCCCCATTCAGTCCACGCTGGTGGACGAGGGCAGACGGCCGATCCGGAATGTGCTCTTGGTACTCGTGCCGATACTGGTCGCCGTATACGCTTACACGCAGGCGGCTCAGAGGACCGGGGAGCCGGTCGAGCTGCGGGCCGTCCATCCGGCACCGCCGGCCTCCATTACCTTCCGAGGGAAGACCATTGACATCCAGGGGCTCGACAACCCCCTTCGGAAGGATACGGTCAGTTACGAAAAGGATGTGGCTGAGGGTGCGGCGATCTATATCAAGAACTGCGTCTTCTGCCACGGCGATGACTTGGATGGCGGCGGCCACTTCGCCCACGCCTTCAACCCGCCTCCCGCGAATTTCAGAGACCCTGGGACGATCGCCATGCTGCAGGAAGGGTTCCTTTTCTGGCGGATTGCGAAAGGGGGAGCGGGTCTGCCGAAGGAGTCCACGCCCTGGAACTCGGTTATGCCTGCGTGGGAGGACCGGCTCAGCGAGGAGGAGATCTGGAAGGTGATCATGTACCTCTACGACGCCACGGGCTACCAGCCGCGTCGGTGGGAGACCCACGCATCGGTTGCTGTTCCCTCCCGGCCGGAGACCCAAGGTTCCCTGAGCCTGATTTTCTCTCGGGGTGTGTGTGCACTCTCGAGCCAACCGCTGGCAGAGGCACAGGAGGCTGGAGAAGTCACCCGAGGCAAGGACGTCTACGAGAAAAAATGCGCGCTCTGCCACGGTGCCGAGGGGAAGGGGGATGGCCCTGGAGCAATCCACCTCGATCCCAAGCCCCGGGACTTCACC
>JBHHWB010000146.1:0-2702 GCA_046756305.1 Gemmatimonadota bacterium
GCGTTGGACTGGAATCCGCGCTGAGCCGTGATCATCGCAGTGAATTCCTGCGCACGGTCCACATTGGACATTTCCAGCGCCCCAGAAGTGATCACCGACTGGCTCCCTTCCCCGGCAAAGCCAACGACGGGGGAACCCGAGTTGGCCGATACCTGGTACATGTTGTTGCCGTCCCTAAGGAGGCCGGCAGGGTTGTTGAAGTCCGCCAGCGCAATCTGAGCGAGTGTCAGGGTGACACCGTTGGTGAACGCCCCGGTGATGGTCCCCGTCTGGTCAATGGAAAATTGCTCCAGGTCCCCCATAGTGTACCCGTCCTGCTCCTTGAGGACCGCCGTAGACGGTGCGGCGAACTGGGAAACCCCGTTGATGGATCCCGAGGCCCCGAAGTCCACGGCGACACTCACGTTCTGCGCCCCGGATGACGGGGTGAAGGTGAAGGGCGTACTGGGAACGGGGTCGGTGAGGCGCCCGTCGGCGTCGAAGGTAAGGGTACCCGTATCCCCCGACACCACCGTCCCGTTGGACACGGAAATGGTATAGTCCCACGTCGTACCGGAAGCCTTCGTGAAGGTGATGGTAATCTCATCACGGGCGCCCATGGCGTCGAAGACCGTCATCGTGGTTTCGCGCGTATCTCCCACGGTTGCCTCGGCATCGAGATTTCCGGCAAGGGAGACATTTTCCGTGGCCCTGGCCGCGGACTTCTGCCCGAATGGAAGCTTGATGTCCTGGATGGTGTCGGTGAGGACACCGTCCGTTGCCAGCTTTCCTTGGACGACAAAGCCATTGGTCGAGGCAACGAGACGACCATTGGCGTCGAGTTGGAAGTTGCCTGACCGGGTGAACACGTTCTGGGTTCCGTCGGAAACCACGAAGAACGAGTCGCCCTGGATGGCCAGGTCAGTGGTCACACCGGTGCTCTCGATGTTGCCCTGCGTGAAGAGCAGGTCAATGGACCCGATGTTCATCCCTAACCCTACCTGGACCGGATTGACGCCCCCGGAAACGTTGTTCGAATCTCCCGGTGGCCGGCTGGCGCCCTGGAGGAGCTGCGCGAAAGCCTCCTCGAACGTCACCCGGCTGGATTTGTACCCTACCGTGTTGACGTTGGCGATGTTGTTGCCGATGACATCCATCCGGATCTGATGGTTCCGGAGTCCGGAGACTCCAGCAAAGAGTGAACGCATCATGATGTGTGGCTCTCCTTCTGTTTGAGATCAGACCGACTGCACGATGATTTCGACGACATCCGCGAGCGGGATCTCACGGTCTCCAGAGATGAGAACGGGACCCTGGGGCCCGTAGCGCACACCCTCGATGCGGGTGTGTTCGAAGGTCTGGACCTGGAGCGGAGTACCGTCCGCTCCGGTAACGGTCAACTCGTAGCGATACCGACCGGGGGCCAGACCGGCCGCAGCTTCTCCGAGTTCGATCTCCTGGCGGCCACCCCCGACGGGCCCCACCTCTCGAGATCCGACCTTCACTCCTTCGGCGTCGTAAAGGGTCAGGACGGCCGACCCGGCTCCCTCCACGGCCACCGTAACGCGCTCCTGCCCGGATCCGGTGACGGCAACCCCATTCCCGACGGCCATCACCGTTTTCCCGAGCACGCCCACGGCTGCGCTGTTGTTCAGCGCCGCCGCCATTCCTGCGTTGCTTTCGAGCTGCGCATCGAATCGCTCATTGAGATTGACCAGCTGCTCCAACGACGAGAACTGGGCCAACTGGGACGCCATCTGTTCCGGGTTCGTCGGATTGAGCGGATCCTGGTTCTTGAGTTGGGCAACAAGGAGCTTGAGAAATTCTTCCTTGCCGAGCGCGCCGCCGCCGGCTGCTTCCGTCAACGTGGCCGCAGGAGGAGTGGCACCTACACCTGATACATTCATGAGTTTTTCCTGTTGTCCGGATCTTTCCGAGAATGATTGGACCGGTAGCCGCCGCCTCCATCGGAGTCGCTGCCGAGACCGTGCTGGTGACGCCTGGCATCGCTCTGGGGCTCACCTTCCCGCCCGAGCGCACCATGCAAGAGGGATCGAATGGCATCCCCTCCGGCGCTGCCTCCGAACCAGACTCCCGTCATCCCTGCGGCCTCGGGGCGGGGGTCGGGCCGTCCCTGTACCGCGACCGAGGCCGACTCGATGCCGCGGCCCTCCAGCGCTCGATAGAGCTCTTGGACCCGGCCCCGGATCCTTGCAGCCACCAGGGGATCCTTCGTGCTCAGGAGCACCGATAGGTCCCGGTCCACCATGCGTACGGTCACTCGATGCACGTCGTCACCCGGGCCGGTGATCTGCACGGTGGTCGAAGCCGGGGTAGGCGCCACCTCAACCGCATCACGAACGGAAATCGCGCGTTCTAGAGCAGACGACGACACCATGCCCACCCGTCGCCCCGCCACAGCCGGGGTCCTGGGGGAACCGAAGCTCTCGCCCACCGCCGGAGATCCCGAGGGTAGCGTTGCGCCTTGCCGCTCCCCGGTGGCCTCAGACCGTCGGGGTACGTCCACGAGCTCCTTCTTCTTTTCCACCGCCGGCTTGGGGTCGGCAAGAGACAGGGCCGAAAACCGACCCCCCTGCGACTCTCCCGACTCTAGGAATTTCACCTCCGGAGCAAAAGCACCGGCCTTGAGGGATGAAACGTCCGCCGTCCGCGGGACGTTGATCGGCTTCTGCGGCGACGGATCCGCTTTCCGACCCGATTTC
>JBHHWB010000147.1:0-2546 GCA_046756305.1 Gemmatimonadota bacterium
GCCATGCTCCCGCCGGAGAAGCAGGAGGCCTACCGACGCATCCAGGCCGCCCACATCCACGGATCCCCGGACGGCCCCTGGTTCTTCATCGTCGCCCGGCGGGAGCCGGAGGGGGAGATGCAGCTCCTCGGGATCACGGACACCTCCATGCTCCGGCCCCAAGTCTTCGCCCTTCAGCAAGGGGAGGTCTCCCTGGGCATGGTGGCCTCCGAGAAGCAGGCCATCGACGCCTTCCTGCGCAGCGTGAACGAGGAGGATCCGCGGATCTGGAGGGTGGCGGACCGTTACTGGAACGCCCGCGGGGGGAGCTACACCAACGGGGGCTCCTTCATCTTCTCGTTGCGCCGAACCGAGCAGGGGTTGGAACTCGGCTGCACCGACAAGTTCGGAGCGTCTGTGGAGGTCTCCGACGCGCCCCTCACCGCGGCGGTGGCCGCCAACGGCGGGATCGACATCGGCCGGGTCGGGGATGGCCCAGACGAGGTCGCCACGCAGGCCATAGGCCGATTCCGGTCGGGGGCTCCCGACGAGGCACGTGCGCTGGTTCATGGACTCCTGAAGCGCGCGGACCGCTCCGCGGGGGATTGGAGTCAGGCGCTGGAGGTCCTGACCCGCCTGCTGGATCGTCCTTACCCCCTGGAAGGGTGGCGGCGGAGTCGCGCCCGCGCCGAGATCGGGGACGCCCTTGAAGCGCTCCTGGACGCGGGCCCCCCGGACGCCGGGAAGGCCTACGTGAAGGTCGGCTGGGAGGGGCGGGACCACTTGGAGGCACCGGCCCACCCGGACGCGACCCTCATCGTGGACCTGGCGGGATTCCCCGCGGAGGACGAGGAGAGCGGGTCTCGTTTCCTGGTGGCGGCGTACCAGCTGGGCTGGCGCCGCATGCTGACGTTCCGGAACCGGGGCCAGCGGTTCGTGGGGTGCGGCTTGGGACCGGATTCCACCGCCCGAATCCACGCCTACGGAAGCTCCGGGGACTATCTCGCCTCCGGTTTGGACGGGTCCGAGGTCCACGTGCACGGCTCGGCCCAGGACCAGGTGGCCCAGATCATGAAGGCGGGACGCCTCGTGGTTCACGGGGACGTGGGCCAGACCTTCATGTACGGGGCGAAGGGAGGCGAGGCGTACGTCCTGGGCAACGCGGCGGGGCGACCCCTCATCAATGCGGTCGGCCGGCCCCGGGTGGTCATCAACGGCACGGCCCTGGACTACCTCGCCGAATCCTTCATGGCGGGCGACCCCCACAAGGGCGGCGGCTTCGTGATCGTCAACGGCCTCCACGTGGACCAGGCGGGCCGGCTCGTTGACCTGGAGACCCCGTACGAGGGCGGCAACCTCTTCTCCTTGGCCTCCGGGGGTGCCCTGTACATCCGGGACCCAGAGGCCGTCGTGGAGGAGAATCAACTCAACGGCGGGGAGTTCGCCGAGCTCACGGAAGAGGACTGGGAGCTCATCCTGCCCTACCTCCGGCACAACGAGGCGCTGCTGGGAGTGCCCGTGCGGCGTCTGTTGAGCTGGAAGGGAGACGCGCTCCATCCCCAGCAGGTCTACCGGAAAGTGGCGGCGGTCCCGTTGCGGGCCCTCATCCCGGCCCACGACTAGTGCGCGCGGGCAGCCTGCACGCAGCCCATAGATGCTTATACTCTTATACACACTCTACACAGGATGACCCCACAGGGCCCGTCGCCAAAGTCGAAGGGGACGACACCGATTCCGACGCGGTTCAGCCGGGAGGAGCTGGCCCGCATCGAGCGGACCCGCCCGCTCATCGGAGCGTCCACACGAAGCGCCTTCATTCGGCAGGCGGTCTTGGAGAAACTGGAGGAGTTGGAGGGCACGGGGATCATCCAGATTCGGGACGTGAGCAGGGAGGAGGCCCTCCGTCTGATCGATGACTATCTACGGACGCATCCCGGGATCCACTACGTCAGCGAGCTCGTCGAGGAGTTGGGCCTGGAGCCCCGGACGGTCTTCGCGGCGGCCCAGAAGCTCATCGACGAAGGCCGCGCACGCATCGGGGAGGACTGAATGCCGACCGTTCTCCGGGCGGAGGGGGACGGCATCGTGGCGCGGCGAATCGTCTACCTGGCTCGAAAGGTAGTTGGCCCCCGACTCGTGCGGAAGAGCGGCCGCCACCGCGGCCTCTGGGGGAAGCTCCACGACGCAGAGGCCTACGTCGACCTGCCCCTCGAGGGCGTGTGATGTTCTCATCCGTGAAAACAACGCAAAGACTAAAACCCGATAGGGTCTCCCCGCGCAGGCATGGGTGAGGAAAAGGAGCGGGAGAGGACGCGCGGCCCAGCCGACATCCTCCCCCTTTTTTCTCCCGCCCTCTTCGACTTCTGGCAGATCATCCTGCCCCGAAACCGCCTCGTCATCTACGTGCGAGAGCGGGAGCGGGACGACCTTTCCTGATAATCAGGGGAGAACCCTTTTCGCCCCCATTCTCGCTAGAATCGGCCGAGGCCAGTGTACCCGTATCCCATGCCCCCCAGGCGCGCCTATCCCGGGTCGCACCCCAGCCTGGGCGCCTTCCTGGGCCTCGT
>JBHHWB010000148.1:0-2500 GCA_046756305.1 Gemmatimonadota bacterium
TCTCTTTTTCAGCCTCCCGGCCTATCCGCTTTTACACAATCTTCGGGACACCACCCTGCGCGTCCGAGGGATCGAGCAGTACCACATCGTCGTGCCGGGACTCGGGGATCCGCTCCAGGATCCGGTCGATGAGATCCCCGTGGGGGTCCAGCACGCCGACACCCGTTCCACTCTCGATGTCCTGGAGGATGAGCTGGAGGAGCAGGTGGGACTTCCCCGTCCCGGTGGCGCCCACCACGTGGACATGACGGAGGCGGTGGGTGGCGGGGAGATGGACCACCGTGGTCCGTCCCCGGTGGACGTTCTCGCCCAAGACCAGCCCCGGACCCTGGGCAACGACGGGTGCCTCCATGGTCGAACGGCGCTCCCGCCCGAGTCGTCGTGAGCCCACGGCGGGGGACGGCAGGTGCACCAGGGACGTGAGCTCTCTGAGGTTCAGAAGCATCCCGCTCCGGTGGGTGCGCCGGGCGAGGAGGTCCTCCTCGTGCTCGCCGTCGACGTAGTCGGCGTTGGAGAGCGGGATGAGCTCGTTGGCATCAGAGCGGGCCAGGGGCCCAAGGGCGCCCATGAGGGCGCGGTTCACGGCCCAGGTCCGCTCGGGATCTACGGTGCGAGCGGCGATCCGCACTACCGTGGCAAACAGGGACTCACTGACCTTGTCCCGCATTAGCGACTGGACCCCCGAGTCTTCGAACAGTTTGGCAGCACGTCGCATACTCCCAGCCCATGGATGACGGACGCGGTGGAAGAGAACCTGAAGGAGTCCTACTTCCCCTTCTTGGAGGTCCTCCAGGGCGCCGACGATCCCCACGAGCGGATCGGTCTTGAAGCTGGATGGGGCGGAGAGGGGCAAGAGGAACTCGTTCGCCAGCCCGATGTCGACGATTAGGGAGTGGCCTTCAGAAGGTCCCTCCCAGGCCCCGACCAGGGTCCCGGACGCTTCTTGAATCCCGATGTCAGGGAAGTGCGCCAAGAGCTGGTGCTGGAGAGCTGATGCGTCGCCCTCGCTAACCGTCCACTGAAGCGCGATCCCCTCATGCGTGCCAAGCACCTCAAACCCGACCATGGGAAGGTGCGGCGGAAGGCTCGCCAGCATCTGGGCCGCAACGTTCGGCGTGACCTCGAGATCGGGTGGAAGCGTCACGGAGAGCTCGGTGAGCGCTTCCTCTCCATCGTCCGTCTCGGGCCAGGGCTCCTCGGTCTCGTCTTCTTCGGCATGTGTCGGGACCACGGACTCGGGTGAAGTCCGCCCGGCTAGGAAGGCGACGAATCGGCTCAGGAGGGTGTGCTTGCGGGCGTCGTCCACCTGGCGCCCATGTGCCAGCCGTCGGAGCACAAAGGGCCGGAAGGGCGGCTCCAACTCTACGGGCTCAGGCCAGATCCACCAACCCCGGCCACGGCGTTCCCAGGCGTAGAAGTCGACAACAAGCTGCTCCGCCGGGAAGAGCCGCTCGGCCTCCGCAGCCACCTCGTCGATCACGCGAACGCTACTTGTGGAAGAGCTCCCGGAGGACCGGCTTTCGCTCAAGTTCCGACAGCGGGGCCAGCCCCCCGTCCTTGACCAACTCGTCCACCACCTCCAGGACCGCGGCGTGCACGGCGCTACGAAACATGGCTGCCGTGTCGAGGCGATAGTACGTCTCGGGACTGAACCAGCGCTGGTAGAGCCAACCGAAGGCCGGCATGGCGGCCAGAGCATCGTCCCACCCAGCGACCTGATCGGCGAGGTACCGGGCGAAGAGATAGAGGAGCACCGGTGCGCTGAAGACCATCAGCACGATCCCGAAGAAGGCGCCGAAGAGCTTTGTCAGGATCGCTCCGAGCAAGAGGACGGCCAGAGCGATGCCTGCCAGCGCCAGGGGTCCATAGGGCGAGGGGAGGCGGCCCAGCCACCAGGAGACGAAGAAGCCGTTCCCGTAGGGTGCGCCGCAGATGTCGAAGGCCAGGCGGTTGCTCTGGATCCGGAGGTACTCACGCTTGGCCGAGAGGATGCCGCCCTCGTGCCAGTCGACCCGGAGTCGCTCGGTGTCGGGCAGGGCTCTTCGCTCCACCGCATGCTCGACGGATTCGAAGAAGCTGAGCGGTGAGGCCTGGACGCCTTCGAGGAGCTGGGCCCAGTGGGAGAGGACGAGGGGGCGGGTCTTGGCGCTGGCCACTGAGTCTTGCGCCTTAACGAGTGGAGCCGCCGAGGCAGTAGGCGCCGTTGTCGTAGCCCTCGGCGTGTGCTTGCTCCAGCGTATCAGGGTGGAAGCCCACGGCGTGCCCGGCTTCGATGATCTCGTCGACTTGACACTGGGGCTTCTCGTTCTTCAGATCGTACACTTCCTTCTTGTTGGTGTTACCGAGGTATCGTCGACCGCGTCGCGTACTGATCGGGAATGCCATGACCTCTCCAGGAAGCTGGGGAGCTGCGGGCAGTCCTCCGCGGAGGTTGATCTCGCGCTCTGTAGCATTGAAGTAGAAATGTCCGGTTTGGTTGAAATAGGAATGTCCTCTTTCG
>JBHHWB010000149.1:0-2200 GCA_046756305.1 Gemmatimonadota bacterium
GAGCTGGAGTCCGAGCACTCCTCGGCCTCCACCTGCGAGGGGTTCGCCCTCGCCGGAGGGCGCGTAACCAACTTCACCTCCGGCCAGGGTCTCGTGCTCATGAAGGAGGTCCTGTACACGATCGCGGGCAAGCGCCTGCCGGCCGTCTTTCATGTGGGTGCGCGGGCTCTGAGCTCCCAGGCGCTAAACGTTCACTGCGGCCACGACGACGTGATGGCGGTCGCCGACACGGGCTGGGGAATCCTCTTCGCCATGAATGCTCAGGCAGCCGGCGATTTGGCCCTCATTGCTCGCCGGGTGGCGGAGGAGTCTGAGACTCCCTTCCTGAATGTGCAGGACGGCTTTCTGACCACCCATACGGTGGAGAACGTGTTGCTGGCGGAACCTGAGCTGATGAAGGAGTTCGTGGGCGACCCCTACGCGATGACCCGTCTGCGAAACTTGATGAACCCGGCCAAGCCCATCATGTCCGGCGTGGTCCAGAATCAGGACGCCTACATGAAGGGGAAGATCGCCCAGCGGTTCTTCTATGACCGGCTGCCGGGAATCCTCCAACAGGTGATGGAACGCTACGAAACGTTGACGGGCCGGCGCTACGAGGTCGTTCAGGGCTACCGTCTGGAGGATGCCGAGTTCGCCATCGTCGGCATGGGGAGCCTGGTGGAGACGGCGATGGCGGCCGTGGACTGGATGCGGACCGAGAAAGGATGGAAAGTCGGGGCGCTCCATGTGACTGCGTTCCGTCCGTTCCCCGGCCCTCAGGTGGTCTCGGCCCTCAAGCACCTTCAGGCCGTTGTCGTCATCGAGCGAGCGGATGTCCCCACCGCCCAGTCGAACCCTCTGACGGCCGAGATCAAAGCCGCGTTCGCCGACGCTCTGACCGGCGAGCCCAGCTATCCAGCCATCTCTCGGGTTCCTGAGATCTTTTCCGGGGCGGCCGGCCTCGGAAGCCGGGACATCCGCCCCGGCGACTTTGTCTCCGCCGTGGCGAATATGAAGCGCCGGGGCTCCCGCTTCTTCGTTCTGGGTATCGAGCACCCGCTGGCGCTGCGCCGCAAGGAGGAGCCGGACGTGAGGCCGCGGGGAGCCTTCTCGATGCGCGGCCATTCGGTGGGGGGCTTCGGCTCCGTGGCGACGAACCGGGTCATCGCGACGATCCTGGGGGACCTCTTCCACCTGAAGGTCCAGGCCTACCCCCTCTACGGCTCAGAGAAGAAAGGGCTGCCGACCACCTACTACCTTACCGTGGCTCAAGATCGGATCCGAGCTCACTCGGAGTTGACCGGCGTGGACTTCGTCCCCCTCAATGATGTCAACGCCTTCCGTCTGGGCAATCCTCTTGCCGGCCTTGCCGAAGGAGGAATGGTCTTCATCCAGAGCGCCAGGACGGATCCGGCAGCTATCTGGGCCGACATCCCTGAGTACGCTCAGCGGTTAGTCGTTGACAGGCGCATTCGGGTTCTGGCCCTCGATACGGTAAAGATCGCCAGGGAGGCTGCCTCCAGTCCGGCGCTCCGGCAGCGGATGCAGGGGATCGTCCTCCTCGGCGTCTTTCTCCGGGCCACGCCCTTTCTGCGGCAGCGGCAGCTCTCCGACGCCGCAGTCTTCGAGGCCGCGGAGCGCTCCTTGCGCAAATTCTTCGGCAAGCGCGGCGAGCAGGTAGTCCGCGAGAACCTGACAGCGGTGCGGCGCGGATACGAAGAGGTGCTCGAGATCCCGCGAGAGATCATGACACCGATCCTTGTAGTCTCTTGAGGAGCACGACATGGACGGAGCGAGGGTTCGACACTGGATGCACGAGGGAGTGATCACCTGCACGCCCGACACCCCGGTTACGGAGGTGGCGGACACCATGAATGTCCACGACATCAGCGCCCTGGTGCTGGTGGACAAGGAGGGGTACGCGGTAGGGGTGATCTCCCGCACGGACTTGCTGAACGCCACCTTCGTCCAGCCTTACCTCAGACACTGGCGGGGCCTGGCGGCGCGCCATCTGATGTCCTCCCCGGTCATCAGCGTTGGCGCCGAGACTCCCATCGAGGAGGCCATGACACTGATCCGTGATCGGAAGATCCACCGTGTGGTGGTGACGGAGGCGAAGGGTGGCCGAGAGCGCCCCATCGGCATCCTGTCTGTCACCGATCTGGTGCGACGCCTGGGAGGCGTGGAGGCGAGCGGGCATGGCGGATGAGCCAGTCCT
>JBHHWB010000150.1:0-2052 GCA_046756305.1 Gemmatimonadota bacterium
TGGCGGACCCGGCCTGACGCGGGCGGTCCTTCCGAGCTGCTGTCATCTGCCATCCTCTGTGGCTTCACACCAAGCCATGGAGGTTGCAGATGAGCGCACGGAGGACCGACATGCATCGGCTGCAGGAAGTGATTCGGCTTCACCGGCTCGGCAGAAGTGGCCGCCAGATCGCCCGGCGGCTGCGGATGGGACGCGAGACGGTGCGCGGCTACCTAGACCCAGAACAAGCGTGTTATATAACGCGCACGCGTCCCGCAGACGACGACTCCCCAGAATCCAGGCTATCCCCCTGGCCGCCGGCGGCGGCCTCTGTCCTCGCAGCGGGTTGTTCTCCTGTCATCGGCGGCCTCGGCTTCTTCCCTTCCCGAGGCCACGGGGAACCGGGACGTCCTGATCCCGGCGTCGGCGACGGTGTCTCAGCACCGCAGCGGCGTCTGCAAGGCGTCCACACCACGGAGTAGCACCTCCATCCACGGATTCCACGACAGTAGCCGGTACACGATCCGCCGCCCGCTTCGCACGATCTGGCACGGCAGTCGAATGAAGCCGTTGACGAACCGCTTGAACTCCATCCGTTGCACCTGCTGCTTCTGCTGGCGGTACTTCTGCTTCCAGCGTCCTTTCTCCGGCAACAGCAGCGCGAACCAGGCTTTGAGCGTCCAGGCCAGTGACGCCATGACCATGTACGCCCAGTTGCTCACCAGGTTGTCCACGGGCATCCGCATCGCCTTCACGCCGTTCTTGAGCTGCTCGATCAGGTTCTCCTGGTCGCAACGCTGGTTGGCCAGGAAGACGATCTCGTCGGCGGGCGTCGACAGGTCGTTGGTGATATAGAAGAAGTACAGCACGTCGTCGAACAGCACGGACTCGCCCTTCTCCACCGACAGATTCTTGCGAACGACCACGACGCGGTAGCTCTTGGTGCATTTGACCGGTGAGTAGTCGAACTCCGCCACGTCTTCCGACCGGAGCCGGATGTTCTCGAACTCGCGGGCGACCACGATCTGCTCCTTGATGTTCTCCGGCCGCTCACGACGTTCCGTCTTGATCTCATACTTCGCCCTCCGGTGAAGACGCTTCCACCAGCTTTTCGGCAGCGTCTCGGCGATCTCGATCAGGTTGGGCATCGCATCGATCCCGAAGACGAACTGCACCCCGTCCTCGTCCCAGCGATCCAGCTCGGTGGTCTGGGTGAAGTCCGTGTCCCCTCGCAGCAGGATCGACCGGAACCCACCGCGACGGACTAGGTCGATGGATCGGTCAATCCACGGGACGGCCCCGTCGTGCGACGGCCGGTTGCCCGACCGGTTCACCAGGAACAGCGGCTCACGCGTGTTCGCCAGAGAGACCAGCAGCGGGTGATAGCCCCAAATGCCCTTGAAGGAGATGTCCATCCCTCCCTTGCACTCGCCCGTCGTGGCAGCGACCACCCCATCCACGTCGATGATCGCCTGCTCGAAGAACGACGCTGGCTGCTGGGCCCACACCTTCAGCCGGGTCTCGTTGGCCGCGTCCATCAGATCCACGACATCCGGGACCTCGAACCGACGACAGAAGTCGCCGGCGGTGGTGGGGTCGGGGATCCGCTGCGTCCCCAAGGCGTTCAGGTAGACCTCATCGTTGCGGAGCAACTCGAGATCCTCCGGACACGTCCCGCCGCAGAGGATGTTGTAGGCCATGTTGAGCACGTGGTCCGACTCGTGGTACGGCAGGTGGACCTTCAGCAGCTCCAGCCGCTCATCGATCGCCTCGATCAGTCCCGTCTGGCGAGCCATCCGATGGATGACGCCGATGCCGCCGACACCGACCGCCTGCGTCCGATCCGCCACCTCGTAGTGGATGTTGCTCGCCCGGAACATCGGCCGCTCCTGGGCCGGCCAGTTGCGCTCCCGGAGCCGATACTGGATGCGCCGCTTGCGTCTTCGCAGCCTTCGGTGTCTACTATTGCTCACTTGAATTGCCTCCTTGCGTCGCTCACGGGTTTGGGGTTCACACCCCGTTTATAGCGATCTCGGAGGCTTTTTTCTCGGGGGCGCGCGACGCGTCCCCAAA
>JBHHWB010000151.1:0-2027 GCA_046756305.1 Gemmatimonadota bacterium
GTTCGGAGCAGGATCTCAATGACGATGGCACACCCGACCGCTTCCTCTTCTTCAACCGCGGTGTGCTCTCACGGCACGAGGAATCGAGCCAGCGAGACGGTCAGATCGACCTGTGGGTGGCCTACAACGACAAGGGCGAAAAGGTGAAGGAAGAACGGGACTCTCGCAGCCGCGGCCGCCCCGACACCGTGGCCTTCTACGAAGCGGGGAAGCTGGTACGGCTTGAGGAGGACCCTAAGGGTGCGGGACGAACGGGCCGCTGGTCGTACTTCGAGAACGAAGAACTGGTACGCCGGGAGGAGGACCGGAACGGGGACGGCAAGCCTGACCTCTGGGTTTCCTTCGACCAGGGCAAGCGAGTCAAGCAGGAGGAGGATCCAGAGTTCACCGGTCGGCCCACGGTGGTCTATCATTTCCGCGACGATCAGCTGGCGAAGACCGAGGAGAGTACGACCGGGGACGGCCGCTTCGACCTCGTGACCTACTACGAAGGGGGAACGATCGTCAGGAAGGAACAGGACACCAAGCGGTCCGGGCGGATGGATTTCGTCAGCTACTACGAAAACGGCGTGCTCGTCCGTCAGGAAGCACAGACGACCTGCCAGGGCAAACAGGATGTGTGGATCTCTTACGAGGACGGGCAGAAGGTACGGCAGGAGGAGGACCTGGATTGCGACGGGAGCGTGGATGTCCGTTACGTGTTTGAAAACGGAAAGCTGGCGCGGAAAGAGATCCTCGGTGGGCCCGCGGCCAGTTCCGTGCCGCAGCCCCCCGCGCCGGTTCGCATCCGTGAGGACTAGGCGAGCTCAGCGCGCGTGGAAGCTCGGGATGACCTCTTCGGCGAGCCGCGCGAGCTGCTCCAGCATCGATTCGGGCGGGCAGAGGGGGCGAAGAATGAACTTGGAGCCTCCCCCGGCGATGTACTCCTCGATTTTTTGGGCTACTACTTCTGGAAGGCCGAAGGCCGAGGAAGCCTTGAGCGTCGGCTCGTCGACGCGGTGCCGGGGGATGTATGGCGCGGCCATTTGCCAGGCCTCCTTCGGGGAGGCTCCTAGCCCGTAACTGATCAGCGCGCCGAAGTGGTCCTCCGGCACCTCGCGCCCCGCCTGGTGAGCGAACTGCTGGACTGACCCCACGCCCGGCCGGAACTCCTCCGGGGTGATGAAGGAGGGGATCCATCCGTCTCCCAGCCGCCCAGCCCGTCGCCGGGCCGCTTCGCTCTTGCCGCCGATCCAGATCGGAAGCCGACTCTGGGCTGGCTTGGGAAGGATGGTCACCCGATCCAGCCGGTAGAAGGCCCCCTCGAAGGTGACTTCATCCTCGAGCCAGAGGCGCCGGATCACCTCGATTGCCTCGTCGGTCCGACGGCCGCGTTCCTTAAACGGCACACCGGAAGCCTCGAACTCCTTCGGAAGCTCCAGGCCGACTCCGACGGCAGGGAAGATGCGGCCACCTGACAGGTAGTCTACGGTCGCCAGCTCCTTGGCAACCACTACGGGTGTGCGATAGGGGAGGGCCAGGACGCTGGGCCCGAACTTGAGGCGGGAGGTGCGGGCGGCGACGGCGGCGAGGGTGGTCATCGGCTCAGGCACCGGGAGCGGGGTGGAGAGCCGGTCCGAGAGCCACAGCGAGTCAATGGAGGAGTTCTCGCAAAGTTCGGTGAGCTTCCAGAGAAAGCCCGCCCCATCCGCTCCAGCAGGCCACGGCCCCGGCATGATCCCGATCCGGTAGTTGATCTTCTCCATGCGCGGCATAGTACGGATCGCCCCCGGCGCCGTCAAGGAAGCGGTTGTCTCTCTGTCCTTGGGGGAGGGGACGACGGGACTTTCGTTTGACAGGGAGAGCCGCTGGCACATAGAATGACTGGCGGTTCAGTGACAACGTGCGTATGCGCGATTCTTCGAAACCCCAGCAGATTATCGACGCGGCCGTGCGGGTCTTTGCCCGAAACGGGTACTACAACTCCCGGGTTT
Source organism: Gemmatimonadota bacterium (assembly GCA_046756305.1). GTDB lineage: Bacteria > Gemmatimonadota > Gemmatimonadetes > Longimicrobiales > Gaopeijiaceae > JBHHWB01. The sequence goes on from JBHHWB010000151.1 coordinate 1,974, forward strand.
CCGACATCGCGAGGGAGGCCGGGGTCGCCAGTGGCACCATCTACCTCTACTTCA
>JBHHWB010000152.1:0-1995 GCA_046756305.1 Gemmatimonadota bacterium
ACAGCCGACATTCCAACCGGCACGTCCGCTTTCGTATCGTTTTCGTCTGCTTCTCAGAGATGAGCAGACCTATGGCGGGGCTGTCCGTGGAGTCCGAAGTTGACCCATCTCGGAGAGCGCCAGGACAAGCTGGCAAAGGATAGGAGGTGCAAGTCCTCTACGAAGTAAGGTCTAGCCAACCGCCTCGACCCCGAGTGATGCGCGGCTGCTCGCGAGGGCAGACGTGAAGCGTTCACAGGGGAGACCATGGGCTGGGTATTGAGCTGCGAAACAGGCCCTTCCGAGGTGCCGATCCCTTGCGGCTGAGGAGAAGGCAACATCATCCCACGCGCTTTGGCGATGTGTGGGCTGGACCTCGCGCAGTCGGAGACCCCATGCACGTGGAGACGTCCTTTGTACGGAACCTGGGAGATCTCGTCCGTGCCCGGTGTGGCATACCGGGCCGGTTCATGAAGGCGAGAGCCGAACGATGAACATGTACGCGGGCGAGAAGTCGGACGAGGGAGTAGTACCTGGGAAGCGATCGAACAACGGGGCCTCGCCCCCGACGGAGGTCGTGGAGGGAAGGACCTCGCCCAAGGGGAACGGCGGTCGGACGGCCGCGGTCCGGACCCAGAGCCGGGGTGCCGCGTCGAACGGGCTGGCCGCCGTGCGCCGAGCGGCGCGACAGAGTAGGGACGTACGGTTCACCGCCGTGCAGCATCACATCACCATCGACCTCTTGGAGCAGAGCTACTTCGCGCTGAAGCGCAACGCGGCGCCGGGGATCGACGACGTGACGTGGCAGGCCTATGGAGAAGACCTCGACGAGAAGCTGACAGACCTGCACGCCAGGATACACCGGGGCAGCTACCGCGCCCGGCCGGCACGACGGAGCTACATCCCGAAGCCGGACGGGTCGGAGCGGCCGCTCAGCATCCTGTGCCTGGAGGACAAGATCGTCCAACAGGCGGTGGTGTTTGTTCTGGAAGCGATCTACGAGGCGGACTTCCTGGGCTTCTCCTACGGCTTCCGGCCGGGGCGCGGTCAGCACGACGCGCTGGACGCCCTCCACGCCGGGATCTACCGGAGACAGGTGAACTGGGTGCTGGACGCGGATATCCAGGGCTTCTTCGATGCCATGAGCCATGACTGGATCCTCCGCTTCCTCCGGCACCGTATCGCGGACAAGCGCATCCTGCGCCTCATCGCGAAATGGCTGAAGGTGGGCATCACGGACGGGAACCGGGTCACACGCAGCAGCAGGGGAGCGCCACAAGGGGCGGTGATCTCACCGATCCTGGCGAACATCTACCTGCACTATGCGTTCGACCTATGGGCCCACGCCTGGCGTCGGAAACGGGCGTCTGGCGACGTGATTGTCATCCGCTACGCGGATGACATCGTGCTCGGCTTTCAGCATGAGCGTGAGGGGCAGGCCTTTCTCCACGACCTGCGGGAACGGTTGCGCAAGTTCGAGTTGGCGCTGCACCCGGACAAGACCCGGCTGATCCGCTTCGGTCGCCATGCGGCCGAGCAACGCAGAAGGCTGGGGCAGGGGAAGCCGGAGACCTTCGACTTCCTCGGCTTCACCCACTTCTGCACGCGATCGCGGATCACCGGTGCCTTCGTCATCGGGCGCAAGACGATCAAGAAACGGATGCGGGCACAACTCCAGGCGATCAAGATGGAATTGCGCCAACGCCGGCACGATCCCATCGCGGTGACGGGGGCGTGGCTCAACCGGGTGCTCACCGGGCACCTGAACTACTACGCCGTCCCGCTGAACGCCCGAAGCGTGACCTGGTTCTTCTCCCGCGTTAAGGCCCTGTGGCGACAGACGCTCTCGCGCCGCGGCCATCGGGCATCCATGACCTGGGAAAAGTTCACCCGTCTCACCGATCGTTTCTTTCCGCCGATCCAGATCCTACATCCTATGCCCTGTCACCGCTTCGACGCCCGAACCCGAGGGAGGAGCCCGGTGCGTTAGCAGCGCACGCCGGGATCTGCGCGGGG
>JBHHWB010000153.1:0-1859 GCA_046756305.1 Gemmatimonadota bacterium
CGCTGCATTACTCGGACAGGCTCCTAGAGGAATTGCCGGAGCGAGCGGGATCTCCGGGAGCGGCGCAGCCTCCCGGTCCCGCCCGGAAGAGACGTCCGTACCGTAGGGCCCCATCCACCTCCTGTAGACCCCCTCCACATCCACGCCCGTGGCCTGACGGAAGAGGGCGGGAAGCTCTTCCAGGGAGTAGGCGCGGCGGTTCTCAGCACTCCACGCCACCAGGTAGCGCAGGACGTCCCTGAAACGGCGGCGGCCGTCGGTGGCGGCCCGGATGGTGTCGTCCATCTCCCCGGCCATGAGCGCTCCGCGCATGAAGAGGCTGCGGCCGACCCGGAAATCCTCTCCGTATGTCGTGGAACCGGTGCGGGAGAGCTCCACCAGGGACATGCGGTTGAGGAAGGCCGGCATGCGGTCCAGCGCCCTCCGGTACGAAGCCAGCACCGAATCACGGTAGGCGCCGGGGCGGGACCGGGCACCGGGATGGGCCCGGGCGCCGGGACGGGCCCGAACGCCGGAAGGGGCGGGTACGCGGGAAGCCCGCCCGCCTTGCGCGGCCAGATCGTCCATGATTTCGATGGTGAGGTAGCGGACGAACCCTTCGCTGAGCCAGATGGTCTCCAGAAGAGGAGCCAGCTCCCACTGGAAGGGGAAGTAACCCTCCCCGTAGGATCGCTTGGGCACCCACGAGTGGGCGAAGTGGTGGACGAAGTTCGCCAGCGTGCGTTCCCGCTGGGCGGCGGGGGTCTCCCGGGTGATGGCCCGGTCCGTCCCCAGAAAGAAGGTGCCGCTCTCCATGTGCTCCATGCTGAAGCCGTATTCGTGATCCGGCGACAGGGGCCGGAGATATTCCTGGACCACGGTGTAATGCTTCAACGGACGGGAGTCGAAATAGGCCACCACCCGGTTCATGGCGCGGCGCGCCAGCTCCCCGATGACCGACAGGTCCACCCCGGCCTCGGCGTAGACGGCGAGGTAAAGAGGCACGGCCGCATCGAGGCGGGCAACCTGCAGGTCCGGCCCCATGAGGACCTGGCCGTCGGCCAGGTCATAGAAGCGGGGAGCGGACGCGCGCAGCGTATCCGGTGCAGGGGATGGAGACGCTGCCGCATCTGCCCCCGGGGGCATCGCCGGAGCCAGGGTGGAGAAGACGGGCCAGCCGGCCGGAGCCGTCACCTCCAGCGTCAACGGGCGCCCCTGGCATCCGTCCACATATCCGAACACCGAGTAGCCCAGCACACCCACATATCCCGGGCGCGCCCGGGAGGCGTCCGCCGCGGAGAGGAGAATACGTTCCATCTCGCCCACGTCTACGGTGTACGTCACCCGAGCCACCCCCTCCCCCTCCTTCCCCAGCGACCAGCGGGGCCCCTCTTCCCGCGTCACGGCAAGGCTCTTCCCCTCCGCATCCCACGCCCTCACGGAGGAGACGAAGCGGTCGTAGCGCACGTTGGCGTACCCCATGGGAACGGCCCTGGGAATGACCAGATGCGCCGGAGCCGTCACGGGGCCGGAGAGGGCAAGCTCCACCCGGAGGATGCCCGATCCGATTTCGGGATACCGCAGGTGATACGTGGTCCGCGCCGCGCAGGTGGGAGGGACGTTCAGAAGGAAGAGCAGCGACGTGACGATGTGCATATGAACTCCGTGGCCCCGGGTGGTCGCGCCTCATCGGCGCAGCGGCCCGCGTATTTCTCCCCACACCGGATGACAAGCAAAGCTCGACGCGCAAGATTGCGCAACATTCGTAAGTATAAGGGTGTCGCGTCGGATCATGCCCCAGGGGATGATCGGGAGAGGATACATCTCGCTTTCTGCCCGGCGAGTGGATCATAGATCGGGATCCACCCCTTAGGGAGACG
>JBHHWB010000154.1:0-1816 GCA_046756305.1 Gemmatimonadota bacterium
TGCGGTTTGCCCCACCCTAAAGCAGGAACCGGCGGAGGAGGGCGAAGACCGTGGCTCCAGTCACGAGGGCGAGCAGGGTTTCGAAATCCTGCAATTGCGGGATCTGCTGGGCCATTTTATACACGGCGAGACCGATGAGGACGGCCGCTCCGAACACGAGGGAGCGGGTCCCCTTGCGCAGCTGCTTTTCGCGATAATCCTCGCCATGGCTCATGATGCTCATCACTATACCGAAAGGATGTCGCGGGCGTCAATGGCTGGGTCCTCCCGGCCCACGCGGGGAACACGCCGTCTCAGTCCCGCTCACCGGCCACCAGGCCGCACCGCGCGCAGCGGAGCCGTCCCTCGGGACCCGCCTCCCACTCGTGGGGCGCACATACCCCCTGCGCCCGCCGCCGGAAGAACCAGAGGAGTGCCCCAGCCGTGATGCAGAAGCCGAGGAAAAACCCGAAGGTCAACCAGACGTAGAGGGAGACACCCTCCATCACCCACCCCGGCTGCCGTCGCCCGAGCCCAGGCGTTGTGCGTCCCGGACGAGCTCCGCGACCCGCTCTTCCATGTACGTTTGGTAGCCGTCAATATAGGTCCGACCCACGACCGCCCGCTGGAGCAAATTGAGGAGGCCTACCCCCGCAAGCTTCCCATGAGTACTCAGGGTGAGGGTGTACCGCAGGTGGGATCGCTCTCCCTCGTCGGTCAGTTCAAAGCCCCCGTGGGAGACCGCCTCGCTGCCTAACCCGTTCACCTTGTCAAAGGTCAGCCGATAGATCCCCTCTGCCGATCGGGAGGTGTCGGCGGCAAAGCGACGCACCCCCCAGATAAAAAAGAGATTGACGTGGTAATACTCCTCATAGAGGAGCGGACGGTCCAGGGGGAGCGTGAGTAGGCGGGTAAGGTCCGGCTTAGGCGTCAGGGGGAGAGTCTTCAGCCGCGCCGCCACCTCGCGCTTGGCCGCCTCGGAGTCGAGAACGCGCGCGTAATCAATCCCTTTGGGGCGCACCCCATTTTCGGCCAGCCGTGGGAAATCCCGCAGGGTCTTCCAGACCGTCTCAGCCGGCAGGGGAAGCGCGCAGTCGAGCATGAAGGTGGTGGTCTCGGGGCCCTCGAAGGGCGCGCTCGTTTCGCGGGTGAAGCTGCATTCCGCGGCCCAGGCCGGCCCCGGAGCCCACAGCCAGAGGGCGAGGGCCAGCACGATGGTCTTGCCGAAGCGAAATGAGCCTAGTGTGCGCATGACGGAAAAAAGAGAAGCTGTCGCGGATGCGACAGCCTCTCTCTTCAGATGGTCTCTAGCTTGTGCAGGTTACGAGCCGGTGGCGACCGCAGGGGCGACATCCTTCGGCGGCTTGAGGGCTATGGCCATCACGACCGCCAATATGCCCAAGCCGGCCGCAATCTTGAAACCGGCATTGTACGCATCCAACCGTCCCGCCACGTCCTTGGGATAGGACCGGAGCATAGCCGCCTTCGATTGCGGGCCAATGACGCCGGCGATACCCCAGGCGGTGAAGACGGACGCGTAGTTCACCCCCAGGTTCTTGGTGCCGAAGTACTCGGCGGTCGCGGCGGGGAACAGGGCAAAGTTAGCCCCATATGCCGCCCCGCAGACCATGAGCCCGACCGCCAACCCGACTGTCGTGTTGGCTATGTACGGGATCGCTATGACGGTCGCCGTGGTGACGGCGAAGATGACGATCATCGCCCGGCCGCGGCCCATGGCGTCGGACATCCAGCCGGCGATGATGCGGCCAAAGCCGTTCGCGATCGACAGGAAGCCGATCAAGAAGGCCGCCGTCTCTGGGCTCATGCCGAGGGTCTT
>JBHHWB010000155.1:0-1767 GCA_046756305.1 Gemmatimonadota bacterium
TCTACAACCAGAATTGCTTACCATGCCATGGTGACCTCCTGGACGGACAGGGACATTTCGCCCATGGCTTCAATCCGGTACCCCTGGCGTTTGACGATCCAGGGACCATCGCGCAGCTGACGGAGAGTTTCGTTTTCTGGCGCATTGCCAAAGGGGGGCCTGGACTGCCGCGAGAAGGCGCGCCTTGGAATTCGGCCATGCCTGCATGGGAAGAGTTTCTCACGGAAGACGAGATCTGGGCGGTCATCATATTCCTGTACGAGCAGTCTGGCTGGGATCCGAGGACCTGGGAGGAGGGTGGTGAGGGAGGTGGGCATGAGTAGGGCGATCAACTGGTTTGGCCCCCGTGCCGGAGTAGTGGCGGGCCTTTTGGCCTTCCTGTCGGCCGCCCCGGTCGCGGGGCAAGACGCGGAGCGCGGGAAGGTCGTCTATGACAAGTGGTGCGCCGGCTGTCACGGCGAAACCGGAGAAGGAGACGGCGAAGCGGCCGCCTACATGTTGCCCCGGCCGCGCGACTTCACCCGGGCCCTGTACCAGATCCGGACCACTGCCAGCGGAGAGCTCCCGTCGGATGACGACCTTCGCCGAATGATCGACGACGGCATGCCCGGGACGTCCATGCCCGGGTGGAACGGTCATCTGAGTTCCGGCGAGCGTGATGACGTCATCGCCTACATCAAGTCTTTCTCACGATTCTTCGAGGACGAGGCGCCGCCACCAATCGAGTTCAGCTCCGATCCCGGATTCTCGGAGGACGACCTCGCCGAGGGCCGGCGTCTCTTTCGGGAAGAAACAGAATGTCTGAAGTGTCACGGTGAGAGTGGACGGGGTGATGGCAAGTCCGCCTCCACTCTGGCGGACGACTGGGACTTCCCGATCTTCGCCACGGATCTCACCGAACCGTGGAACTTCAACGGGGGCAGTTCGGTCGAGGACATCTATCGCCGAATGCGCACCGGACTCGACGGCACGCCCATGCCGTCCTACAGCGACGCCCTCGAAGCGGAAATCATTACCGACGAACAGCTCTGGCTCGTCGCCCACTACGTGAAGAGCCTGGCGCCGCAGGATCAGCCACGCGTCCGTGACGTAGTCCGCGCGCCGCTGGCCGAACAGGGTATGCCTTCCGGTCCGCAGGATCCGCTGTGGGACGGTGTGGAGCGCTATTTCATCCCCATGGTCGGGCAGATCATCGAGGGCCCGCGGCAGTTCATTCCCGGAATCGATGGGTTGTGGATTCAGGCGATACACGACGGTGAGCGGCTGGCCATGCGGATAACTTGGAGCGACCGTACCGAAAGCCCTGATCCGGAATGGGACGAGTTTTATCAGTTGTTGCGGAACACCGTCACGGGAGTCGATGGTCCCCTGCCCGAGTCGCAAGGGCCGGATCGGTTGGTGATGCAGCTTCCCCTCCTGTTGAGCGAGGGCATGGCCCTGCCGTACTTCCTCGGCGGCGACCGTCGTCGCCTCGTGTCAGAGGTGGTGTGGACCAACGCTTCAGGGCTGAGCGAAGGCACGGGCGCCGGTTTGGGGACGCATCAGCCCTCTAACACCAGCATGGTCACGCATGGTGCTGCCTTCTCGGAGGGCCAATGGCAGCTACAACTGGACCGTTCCCTGCTGTCGGCCGATCTGGCCAGTGCGCCATCGCTACCACAAGGCGTGACCATCCCCATCGCCTTCCGTGCCGCTGACGGCAGTCAGGGTGAAGGCGTGAGTCGAGGATCGGTAAGCGCGTGGTATGCGATCTACCTCGACGTTCCC
>JBHHWB010000156.1:0-1665 GCA_046756305.1 Gemmatimonadota bacterium
CCATGACGCAGCTTCGGCTGGGATCAGTCTGGTGTTTGGGTTCTCATGTAGGCACACGCGGATGGTAGCACGACCCGCAGCGGAGGCCCCGTCCGCCTTGGCGAAGGCCGCGGCCCGGCGGTTCCTCCAACGCTTCTCCGCAGCCGCCCCAGATCAGAGCCGGTCGAGGTAGCTCATGTCCACAATCCGGTGAAACTGGGCCCGTTGAATGCCGGCCGGCAGATACCTGAGTACGAAGTCCCGAGCCCGGCGTGCCAGGCTTCCGCGGTAGTGGGCCATCTTTCCCAAGCGCCACGAGTTGTTTGCCACGAAGGACGTCTTCACCGATCTGGCTTTCTCGAAGCGCCGGAAGGCGGTTTCCACGTCGTCGTACTTCCCGATGCAGATGGAAAGTGCCAGTGCGTCCTCGATGGCCTGGCAGCCTCCCTGCCCGAGGTTTGGAGTGGTGGCATGGGCCGCGTCCCCTATGAGGCAGACTCGGCGATCGGACCACTTCTTGACGGGCCGGAAATCGAACAGATCGCTGCGGATGATGTGATCGGCGGTGGTGTGTTCGATCAACTCTGGGCAGGGCCGCGTGAAATCGCCGAACATTCCGAGAAGTTTCTGCTTCACTGTGGCCAGATCGTCCCGCCCGCCCTGGGGTTCCAGCGACACGGCAAACCAGTAGACCCTGTCGCGGCCCACCTCGATGAATCCCATGCGCGCAGCTCCTCCCCAGACTTCCATCAACATGTTGCGGAACTTGCTGGGCAGGTGGAGATCGGAAATGCCCCTCCAACAGGTCTGGCCGGAATAGCGAAGTGGCATCCGGGGATGGATCTGCTCCCGGACTGCCGAACGGATGCCGTCCGCCCCGATCAGGATGTCGCCTGTCGCCGATGAGCCATCCTCGAAAAAGGCGGTCACCGAAGAGTCATCCTGGGTAAAGGACACGCATTTGCGTCCCAGGTGGACTTCCCCCGGACCGAGACGTGAGAGCAGCACGTCCTGCAAAGCTGCTCTGTGGATGGCTCCACCGAGAACGACCTCGCGTCGGAGAAACTCCCTGTAGCTGAGCAGGCGGACCGGCCGCCCGCTCTTGTCGTAGAGCCCCGCGCGCCTGATCTCGACCGACCGTTCTCGCACGACTTCTTCGATTCCCAAGACTCTGAACACGTGTATGGCGTTGGGTCCGAGACCGATGCCTGCACCCACGGGCTTCAACTCTGGAGCCGCCTCATGAACTTCGAACCCGATACCCCGCCATTTCAGGGCGACGGCCACGGTGAGGCCCGCAATTCCGCCACCGACGATGATCCCCTTCATCGCCTATCCCCAGAGTCCCTCACTCACGGAACTCCCCATCCTTGGCGCTCATCATATGATGAGTGGCTCGAGCTGGACGGCGTGTGTTCTCTCGAGGCTCTCGATGGGGACCGGGATCGCCACCTTCTCGCCCGCGAAGAAAGGTGGCGACGCCAGCTGCACAACTACCGCCGTCTCGTCGTGCGGTGGGAGCGCCACGTCAAGATGTTCCTCGCCTTGATTCACGCAGCCTGCATCCTGATCACGCTGCGGGCCTTATGAAACCGGTTCTAATCACAAATCACTAATCACTGCCCCCGTCACACTGGCGCTACGGTCGGCACCTTCACGCCCAGGGCGTCAGCCGTCTCCGTACCG
>JBHHWB010000157.1:0-1636 GCA_046756305.1 Gemmatimonadota bacterium
GCGGGAGGGGCAGGCGGCGCCGCTCCAGTTGAGGACGTGCGGCGACGGCCGGGCAAGGAGGGGGTGGCGGGAGGGGCAGGCGGCGCCGCTCCAGTTGAGGACGTGCGGCGACGGCCGGGCAAGGAGGGGGTGGCGGGAGGGGCAGGCGGCGCCGCTCCAGTTGAGGACGTGCGGCGACGGCCGGGCACGGCGGGGTGAATGGGGGCACCGAGGAAATCATGGGCAACCCGGTCGTCCCGATGCTTGGATGGGCGTGTGGCGACGGACGGGTGGGTTGGCGGGAGCCCCCCGGCAGATGCGGATGTCCGCCGTTCGGTCAGCCGTCGAACGGGCCCGGCAGTGACTGGTCGAACTCGAACTCGGGTCCCGACTGGTCGAAATCGAAGGCCGGAGCGGGCTCGGCTTCCGTGGGATCGACCCCGAGGGACTGATCCAGAAGGAAATCGCCCTGGGGTGGCCCACGGGCGGGTGCAACGGGAGGGGGCCGGTGGGGCAGATCCAGGTGGACGAGGATGGAGCGGACGACGGGGGGATCGGTGAGGAAGGCGAGGATCCGCATCTCACCACCACAGCTCGGGCACAGCAGCGGCAGGACCTCATAGATTCGGGCGAGGAGCTGGGCCCAGCGGATCCGGGCGGATCGCCCGAAGGATGGGGTTCCCCCAGGTGCTTGGGAGCTCCGGGCGTCGGAAGGCTGGAGCTCCTCGTCCTCGGGCAGGGGTGGGTCGACGACCTCGCTCGGGCGTCGGGCGATCACCTCGGCTCGAAGTCGCGCGTTCGGGGCGAGCACCCCGTGATAGCGATGGCGATGCACACGTGGTGGAGGGACGAGCCGGGCCAGGCGCTGGAGCAACTCCATGGGGGACAGGATGAGGACGGTGCGCCCGTCCGGTGTCGGACCGGAGAGCCGGTAGACGAGTTGGGCGTCCGGTGATCGCAGCGCCTCGTTGCCGCCCATGGCGTGGAGCCGGTGGAGCGCGAAGGGTGGTCGGGCACAGTAGCGGACGAGGCGCTCGAGACCGTGGCGGTCGTGCCCCTCGATGCGAACCGAGGCGTCGATGCTGAAGCCACCCGTGCCCTGCCAGGTGAGCATGTCGGCGGTGGTGGACGCGTCGAGGAGATCGTGGCGGCGGAAGTACCGGAGCACGCGCTTCTGGACGGTGCGCTGAAGCTCCTGCCAGTGGCGCGTTCCGAGCTCCGAGGCTTCGTGGAACTCCGGCCCTTCGTCTTGGGACTCCGAGAAGACCCCGTCGAGGACGATGACGTGGTAGTGGAAGTGGGCGTTGAGGCTGGAGCCGAAGCGGTGCAGGAACGAGACGGCGCCGATCTGGCACTCGGCTACAGACGCTGGAGCCCCGGGACTCGTGGCGTGCAAGGTGGAGCGGATCCCGCGAAGGAAGACCCTCAAGATGCCGCTCGCCACCTTCGGATCGCTGTGGAGATAGGGGCGCAGCCGTTTCGGTACCGAGAGCACCCACTGGCGGACCGGGAGCCAGGGCAGGACCCGATCAGTCAGGTGCGCCGCGACCTCGGCCATGCGACGTGTGTTGCACGAAGGGCAGACACCTCGCCCTTTGCAACTCCTAAACTGAGCGATTCTTGAGGTAGGAAAGAGGCACCCCCTGGGTTAAATTAC
>JBHHWB010000158.1:0-1616 GCA_046756305.1 Gemmatimonadota bacterium
GTCTCTCCTCCTTGCCGTAGCTACAGCTACGACGCGTCGTCGTTCCTACCATGAGTACACACAAGACCCCTGCGTGCGGCCCACTGCATGACTCGGACAGGCTCCTAGCAAGATAACCAGAGCCTCAAAACCCGTCCACGGTTCGCCGCGGCGGCCCGCAGCCCGCCGGCCTTCCTTCCCACCGTATCCCGGTACTCCTCGCCGCACCGCCCAGGGGCTACCAGCGGACCAGCGCCGACCCCCAGGTGAACCCCGACCCGAAGGTGACCATGGCCAGGAGGTCTCCCCGCTCGAGACGGCCGCCCCGGACCGCCTCGGCCAGGGCGATAGGGATGGTGGCCGCCGTAGTATTTCCGTAGCGGTCGATGTTGCTCACCACCTTTTCGTCGGGAAGCTTGAGACGCCGCTGGACCATCTGGGTGATGCGCAGGTTGGCCTGATGGGGGATGAGGAGATCCACGTCCTCCACGCCGAGCCCGTTGGCGTCCAGAGCCTCCATGAGGACCTCGGGCATCCGGGTCACTGCGTGCTTGAAGACCTCCTTGCCCTGCATCTTGGGGTAGTGCCGGCCCTGGTCGATGACCTCCTTGTTGATCCTGGGATGGTGCTTGCTGGAACCGAACTCTCCCCAGAGCACCTCAGCGTAGCGCCCGTCGGCATGAAGGTGGGTGGAGAGAACGCCCCGCCCCTCTTCTTCGGTCGCCTGAAGGATGGCCACCCCCGCGCCGTCCCCGAAAAGGACGGCGATGTCCCGGCCCCGGGTGCTGATGTCCATCCCCGTGGACTGGATCTCCACCCCCACCAGGAGCACGGTGCGGTACTGGCCCGTACGGATCCAGGCGTCGGCCACGGAAAGTCCGTACACGAAGCCAGAGCACTGGGTACGAATGTCGAGGGCGGGGATCCCGAACAGGCCCAGATCCCGCTGCAGGAAGACGCCGGTACCCGGAAAGAAGACGTCGGGGCTCAGGGTGGCCAGAACGATGGCGTCAATGTCCCCGACCTCCAGCCCCGCCTCTTCCAGCGCCATCTCGGTGGCGCGTCTGGCCATCTCCGCTCCGCTCATGCCCTCGGGCACCCAGCGGCGCTCCCGGATCCCGCTCCGCTCGACGATCCATTCGTCGCTGGTGTCCATGTAATGGGTGAGCTCCTCGTTGGTCACGACGCGCTCCGGCACGTAGAATCCGGTTCCGACAATGGCTGCTCTGGGCACTCGGCCTCCTTTTCGCGTGCATTCGGATCCGGAAGGAACCCCGAGGGTAGGGATGAACCTACGCGGGGAAATGCAGAGCCCCCTCCGGTCAAGTTCAGGTGAAGATACAAGATGAACTCAGAAACAATCCAATGCGTCCGCTGTGGCAAGGAGGGCCCCCGCCTTCCCCGCCCTCCCTTCCGCAACGAGCTGGGAGAGCGGGTCCACCGGGAAATCTGCGCCGACTGCTGGCAGGAGTGGCTTCAGCATCAGACCCTCCTCATCAACCACTACGGACTGGATCCCCGGGATCCCAAGGCCCGCGCCTTCCTCTACGAACAGGTGGAGCAGGTCCTGCTGGAAGGCGGTGAGGGCGAGGACATCGATACGAGCCAGGAAGGTTCGATCCAGTGGTAGAGCCGGC
>JBHHWB010000159.1:0-1560 GCA_046756305.1 Gemmatimonadota bacterium
GGGCCGTGGCGTCCCCAACGCGGCCCGCTGCATTACTCGGACAGGCTCCTAGCTCGTTGATCATGGTCCGGACCGCTCCGTACAAGTCCGGGTCGCCCAACGCTGCCAAGGTATTGATTTCGGACGCCAACCCCAGAAAAGAAGGATGAATCCGCTCCGCCACTCCCAATACCCAACGGTCGTGAAGTGCTCGGATTTCGGCCTCCCGAATGCTTCTGCCCACAGCGACCAAGCCCGGGTCCTCTCGCGTTCGGTCCAGTCCGTCCAGGGGATCAACGAGAAACATCACCTCCAATCCCTTGGATCTCAGATAGTCCGCAAGTAGCCGGCGGTCGGTGAGAAGGCTGTCCATGGGCGCCCCGGCCAGCAGTTCCTTCCAGGGAATCGCCTGCTGCACCAGCGCGACCTCCGACACAACAGCCATGGAGTCGATGGTACGCAGGAGCAATCCCAGATCGGGACGCGGGGCAGTGGGCGCCCACCCCATCAGGTAACTCCGGGGCGTCAATTCCCCCTCATTCGGATGATCGCCCGGATCTTCCAGGGGTGCGTTTCCACACGCCATCGGCCCCCAGCCCAGCGCCAGGCTCAGCAGAACACGAGTCCCCACCTGTCTCCACATCTGGGTCAGACCACTCCTGCGTCGCCTCGACCGCTCGCCCCGGTCGCCGGCTTGAGATCCGAAACCCACGGGAAACTCACTACATTCCACCGGCATCGAGAAAGGACCGCACTTCCTCCGCCAAGACGAAGAAATCCCCCAGGCGCGTACCGCCGTCCGGGGTGTGCCAGTCCGACCCGCCGGTGGCCACCAGTCCCGTGGTGCGACAGACCTCCTCCAGGCGCAGGACGTCGTTGCGCCGGTGATTGGGTCGGTAAACCTCCAGGCCCTCCAGACCGGCCCCTCGCAGCGTCCCCAGGAGCGAATCCACGAGATCTCCCGGGGGATGCGCCCACACCGGCAGTCCTCCGGCGGCCAGGATGCGCTCGATGGCGGCCTCGGGGGGCTGCAGGCGCGTGGGAACGAACGCGGCGTGCTGATCCCCGATGAGGCTGTTAAAGGCGTCGGCCACCGACGACGCGAAGCCATGCGCCACCAGAACCTTGGCCAGGTGGGGCCGGGAAAGCGCCCCGGCTTCGGGGCCCGCGGCCTCCACCACCTCGCCGAAGGGGACCTCCACGCCCCGGGCGGAGAGGCGGCTCACCATCTCCCGCATCCGCGCTTCCCGCAGCGTGGCGGCCCGGCGCGCGTGCTCCCGCAGCCCGGCGTCCTCGGGATCCACGTAGTAGCCCAGGATATGGATCTCCCGATCCTCCCAGGTGGAGCTCATCTCCAGCGCCGGGATCACCTGGACATCGCGCTCCCTCCCCGCTGCCCGGGCCACCGCCACCGCCGCCGTGGTGTCGTGATCCGCGACGGCGATGACATGGAGCCCACCGGACGCGGCGGCGGCCACGACCTCGCGGGGAGGCCAGGCGCCGTCGGAGGCGTTGGTGTGGATGTGGAGGTCCAGCTTCATTCGACTTCGTGCTCCCGGCGACGAACGTGGGAGGGCGGGA